>CAZEZH010000016.1:0-38034 GCA_964516305.1 uncultured Halochromatium sp. | reverse complement strand
TGATGGCCTGCTCAAGCTCGCTGAGCGCCTGCTGAGTCGCATTGGACTCAACCAGCTCCCTCATGCTGCCGAGGATACCGGTCAGATCCTCTCCAATCTGTGCAAGTGGGAAGGCATCAACCTTGGTCAAGAGGTTTTTGACCTTGGTCGTGACCTCCTCGATCGGCGCTGGTACTGTCGGTAGCACGCGATAGCCATTCTGCTCACGCAGGACAGCGCCAGGGGCGTCTTGGTGGAAATCCAGGTCCACATAGAGCTGCCCGGTCAGCAGGCTACCGGTCTTGAGCTGGCCGCGCATACCCGCCGCGATCAGGTTATTGAGGACATTCGGATCATTGACCAGGGCCTTTTCGACCCCATCGGCGACATTGATCCGTTCCGGCTCGATCTCGATCAGCACTGGGATCGAAAAGTCGAGCGCGTCAGGATCGAAGCGTAACTGGATATCCAGCACCTGCCCGACCTGAATCCCCTGCAGCAACACCGGTGCGCCTATGCTGAGTCCCCGAACCGAGCCCCTAAACACCATCAGGTAGCGCTTCTTGTTCAGATAGATCCGCTCATGAGCCTCGGCACGATTCGCATACAGGGGAAAGAACTGATCAGCCGTGGCCGGCGCGCCCTTGGACTCGAGGGTATCGGGGGTATCGAAGGAGACACCGCCCAGCAGGACCGAGAGCATGGATTCGGTATCGAGGTTGACACCATCAGCGGTGAGCGACAGATCAATGCCGCTCGCATTCCAGAATCGCGTATTCACAAACACCAGACGGTCGTGGGGCTGGGTGATGAAGATGTCGATGGTCACCGCATCGCCATCGTCATCGAGCTCATAATTCACCACCTGGCCAACCTGAATGTGTCGGAAGTAGACCGGCGAGCCAAGGTTCAGCGAACCGAGGGTCGATGAGCGCAGCCGAAAGCGCGTGCCCGGTTCATTGGTGGTGATCACCGGCGGCTCAGGCAGCCCCTTGAAATGCCGATTTGGCTTACCGTCGATGACCGGATCGATGGCGATATAGGCGCCGGAGAGCAGCGTTTCCAAGCCCGACACCCGGCTTGCGGTAATGTGCGGTCGCGCCACCCAGAACCGCGTCTGGTCGGTCAGATAACGCTCAGAGCCACCGGTCAACTGGGCCGTCACCTTTACTCCCTCGAGGTCTTTAGCGACGCTGATGGTGGTGACCTGACCGATCTCGACATCCTTGAATTTGACCTTGGTCTTGCCCGCCTGAAGCCCCGACGCACTCGGGAAGCTGATGGTAATGACAGGGCCCTGCTCGGACCAGGTCTTGTAGGCCAGCCAGCCACCGACCGCCAATGCCAGGATCGGCAGCAGCCAGACCAGAGAGAGCCGGTCGGCCTTAACCACCCGAGCCTCAGGGAGTGCCGAGGTCTCGCTATCCGTCGCCCCATAGGTCGACGGCCCCTTTGTGTGCTCGGAATCAGTTGACATCGGGCAGGGGTTTGCCAATTGGCAGCCATGCCGAGTCTTGCTGGCGCTGAGGGCCGTCTGGCGCCTGGTCGCGAGCCCCTCCTGTCTGCTGTGCCTGGGTCCGAGCGAACACCTGGCCCCGTTTCTCCGGGTTCTGGCCGGCCGCATCCCAGATCAGCCGCGGGTCAAAGGCCATGGCCGCGAACATCGTCAGGATCACCACTGCACAAAAGAAGACCGCGCCAGCCTCGGCCTGGATACTCGCCAGATTCCCCAGGTGGACCAGCGCCACCAGGATGGTGACCACATAGACATCCACCATCGACCAACGGCCGATGGCCTCGGTAATGCGATACAGCCGGGTCCGATCACGCGGGCGCCAGCGGGATCTCAGCTGCACCGAGACCAATAAGAAGATTAAGATCAGGAGTTTCAAGAGTGGCACGAAGATACTAGCAATAAAGAGGATGGCGGCCAGCGGCAGCATGCCGTGCTCCAGCAGGAAGACGACACCGCTGAAGATCGTATCCGATTGTGTCTGCCCGAGACTGGTGACGGTCATCACCGGAAACACATTCGCGGGTACGTAGAAGGCCAGCGCGGCCAACACCAGCGCCCAGGTGCGTTGGATGCTCATCGGCTTGCGCCGATGCAGTATATCCGTGCAGCGTGGACAGCGCAGGGGCGGGTCATTTAACGAAGACGCCAACACCTGCCCTGAGCTGGCCCCTAGCCGAGCTTCAAGTTGAGCTTCAACTTGAGCGACCGGCCCAGGCTGGCGGATCGCCTCCTGCTCCGGCACCACCAGCTCGCAGACATCGCAGCCGAGCACCCGCTCACCGGCTCGCGGCGGCCGCCGCAGCCGCTGCGGCAGCGTCACCCGTTCCCAGACGATATCCGAATCCAGCGAGGCCTGGGCCGCGGCGAGCACGAAGATCAGGATGACGAAGGCGAACAGCGAGGTCCCAGGGACGATGGTCGCCATATCCGCCAGCTTGACCACCGAGACCAGGATGCCGATCAGGAACACGTCCATCATGCCCCAGGGCACCATGGTCTTGAACCAGCGAAACAGCGTGGGATAGCCCGGCGGCAGCCCGCGGCCGAGCTTCAACGGGGTCAGCACGATCAGTAGCAGCAGCAACTGCAGACCTGGCGCAAGAATCGCGGTGAAGAACACCACCGCAGCCACCTCGCCCTTACCCTGCTCGGTGAGATCGGCGACACCACTGAACAGCGTGGTCTCGGTGCGCTGCCCCTGCATCTCGAACGAGAGGAACGGGAAGCTATTGGCGACGACAAACAGGATCAGCCCAGTGAGCGCGAAGGCCAGGGTGCGATCCAGACTCGCCGGCCGATGTCGATGCAGCTGATGCCCGCAGCGCAGACAACGTGACGAGCCGCGGGGTGGCAATGGCGGACTGCGCTGGAGCAGATCGCACTCCTCGCATAGGCTGAGATGGGTATCAGGCATGGGCGTTAACTCGCAAGCACTTCCGCGTTGGCCAAACGATGAGATAGGAGCAAATCAGCCTGGGTACAGGAGCACAGCGATCAACAGCAACGCCGCCTCGGTCAGCTCGACCAAGGCCCCCGCCGTGTCGCCAGTGAGGCCCCCGAGACGCTTGATCATGCTGCGCCGCCAAGCAAACAGCAGCATAGCCGCGGTGCCAACCAGCGCGATGCCAAGCGCCCAATGGCCAGCGAGCGCGAATAGCAAAAGCGCGAGCAACCCACTCAGGCCTAGTACCAAGCCGGCGGCGCGGCGCGGAAGGCTTTGCTGCAACGCAGCGCCCAACCCATCAGGACGCGCCGAGCCGGTAGTCAACGACAATGCCAGCAACTGCGCGCGCGCCAGCGCTGGCGTCAGCAACAGGATCAAGGCACTGGGCAGTCCCGCGGGCAAAGAGGCGAGCGCGGCAAATTTGATGAGCAGGATCAGCACCAGTGCCACCACCCCCATCGAGCCGATCAGCGGGTCCTTCAGGATCTTCAAGGTCCGCTCGCGGCTGCCGAGACCGCCAACCCAGGCATCGGCACAGTCACCGAGCCCGTCCAAGTGCAAGCCGCCTGTGCTCCAGACCCAGAATGCGAGCAGCAGCACGGCGGTCGCGGGTGCTGGTGCGTTACCGGGAAGACTGGCAACCCCGAGCCAGAGCAGCAACAGTCCCATGCCGAGAAAGAGCCCGACCAGCGGATAGCAGAGCGCGGACCGCCCCAGCATGAGCGGGCTCGCTTCGATTGGGCTCGCATCGGCGACCGCGGGTAGCGGCACTCGGGTCAAAAAGCGGAAAGCGAACAGGCAAGGGACATGGAGATCCCGAAAACGCGTCATCCCATAACCTCCAGGTCCACCTCAAACCGCAGGCTCAAACCGCAGGCTCAAACCGCGAGGTCAGCAATGCCAGCCGAATCCAACACAGGACAGCCTCGGACCTTGGCCCGGGCGCTTAAGCCCGGTTCGAGCGCCAACGTTGAATCCAGGTCACCATGGCGACGGCCGCGGCGCCAGCCAGGACTCCGACCAGGCCATTGATGAGCATCGGCGTCAGCGCCCCGAACATGCCGCCGAGCCCTTGCACAAGATGCTCGAGCCCGTGATGCAGCGCCGGAATGCCGTGCACCAGGATGCCACCACCGACCAAGAACATCGCGATCATCCCGACCACCGACAGCGTCTTCATCAGATAGGGCGCGGCAACGAGAATCGCGCGGCCCAGCGCACGCTTGGCGCGATCCACCGCAGCCTCACCCTCGGTCTCGGTCAGCGCAAGACCGGCGTCGTCGAGCCTGACGATCCCAGCGACGAGCCCATAGACGCCGACCGTCACCGCCAGCGCGATGCCCGAGAGCACTAGCACGCGGGTCAGCAGGGGCGCGCTGGCGACGATCCCGAGGGTAATCGCGACGATCTCGGCCGACAGGATGAAATCGGTGCGGATCGCGCCCTTGATCTTGTCTTGTTCCAGCGTCTTGAGATCGATGTCGGGATCTGACAGGGCGCGGCTGATCTCCTTGCGGTGCGCCTGCTCGGCATCGGCATCCTGCAGGTACTTGTGCGCGAGTTTCTCGAAACCCTCGTAACAGAGGTATAGGCCGCCCACCATTAGCAGCGGCGTGATCAACCAGGGCGCAATGGCGCTGATCAACAGCGCCGCCGGCACCAGGATCAGCTTGTTGATGAGTGAGCCTTTGAACACCGCCCAGACCACCGGCAGCTCGCGCTGGGCGCGCACGCCGGTCAACTGCTGCGCATTCAGCGCCAGATCATCGCCAAGCACCGCGCTGGTCTTGCGCGCGGCGACCTTCGCGAGAATCGAGACATCATCAAGGACGGTGGCAACGTCATCGATCAGGGCAAGTAGGCTGGTAGCGATCTTGAGACTCCTTCAAACCGGAGGGACAGGACGAGACACTCGCCTATTCAGCGATGGAAGTTACCAGCACCACCCTGAGCTAACAAGCCCGCACGCGAGGCAGCGGCCTGGAAGTCGTGCCTGTGCCTGGGAAACACTCCGGTTATTTCATGCTGGGTACCACGGCCTTCTTAAACTCCTCGAGGCGCTCGATCGGCGCCTCGCACTGGGTGCCGCGACAACGGTAGGCACGCACCCCCTCGGCCGGCTGCATCGCCGCCAAGGCCGAGGGTAGCTCGGTGACCTCGGCCGGGATCGCCAGCGTCAGCCGGCGTGGTGCATAGTCGCGTTGCGCGATGGTCTGCCACTGGCTGAGGGCGTCGCCCAGACCTGAAGCCCCCTCGCCGGCCGCCCCCATGGAAACATCGGCTTCCACAGGTCCACGAATCACGATCATCTCCGGCAGACTCAGCTGCTCATCGAGCGCCATCAGCAGGGTCCCATGCGCATAGGGTAGGCGACGGATGGGCTCGGCCGCCGCGCCCAGCGTGCGCGCTGCGGCATCGAGGTATCTGGGTTCGCCGAGCAGATGCCCAAGCCGCTGCAGCGCGAGCGCGGCGATGCCATTGCCCGAGGGCGTCGACTCATCGGCCATCGGCTTCGGTCGCTGCAGCAGCGCCTCGTGGTCGGCACTGGTGAAGTAGAAGCCGCCCTTGGCATCGTCCTGAAACTGGCTCAGCAGCACCTCGGCCAGCGCTTGCGCCCAGTCCAGATCAGCCGCTTGGAACCGCGTCTGCAGGCGCTCGAGCAGCGCATCGAGCAGGAAGGCGTAATCGTCCAGATAGGCGTTCAGATGCGCCTTGCCGTCCTTGTAGGTCGCGAGCAGACGGTCGTCGCGCCAATGCCGATCCTGAACGAACGCAAGCGCCCGGTCGGCCGAGGCCAGATAGTCATTTCGTCCCAGCAGCCGCCCCGCGCGCAGCATGCCCTTGATCATCAGCGCATTCCAGGAGGTCAGCACCTTCTCGTCGCGCCCCGGTCGCACCCGCTCGGCGCGCGCCGCGAGCAGCTTGGTCTTGGCGCTGGCCAAGAGCGCACTGGCGGCCTCGGCGTCCCGTCCCTGCTCGGCGGCAACCTCGGCCAAGGTGCGATAGCCGTGCAGATGCCAGCGGCCCTCGAAGTTCGGCGCCTGATCCAGCCCGAACAGCGGGGTGATCAAGGCCAGCTCATCGGCGCTCAGCAGCGCGGCGATCTGGTCGCGATCCCAGACGTAGAAGCGACCCTCCTCGCCCTCGCTGTCGGCATCAAGCGCCGAGAAGTAGCCGCCCTCCTCCGACTGCATCTCGGCGATGACCCAATCGGCGGTACCGATGGCCGCGTCACGAAACACCTCGTCGCCGCTGAGCTGCCAGGCATCACAGCAGAGCGCCAGCAGCGGCCCGTTGTCGTAGAGCATCTTCTCGAAGTGCGGGATCATCCAGTGATCATCGACCGAGTAACGGCAGAAGCCGCCGCCGAGCTGGTCGTTGAGGCCACCGCGCACCATCCGCTCCAGCGTGAACAGGGCCATCTCACGCGCCTGATGGTCGGGGCTACCCGCTGCTGCGGTCGCCGCATAATGCCGCAGTAACAGCTCCAGATTGGTCGGATGCGGGAATTTGGGCGCGCGCCCGAAGCCACCGTTGACCTTGTCGAAGCTGCCGGCCAGTTGCCGACGCGCCTGATCGAGCGGCGCCAGATCCGAAAGCGGCTCGCCGACCGACTCATCCGGTCCATCTAGCTGCGACAGCGCCTTGCGGAGCGACGCATTCTGCTCGCGGATCGCGTCCTGTTGCTCGCGATAGGCGCGCTCGACGCCGGTCAGCAACTCCTGGAACGACGGCAGGCCATGGCGCTGCGTTTTCGGGAAGTAGGTGCCCGCAAAGAACGGTGCCAGATCATCCGGGGTCAGGAACACCGTCAGCGGCCAGCCGCCAGTGCGCTGGGCGAGCAGCTGATGCGCGGTCTGATAGATCTTGTCCAGATCCGGCCGCTCCTCCCGATCGACCTTGATGTTGACGAAGAGCCGGTTCATCAGTTTCGCCGTGGTCTCGTCCTCGAACGACTCGTGCGCCATCACATGGCACCAATGGCAGGCCGAGTAGCCGATCGAGAGCAGGATCGGCTTGTTGTCGGCGCGCGCCAGCGCCAGCGCCTCCTCGCACCAAGGCCACCAGTGCACCGGGTTCTCGGCATGCTGCTGCAGATAGGGGCTGGTGGTCTCGGCGAGTCGATTGCGCTCAATGCTGCTCGGTGGAGCAGCGCTCGGGTCGGTCTCGGACATCAGCAGGCCTCGCTCGGTCATCAGGTTTAGCTCCCCTCCGACAGTGGCCCCGCAAACGACGATATCCAGCCAGGTTGGAGCCCGCGCTGCTGAGACTGGCGTCGGCAAGCTGCAATCAAACAGCGGCTAACGCCGGGCCCTTCAGCACCAGCGGTAGTCCGGCAACCGTTAGCACCACCTGCTCGGCCTGGGCGGCGATGCGCTGATGCAGGCTGCCGGCCAGGTCGCCGTAGCGCCGGGCTAGGTCGTTGACCGGGATCACACCCATGTTGACCTCGTTGCCGACGAAGATGACCTGCCCCCGCAGCCTTGGCAACAGCGCATCTAAGGCTGCCAGCTCAGCATCCAACCGACCTGGCTCCTCGGCCCAGAGTAGATTCGCGAGCCAAAGCGTCAGGCATTCGACCAGCACACAACGGTCGTCCTGGCAGACAGAGGCCAAGACCGCGGGCAACGCCAGTGGCTCTTCGATCAACGTCCAGTCGCCCGGTCGCCGAGCTTGGTGCGCGGCGATGCGCTTGCGCATCTCGCCATCGCTCGCGGTGGCGGTCGCCAGGTAGGTCACTGGCAGGCCGGAGGCGCGGGCGAGTTGCTCGGCGAAGCGGCTCTTGCCCGAGCGAACACCGCCAAGGATCAGGCATCGGTATCGCTCCCGGGACAGGCGATCGGAATCGGCTATGCGTTCATCATCAGTCATCGGCTCTGATTTGACTCGGCATGACGGAGGCGGACATCAACCTCCTGTTGAGGGAACCCGACATTCGGCTTCAGGACGAGGCAGCATGTCGGGTCAAGCATCATGGCTGATACAGCAGCGTCAGCAGCAGCGTGCGGCCCGGCTGATTGTAGTAAGCGACGGTCTCGTACTGCTCATCGAACAGGTTCTCGACCCGTGCCTGCAACCGCAGCGCATCGCTGAAGGCATAGTCGGCGCGCAGGTCGAGAAGGCTGAAGCCATCGAGCCGGATGCGGTTGTCAGCGTCATCGAAACGACGACCGGCGACGAACAGGGTGCCGCCAACACCGATGCGACCAAACTGTCGGTCGGCATCGAGCCGGAAGGTCTGCTCTGGGCGCCGAGGTAAGAGATTGCCCTTATTCGGCCCGCTGGACTCGTTGCGCGGGTCGAGCAGGCTCAGGTTCGCATCCATGATCCAGCCCCCCAGCTCGGCCGTGGTCCAAAGCTCAAGGCCGCGGATACGCGAGCGATCGACGTTCTCCGGCAGGAACAGGTTTGGGGCAACCTGAGTGGTCGAGATCAGGTCATCGATGTCGGTCTGGTACAGGTTGGCAGCCCAACGACCCCAAGGGTGCGTCCCTGAGATGCCAAGCTCAGCGCTCCAGGATTGCTCGGGCTCGAGGTCAGGGTTACCGAAGCCGGGAAAGTAGAGCTCGTTGAAGGTCGGCGCCTTGAACGCGGTACCGTAGCTCGCCGTCAGCCGCAGCCCATTCGCCAGGCTATAGCCAATGGCGGCGTTGCCGGTACCATGGCCGCCGAACTGTGAATCATCGTCCTGGCGCAGACTGACTTGCAGGTCAGCGGAGCCTAGGCGCCCCAGATACTGGCCGTAAACGCCGGTATTGTCGCGTGAATCCTCAGCCAAGGTTGGCTTGGTGGTGACCTCATCGCGCTGATAGTCGATCCCCAGTGTCAGCTGCTGGTTGCTCCCGAGCAGGATGTCGTTCTGCCAGCCAAGGCTGTCGCGCCGCGTATCGAACCGATTGAGAAAGCGGTCATTGAAGAACACCCGCGATTTGTCCCAACTGCGGCCGACATCGACGCTGCTGGTCCAGGCATCGAACGGCTGCGCCTTGGCCTGCAGCCGCGCCACCTGCAGGATGGTCGCGTTACGATTACCGGCAAAGGCGCTGCCATCAAAGTCGACATCGCCTTCGGAGCGCAGAAAATCCGCCTCCAGCGAGAGGCGATCGGTCAACTGCCAACCGCCGCTGAGCGCGCCATTCTTATTGGTGTAGCCGTCGTCGTCGGGCTCATCGACGAAGCAGCCGCCGACGAACGGCTCGCCATCGCAGGCGTTGAAGCCAGCACTCTGCTCGAAGCCAAGATTGGCATCGAGCCAGCCGCGCTCATTGCCAACCGATAGGCCGCCGTTAGCGCGAATCGTATTATAGGAGCCAGCCCCCAAGCTCAGGCGCGGCGTCAGCGGCCCGGCGCGACCGCGGCGGGTGAAGATCTGGATCACCCCACCGATGGCCTCCGAGCCATAGAGGCTCGAGCGCGGCCCACGCACCACCTCAACGCGCTCGATCTGGTCAGTGGGGATGCTCTGCCAGGGCGTCGAGCCCAAGGTTGCAGAACCAACCTTGATCCCATCGACCAGCACCAGGGTATGATCGGATTCGGTGCCGCGAAGAAAGATCGAGGTTGGCTGTCCAGGCCCGCCGCTGCTGGAGGTGGCCACACCCGGGAGCCCACGCAGGATATCGACCATGGTCTTCGACTGACGCCGATCGATCTCGGCGCGGTCGATGACGGTGACCGAGGCCAGGGTCTCGTCGGTGGTCTGGGCGGTGCGTGTCGCGGTGATCACGATTGGCTCCAGGTTGGTCGCGTCTTCAACCTGAGCCTGCAGCGGAGCAGCCCATAGCAGGGCTGTGGCGCAAGGCAGCAATGGCCACCACGCCGAATCAAAAGTCGACTGGATCATCGAAGGTCCTCTTGGGTCTCACCACCCGTGAGACGTGTCGGGCGAATGGCCCGCTCGAGGACAAAGACGGCAGAGAGGTGTACGCAGCAACGGCCCCTGCACCGGGCTCCGCCCTCCGCGGCACCAGCGTGTCGCAGAAGGCCGGTCTCCGGGCTCACGAGCTGGTGTCGAGGATGCGTCGACACCGAGAGGAACCGCCTTCCCATGACCCCGTGGGGCCACAGTGGCATCAGGTCGCCTCTCGAACTCGCCTACCGTTGCGGGGGCAGCATCGGCTTCGCGGAGACATTGAGCCTGCGCCGGACCGACTTCCCGTTTCACCTCGCGTCACCCGCGAGGCACCTCCTGCATGACTCATGGACACTAGGGTTATGCAGCTGCTGGGTCAATCGCAAAGGGCTGAGCGAATGACGTACGTCAGACCCTCGCCGAGGATTCGATGGCATTCCTAAAGAAGTCGGATACCATTCGACAGTTCGCGTCTCGCACCCAAGCTAAAATAAGAGCCCACCATGCCAGATCATGAAAAGCCAATCAGCCCCGAACCAGCAGCCGCGGGGAACAGCGGGACCCCGTTTCCCTATGTGATCGCGGTCGGTGCGTCCGCAGGCGGCCTTGATGCGCTTGAGCGGTTCTTCGAATCGCTACCGATGCAGACCGGGGCTGCGTTCGTTGTGATTCAGCATCTTTCACCGGATCACAAAAGCATGATGGGCAACCTGCTCGGGCGCTACACCTCGATTCCTGTGGTTACGGTCGAGGATGGGATGCCGATCTTGCCGGACCACATCTACCTGATCCCGCCGGCAAGCATGATGAGTGTCTCCGGCAATGAGCTGCATCTGCGGCCCAAAAGTCCGCGCGGCCTCGCCCTGCCAATCGACTTCTTCTTCAGCTCACTGGCCAGCTCTCATGGCAACCGCGCCGTCGGCGTCGTACTCTCCGGCACCGGCTCGGATGGCACCCGCGGCGCCGTCGCCATCAATGACGCCGGCGGCCTGCTGCTGTCCCAAGACACGGAATCGGCAAAGTTCGACGGTATGCCGCGCAGTGTGATCGCCACCGGCCTGGTTGATGCCATCCTGCCACCTGAAGCGCTGGGGCCGCGCATCCTCGATCACATCAGTCACGCACCCTCCGGACGCAGCCCGCGTCGAAGCGCAACGGCTAGCTATGATCGTGAAGGTGCGCTCGAAGAGGCCTTGCACCTGCTGCATCACCAGGGCGGCATCAATTTTCGCGACTACAAGCCCGCTACTGTCATGCGCCGCATCGAGCGGCGTATGACAGTCCGGCACGTCCCGGATCTGGAAAACTACGTCCGGCTGCTCGATGGCGATACCTCCGAGCTTCATGCATTGCGCCGAGAGTTGCTGATCCCGGTGACCAATTTCTTCCGCGACCCCGAGGCGTTCGAAACCCTGGCCGAGAAGGTGATCTTGCCGATCGTCAAAGAGCACAGCGAGAACCAGCCTATCCGCGCTTGGGTCCCAGGGGTCTCGACCGGCGAAGAGGCCTACTCGATCGCGATCCTGTTCTCGGAGGCCTTCGACAAGCTGCGCCGCTGGCCGGATTTCAAGCTGTTCGCAACCGATGTCGAACAGCATAACGTCGATACCGGCAGCGCCGGCATGTTCTCGGAGTCGATCGCCGCCGAGGTCTCGCCCGAGCGGCTCGAGCGCTTCTTCTACCGGCGTGGCAACCACTTTGTGGTCAAGAATGACATCCGCCATAACATCGTCTTCGCCAAGCACAACCTGCTCGAAGACCCGCCCTTCACGCGCATGGACTTGGTATCTTGCCGCAATCTGTTGATCTATTTCCGCAACGACGCACAGGAACGGGTCATGCGGCGCCTGCAGTACGCCCTCGCCCCCGGCGGTTATCTGTTTCTGGGATCGAGCGAAAGCGCGTCGAGTGTGCAGCAGGACTTCAGTGCGGTCAGTTCCAAGCACAAGATGTATCGCATCCTGCGCCATGGCACCCCACCTCTGGAGCCGCATTCGCCAGTGGGTCATCTCATGGGTCCTCGCAGTCATGTTGGCTCAAAGCGGCTTCGCGCCAGCAGCGATGCGGCCGCTATCGACGCCGGTCAAGCGGTGCTCCTGCGCGGCTATGCACCCGTCAGTCTGCTGCTGAACACGCAGCAGGAACTGCTGCACGTGTTCGGCGATGTGTCGCGTTATCTGAGCATCGGCGAGGGCAGCGCAACCCTAGAGATCAGCAAGCTGCTGCCGGCCTCAATCGCGCCGATTGCGCAAGCGCTACTGCATAAGGTTGCGGTCAGTAAGGATGCGATGCGCTCTGACATCCTGCAGGTCAAGCTCGCCAATCAGGAGACCGAGCGACTGCGCGTCGTGGTCCGGCCCGTGCTACAGGACGGCAGCGATGCCTGTCTTATGCTCTCGTTCGAGCCCGAGCCGATGCTGCAGGCCCCGACGGGCGACGAGTCGGTGCAGACAATGGACATGAGCGCCGAATCGGCTGATCGGCTCGAGACCCTCGAACGCGAGCTCGCTGTCACGCGCGAGAGTCTGCAGGCCACCATCGAAGAACTCGAGACCGCGAACGAAGAGCTGCAGGCAACCAACGAGGAGTTGATGGCCTCGAATGAAGAGCTGCAGAGTTCGAACGAAGAGCTGCAGTCGGTCAACGAGGAGCTCTACACGGTCAACTCAGAGAACCAGGAAAAGATTGAGATCCTCAATCGGCTCAACGCCGATCTGGACTCCATGGCCCAAGCCGCGGCCATTGCGACGGTCTTTGTCGATCATGACCTGAGGCTGACCCGCTTCACACCTGAGGCGACCAAGCTGTTCAAGATCCGCGAGGCCGACCTTGGACGCCGAATCGATGACTTTACCAATCTGCTCGACTACCCAGACTTTTTTGCTGAGCTGAAAACAACGATTCACGACGGCGAGATGCTGCAACGTGAGGTCCCCGCCACCAACGACCGCGTGTATCTCGCCCGCGTGCTTCCTTACTCGGTCCGTCCCGGTGTGCCACGCGGCGCTGTTGCGACCTTTATCGATGTGACAACGCTGCGCGATATCGAGCGCATGCAATCGGTGCTGGACTCTCTCCCAGAACACGTCGCCGTGCTCGACACGAGCGGGCGCATCACGATGATCAACCATGCCTGGCGCAATTTTGCCTGCAGCAATGGTGATCCAGAACTCACTAACAGCGGCCCCGGTAGCAGTTATCTCGAAGCCTGCCAGTCCGGAGCAAACGCAACCGATGCCGATTACGCCAAAGCGGCGGCCGATGGTATACGCTCGCTGCTCAACGGCGAGCGCACAGAATTATCGCTCGAGTACCCTTGCCACTCGCCAGAGGTTGAGCGTTGGTACGTGATGCATGCAGCGCCAATCCAACATCCCTCAGGAGGCGTGGTGGTCAGTCATATCGATATCAGCGCTTGGAACCGACACCGCGACTGCAGCAACAGGGAAACCTAGGCTCGGTGTCTGCTTCACAGCCGCGGCTGAGCCAAGCAGCCAAGGCGCAGAGCACCCATCAATGACTATGCACAAAACCCACGACCCGACCGTTGACCCCGCCGCGTCTGTCGACGCGGCAGAGCAGAATTCGAAGCTCGCGGATTTTCGCGAGCGTGCGCTCGATGCGCTGCGCCGGGGCCGTTTTGATCTCGCCGAGGACCTCATCGCAACGGGTGATATCAGCCTGACCAAGCTGATCGAGAACGTGCGCATCTATCAGGCCGAACTCGAGATCCAGAACGAAGAACTCGTTCGCAGCCAAGAGAGCACGCATGAGGCCCTGGAGCGCTTTACCGCGTTGTTCCAGAGCGCCCCAGTGGCTGCGCTCGTGATCGACCGCCATGGCCTGGTCATTTCGGCGAATCCGGCCGCAAGCCGGCTCTTCGGCCTGCGCGATCTGCGCGTGCACCACCATTTTCTGCTGCGTCTGGTCAGCGAGCGCGACCGCAACAGCTTCCTAGCGGCCATGCGGCAGCTCAGCCTCGGTGAGGAGCAAGAGATCGCCCGCCCTGAGTTGCGCTTAGAGACCACCGACGGCCGCGGGTTCACCGGTGATCTGCACGGCGCGCGGCTGCCGCCAACGCCAGATGGCGAGCCACAGATGCTCTGCATCATCGTTGACCGCACCGCGATCGTTCAGCAACAGCGTGAACTGCGCCACGCCTATGACCGTTTGGCTAGCAGCCAGGAGGCCTATCATGTCCTGGCCGAATATAGCCTGGACTGGGACTACTGGGCCAACCCCGACGGACACTTCGTTCATGTCTCCCCGGGCTGCCGGCAGATCACGGGCTACAGCGCCAGTGCGTTCCTCGATGACCCAAGCCTGGTTGGCCAGCTGATTCATCCCGAAGACCGGGAGCAATGGCGCCAGCATCTTGGCGGGATTCAGGCGCACGAGTCAGATGATAATGGGGTCCTGCTGCTGCGCATCCAGCATCGCGATGGCCACTGGCGCTGGATTGAGCACGAATGCCGCGCGGTAGTGGCCGATGACGGGCGCTATCTTGGCCGCCGTGGCGTCAACCGTGACGTCACCACCCGACATAGCATTGAGGAATCGGTCCGCGAGTTGCGCAACATGCTCGTCGATGCCGAGCGCATCGCCAAAGCTGGGGCCTGGTCTTGGAGGCCTGGCGATGACCTAGTCCAAGTCTCTCCAGGCTGGCAGCGCATTCACGGTGCCGACAAGTCTGCCTACTCCTGGGCCGAGCTGAGCCGCGAATTCGCTCACCCCGAGGATCGCGGGCGGGTCGACTCGGCGCTGCAACAGGCGCTGAGCGAAGGTAAAGGCTACCAGCTTGAGTATCGAATACGGCGAGGCGACGACGGCAGCACACGCTGGGTGCGCAACCGCGCCGAGTTAATCACCAACGAAACAGGCGCGGTCGAAGCCATCCGCGGCACTGATACCGATATTACCGCCGAGGTCGAGACCAAGGCTCGACTCGAGGAGAGCGAGAGACGTTTTCGGGCGCTGTTCGAATCAGCGGCCGAAGGCATGCTGGTGATCCAGTCAGGCAGCTTCACCGAGATCAATCAGGCCGCCCTGCGCATGCTCGGTTATGATGATGCGACGGCCGTACTGGGTAAGCAGCCGCATCAGATCTCTCCGGCTGTGCAACCCGATGGAGAGAATTCGGCGATCAAGGCCGCGAACCTTTTTGCCCAGGCCCAAGACAAGACCCTACGCTTCGAGTGGCTGCACCAGCAAGCCGACGGCTCACCGCTTCCGGTTGAGGTTTCCCTGGTGTCGGTCCACCTCGACGGCAATACCGCCTATTTCGTGCACTGGCACGACCGCACTGAAGAGGCCAAGGCACGCCAGCGTGAGCGTCAGGCCTCAACCGTGTTCGAGAATTCGAGTGAGGCCATCATGATCACCGATGCCGAGCAGCGGGTGCTGGCGGTCAATCGCGCGTTCAGCGAGACCTCGGGCTACCAGGAATCCGAGGTCGTCGGCCAGCGACCCAAGCTGCTCAGCTCGGGTCATCATGACCCGACATTCTTAAAAAACCAGTGGCTCGCCATTAACAACACCGGCTCCTGGAGCGGGGAGATCTGGAACCGTCGCAAGGACGGCGAACTCTATCCGGCGCGGATGACCATCACCAGCGTCAGGGACGATCACGGGCAACTCAGCAACTACATCGTTATCTTCAACGATATCAGCGACGCGAAGCGCTCGGAAGAGGAACTCTACCGACTTGCGCACAATGACGCCTTGACCGGGCTGCCTAACCGTACGCTGTTTCGCGCGCGCATGGAGCAGTCGCTGCAGCGGGCCTCGCGCGAACACCGCATGCTCGCGCTGCTCTTCATCGACCTGGATCTATTCAAGAATGTGAACGACAGCTTGGGCCACTCGATCGGCGACGAACTCCTCGAAGATGTCGCCCAGGCCATCCAAGCCGAGGTCCGTGAGGCCGACACCCTCGCTCGGATCGGCGGCGATGAGTTCGTGATCCTGATGGGTGCGATCGATGACCCATCGACCGTCGCGCACTTGGCCCAACGCATCTGTGACAAGATCGCACAACCTTTCCAAGTCGCTGAACGCGAGCTGCGGGTGACCGCCAGCATCGGCATCAGCATGTACCCAAGCGATGGCAAGAACATGGATAGCCTGCTCAGCAACGCCGACATGGCGATGTACCGGGCCAAGGATCAGGGCCGCAACACCTTTCGGTTCTTCGAGACCGAGATGACCGAACGAGCGGTGCAACGGCTCCACCTCGAGACGGCGCTGCGCGGGGCGCTGAACCGCGGTGAACTCAGCTTGCTCTTCCAACCGCAGGTCGAGCTAAGCGACGGCCGCATCCATGGCGCCGAGACCTTATTGCGTTGGACGCACCCCGAACTCGGCTGTGTATCGCCGCTGGACTTTATTCCGATCGCCGAAGAGATTGGGCTCATCAGTACGATCGGTAAGTGGGTGCTGGAGCAGGCCTGCCAGCAGCTGACCGCCTGGGATGAACAGGGCTTCTGGTTGCCACGACTCGCCGTGAACATCTCGGTGCAGCAGGTCGAACGCATCGATCTCGTCGATGAAATCAAAGAGATCTTGCAACGCACCGGCGTTGCACCCGAGCGCTTTGAGATCGAGGTCACCGAATCGATGCTGATGCGTAACGTTGAGCGGGTCGTCGCGAATCTCGCCGCGCTGCGCAAACTTGGCATCACCATCGCCGTCGATGACTTTGGCTCTGGCTTCTCGTCGCTCGCTTATCTGAAAAAACTGCCGATCAGCCGCCTCAAGATCGACAAGACCTTTATCGAGGGGGTGACTGTCGACGATAACGACGACGCGATCGCGCGCGCCATCATTGCGCTCGGCAGGGCACTGGGCCTGCAAGTCATCGCCGAGGGCGTCGAAACCAGCGTGCAGGCCAACTTTCTCAAGCGTGAAGGCTGCGATGAGGTTCAGGGCTACCTCTTTGGCCGGCCGATGAACGCGGGCGCATTACGGCAGCTGACCGCTGCCTAGAACCTGCAAATGCTTGGGCCTCAGCCTCAGGGTGCGGGCCGTTCAACCGCCGTTTCTAGGTGAAACCGATCGGTGTATAATTTATCCTAATTAAACCTAAAGGTCACAGGTAGTCAAGGCACGCGAGGCCGACGCAGCGATGGACCAGCGCAGACCAAGCCCAGGAGAACTGCAGCCCCCGACACTGGCGCAATTCCAGCAGATGCTCGACGCGGCCGAGCGGATCGCACAGCTTGGCCATTGGTGTCTGGATCTCGAGACTCAGCGATCGGAATGGTCGCCACAAATTTTTGAGATCTTCTGCCTTGACCCGGCGCTAGGGGCGCCACAGCTCTCTGAGCAGGAGCGCTACTTCTATCCTGACGACTGGTCACGCCTGCACCGCGCTGTTACAGACTGCGCCGCCTATCGTAAGCCCTACGACCTCAGTCTGCGCATCCGCCGCGAAGATGGCACCGATGGCCATGTAAAGATCTATGGCACAGCGCTCACCGGGGCCGACGGCTCGGCCAGCAAGCTGGTCGGTTTTGTGCAAGACGTGACCCGCCAGCAATGCATCGAGGCCGCTCTCAACAAGAGCGAGGCCAACTACCGGCTGTTGGTCGAGCATCAAACCGACCTGATCGTCAAGGTCGACGCTCAGGGCCGTTTCCTATTTGTCAGCCCGGGCTACTGCCAAACCTTCGGCAAGCGCCCGGAAGATCTGCTCGGGCAGCGCTTCATGCCGCTCGTGCATCCGGATGACCAAACCACAACCGAGGCCGCTATGGCGGCACTCTACCAACCCCCTTATCGCTGCTACCTCGAACAGAGGGCGATGACGAGTCAGGGTTGGCGGTGGTTCGGCTGGTCGGATTCGGCTGTGCTCGATGAACAGGGCCAGGTGGCTGCGATCATCGGCGCCGGCCGCGACATCCAGGTGCGCAAGCTCGCCGAACTGGAACTGCTGCGCACCCAGCGCATGCTGGAGCTGGCACTCGAATCCGGCAACATCGCTACCTATACCGCGGATTTCCGGACCGGCGAGGTCTATGTCGATGAACGTTACATGACCCAACTCGGGTACGACCCTGGACAGATCGCGGTCACCTATGATTGGTGGCAAGCACGCGTGCACCCTCGGGACTTGGCCAGCTTCAGCGATCAGACCCAGCAGGTGATGTATGGCGGACTAGACGACTTCACTGCCGAGTATCGATTCCGACACCAAGACGGACACTGGGTCTGGTTGCAGGATCACGCCCGAGTCTATGACCGCGACCCTGATGGCGTTGCGCTCGCTGCGAGTGGCCTGCGGATCGACGTCACCCGGCGCAAAGAGGCCGAACTCAAGCTCGCCTACCACGCCGAACATGATCCGCTGACCGATCTGCTTAACCGACGCGGCATGTGGCGCGCGATCCGCCGCGTTCATGCACAGAGTCTCCGCAATCGACGTGCACATTGCATCGCCATCCTCGATCTCGATTTTTTCAAACGGATCAACGATGAATTCGGGCATATAGTCGGCGATGGCCTGCTTCAGCAGATTGCTCGACTACTGCGCGAGAATACGCGCGAGGCCGACTGGGTCGGGCGTTGGGGTGGCGAGGAATTCCTGCTATTGATGCCGGATAGTGACATCGCCCAGAGCCGCGGCTTCATCGAG
The DNA here is from genome assembly GCA_964516305.1 of uncultured Halochromatium sp. Classification (GTDB taxonomy): domain Bacteria; phylum Pseudomonadota; class Gammaproteobacteria; order Chromatiales; family Chromatiaceae; genus Lamprobacter. The sequence goes on along the minus strand of CAZEZH010000016.1, from coordinate 19,610 downwards.
CGCTTGCGAGTTCAGATCCAAGCCAGCCACTTCCAGGTCGATGCGCACCCTCTACGCATCACCGCCAGCGCCGGCATTGCCAGCTGCCGGTTCGAGGAAGACAGCCAAGACGAGGTTGTCAATCGAGCGGACCGGGCCCTCTATACCGCAAAAAACGCTGGCCGGAATCGGGTCTGCACCGAGAGCGACGTCCTTTGACGGCTACCCAGGCTCAGCCGTCGACAATCCCGACATCGAAACCCTGGTCGACAGATCCCAAAGAGTCAGTCAGTGTTTGGGCCAAAACCCACGAGAACCCTGTTGCAGCGAGCAACTTGAGGTTAGGATTCGTTCATGAGCCAAATCCACGAAGACGACTTCATCACCAGCATCGCTGATGCGCTGCAATACATCTCCTACTACCATCCTCCGGATTATATCCGCGCGCTGAGCGCCGCCTATGAGGCCGAGGAATCGCCAGCAGCGAAGTCGGCGATGGCCCAGATCCTGATCAACTCCAGGCTCTGCGCCGAGGGTCATCGGCCGATCTGCCAAGACACCGGCATCGTCATCGCCTACCTCAAGGTTGGCATGGATCTGCGCTGGAAGACCAGCCGCAGCCTGCAGGAGATGGTCGATGAGGGCGTGCGGCGCGCCTACACCAACCCGGACAATATCCTGCGCGCATCCATCGTCGACCCAGCCTTCGGCGAGCGTCACAACACTGGCGACAATACCCCGGCGGTCGTGCACGCCGAGCTGGTTCCGGGTGACAAGCTCGAGGTAGCGCTCGCGGCCAAGGGCGGGGGCTCCGAGAACAAGGCCCGTTTCGCGATCCTGACCCCCAATGCCAGCGTCGTCGATTGGGTGCTCGAGCAGCTCCCGCGCATGGGCGCCGGCTGGTGCCCGCCAGGCATCCTGGGACTTGGCATCGGCGGCTCGGCCGAGAAGGCCATGCTAATGGCCAAGGCTGCTCTGCTCAAGCCGATCGATATCCATGAGCTCAAGGCGCGCGGCCCCGCGAATGCGCTCGAGGAGATGCGGTTAGAGATCCATGAGAAGGTCAATGCACTGGGTATCGGTGCCCAAGGTCTCGGCGGCCTGACCACGGTGCTCGATGTACAGATTCAAACCTTTCCGACCCACGCGGCCTCTCTACCGGTCGCGCTGATCCCGAACTGCGCCGCAACCCGCCATTGCCATTTCACTCTCGACGGCTCCGGCCCAGCTCAGCTCGAGCAGCCTTCTCTCGACAGCTGGCCCGAGATCGACTGGGATGCGGCCGCCGGCGCCCGCCGCGTTGACCTAAACAGCATCACACGCGATCAGATCGCCACTTGGCAGCCCGGTGAACATCTGCTCCTCTCCGGCAAGCTGCTGACCGGACGCGATGCCGCTCACAAGCGACTGACCGAGATCCTCAGTCGTGGCGAGCTTTTGCCTGAGGGCGTCGATCTGACCAACCGCTTCCTCTACTACGTCGGCCCAGTCGACCCGATCGGCGACGAGGTGGTCGGCCCCGCCGGTCCGACCACTGCCACCCGCATGGATCGCTTCACCGATCAACTCCTTGAACAGACCGGCCTGATCGGCATGATCGGCAAGGCCGAGCGCGGCCCCGAGGCCATTGATGCCATCCGCCGCCATCGCGCGGTCTACCTAATCGCGATCGGCGGCGCGGCCTATCTGGTATCGAAGGCGATCAAATCGGCGCGCCTGATCGCCTTCGAGGATCTTGGCATGGAGGCGATCCGGGAATTCGAGGTCGAAGACATGCCCGTCACCGTCGCCGTCGACAGCCAGGGGGTCTCGGTGCACGCGACCGGACCGCAGCAATGGCGCTCGCGCATCGCCGAGATTCCTGTAAAGCTCGAGTAAGATAAGGTGAAGACAGGCCGAACTGATGAGACAGGAGCAGCTTCGGAAAAAGCGATGTGAATCCTCACAAGACGTTTTTTATCCGCTATGAAGCGGGCTGACCCAGCCTATATTGTCGATCTCCCTGATATCCACGAGATCATGACCAGCGCCGACACGCTAGGTCGCGGCTTCGACAATGCTCGCGAAGCGCTGGACTTGCATCTCGAGAGACTGCAGAAGCTCAATCTTCCCATGCCAAGGCGTCGACATTGCGTCGTCGTCGAGGCAGCATGAATTCACCCCAGCCACAGCTCAGGAGTTCAAGTTGAGTCAGCAACAGGCATTCCGCATCCATCAGGACGACAGCGGTCATAGCGCCGGGGTCGAAGAGGTCGCCATCACGCAGCCAGCGGACGGCGAGGTTCTGGTGCGTGTGAGTGCATCCAGCATCAACTATAAAGACGCGCTCGCCGGTACAGGAAAAGGCAAGGTGATCAAACGCTTCCCGATTACGGGTGGCATCGATGCCGCAGGCATCGTCGAGCAGTCCGAGCATCCCTGTTGGAAGCCGGGCGACGCGGTCATCGCGACCGGCTTCGGCATGGCCTTTGATTACGACGGCGGCTTTGCCGAGGCCCTCTGCGTACCTGGCGCCTGGCTCGCGCCGGCGCCCAAAGGGCTCGATCCACGCCAGGCGATGATCCTTGGCACCGCGGGCTTCACTGCCGCCCTCGCCGTGCATCGGTTGCTGGTCAACGGCCAGCATCCGGGCCTCGGTCCGGTCTTAGTCACTGGCGCTAGCGGGGGCGTTGGCTCTATCGCCATCAACATCCTTGCCCAGCTCGACTTTGAGGTCGTCGCCGTTTCCAATAAACAAGACCTGCACGACTGGCTGAGCCGGCTCGGCGCCAGCCGCATCATCGGCCGCGATGAACTCCCGGGTGGCGATCGTCCGCTCGAGAAGGCGGTCTGGGGCGGCGCAGTCGACAACGTCGGCGGTGCCATGCTCGCACAGATCACCCGCACCTTGGCCCCGAATGGCAACATCGCGAGCATTGGCCTCGCCGGCGGCACCGCGCTCGAGACCACGGTGATGCCCTTCATCCTGCGCGGGATCGGCCTGCTTGGCTGTAACTCTGTCGATGTGCCCTTCCCGCTGCGCGCTGATCTCTGGCGCCGCCTTGCGACTGACTGGCGCCCCAATGACCTTGAGGCCCTGGTCAGCGACCAGGTTGACCTGCACGGACTGCCAGCGGTGTTCGAGCGCATGCTGGCCGGCAAGACCCATGGTCGCATACTCGTCGCCCCCGCTTGAACCCAAGCGTCTGCGACCGCTGGCAGCCCTCACACAGCGTCCAGATCCCGGTATCCAAGCCACATGCCGATCTGTGCACAGCGTCAAGGCGTCACTGATCTCGAAGACTGGGATCAAGTGACAGGCTGCAGATCGCCTGCGCGGAGTCTTCATGCATGCATTCACAATGGCACTGCGGTACCGACATCTGATCCAAGCAAGTCTTCAATACCACCCTTCAACGAAAGTATCTAAACGTGCCGCAAACCATTCCCATCACTGACCATCAACGCCGCTGGCTGAAGAAGCAAGCACACCACCTCAAGCCGGTTGTTCAGCTCGGTGCCGCTGGGCTTTCTGAGGCCGTCATGGCCGAGGTCGATCTCGCGCTTGAGCATCACGAGCTGATCAAGGTGAAGGTGCCTGGCGGCGATCATGATGAGCGCGATGCCGTCGTCGATGCCATCGCCGAACGTGGCCACGCCGACCTCGTGCAGCGTATCGGCAACACCGCGAGCTATTTTCGCGCCAACCCAGAACGCCGCGACCGCCTCCTGCTGCCGCTCTGAGCTTCGCTCGACAGACAGCCTCCGTCCAGAGAGCAAGCCAGCATCAACAGAACGCTGGATTCGAAAACCAACTAGAGATCAAGAAACATGAAACAGACAGCGATTCGGCGCACCGCAGCCGCCTTCGGGAGCATCATCATCGGCAGCGGACTGCTGGCCGGCTGCTCCAACCCCGGCGAAGACGTCCGCATCCGGCTCTGCAAGGACCTGGTCGCCGTGCAGCTTGGCACAAGCCAGCTTCAGTGGAGCCAGGCCAGCACCAAGACACCCGGTTATCAGGATGCGATCGTCAGCCTGCGCTGGTCCACTCCTGACGACGATGGCAGCCCAGGCAACGCAACCTGCGCCTATCCCTACAACGCCGTCGACGACACTGCGCAGCAGCTCGCCGAGCCGCTCAGCGCCTACGCCACCTCACCGAGCAAGGTCGTGATCAACGGCAACAACCTCAGTGGCAAAGCACTCGCCAACGCCATCGGTCAGGCCATGCAGCGACAAGGCCGCGAGCTGATCGATGCAGCCGGTAAGGCCATCGGTCAGTGAAAAAACCGCCCCCATCCCCACAACGAATTCATTGCAGACAGATGATTCCGCTCTATCCTGTAAACCGCAGATGATGCAGATAGTAAACAGATGAAACAGCGCCTTGGCGAGCCTACTAAGATGACCGACCAGTTGAAACTGGGATTGGCCGTAGTGGGTTCATGTCTCTGCGCTTACCTGCGTTATCTGCGGTTGCAATGCTCTTTTTGGGATCAACCGCCTTTGCGGCCGATGAACCGATAGTAAGGAACGCGCAAACCGGGCAGGTAAGGCACCGGCGCCGAAGCCTCGGTCAGTCGATGATCGGGCAGAGCGTGGCGCAGATAGGCCAATCGCTCGGGCTCCAAATGCACGCCGTCGTGACGAAACCAGCGCGGCCAGAAGGCCCGCGCCAACGCCGAGTGGCGGGTCAGGCCCGATGCGGGCTTGGGCGCCGAGACGTAGAAATCGACCACGCCGAGATGACCACCGGGCCTGAGCATCGTGATCGCGTTGTCGATCGCCGCGCGCCAGTCCGGGATCATGGTCAGCGCGTAGGCGAGATAGACCAGATCAACTGGCGCCTCGGGCTGCCAGCTGCAGGCGTCGGCTTGGTGGATCTGCACATTCGCCATGGCCTGGGTTCGTTGCCGTGCCTCAATGACCAACGATGGGCAGAGATCAACCGCAGCGACTGACCCCAGCGCCGCAAGCCGATCACCGAAGAACAGCAGATTGCGCCCAGTGCCCGCCCCCAGTTCGACCAGATGCCCGCCCGGAGGGGCCGCCTGCGCGGCGATCAGCTCTGCGATCAACTCGCCACGCCCATGCAGCAAGCGCTCACGAAAGGCGTCGTAGCGGCTCGCCTGCGGCGCGTAGAAGGCCTCTAGCCGCTCGGCATGCGAGCCCTTGCTCGGCTGCCCGCGCAACAGTGCAAGCAGGACTTTGAGTTCAGCGGTCAGGGTTGCGGCGGCCATGCTCAGGCCACGACATCGGCGATGTGGAAGCCGGCATAGGTATGCACCCGATCCAGCGGCTGCATCTGCGCCGCCAGTTCTGGATGAAACTGCAGGCAGTCTCGCAACCGACCTCGCTCGGGGCTCACCTCGAGTTCCTGCAGGTAGGCAGGCGCCGCATGTGCGCTGCGGAAGATGATACGGGCATCAGCACGCGCGCGTTCCAGGACCAAGGCCCATTCCTCGGACAGCGCCTGTGGTGCATAGCTACTCATCCAGTCCATGTGGTCGAGCAGCACGTACTTCGAGAAGCGCTGCTGGGTGCTTGCGAGCAGTTCTGAGACCGTGGAGGTGTGCAGTTCGATGCAGTCAGCCCTGCCCTGCTTCAGGGCGGTGAAATTGTCCGATTTCAGATATTCGGGGCAACAGTCGGGCGTATAACGCCCGTTCACATAGACGGCCCAAAAGTAGTTGGTCCAGACCGGCAGCTGACGGAAGACGTAATCGATCGATTCGCGCACAAAGCCGGCCACGCCGCGCTCGTGCTGCTCCTGCACCTCCTTGCGCTGTGGATGCGGAACGCCGAGCATACTCATGGTCAGCTGCCTCGAGAGCGTCCAGTTGATGGTCGGCGACCAGATCAGCGGCTGCACCCGGGTCTCGTAGACGTGACGCTGATCGTCCAGCGAGCGCGTCTCAAACAATTCGGAGATGCTAGCCGCGAGTCTTGGCCGCATCCGCAGATAGGCGTGGAAGCCCTTGGCGACGATCCCAGAGAGTCCGTGGAAATAGAAGCTGCCACGCGGATGGCCAAACCAACGGATTCGCTTATCCCAGAAGTGTTGCGCGAATGGGCTGAGTTCCGCACGCAGCTCGCGCCGATAGAGACGCTCAAACCCAGGATGATGGCCGTGACCAAAGGCAGCGAAGAAGTCCTCGAACTCGAGCCGGCGGATGCCGGCGAGCTTTAGCTCGAGCAGGGCATTCTGACGCGGGTTGGCATCGACCGCATGGATCGCAGCCGGACCCACCAGCGCGTAGTCGAGCACGTTGCAGCCGGCACTGGTGATCACCAGGATGCGGTCGTCTGGTGCGATGTTGAGCACGAGGCGGTCGACGGCCGGATCTTCCCAACAGGTGTTGTAGACCAACGCGCGGGAATAGATAGCGTCGAACACCTTCTGATCGAAATGATCGGCGAGGCTGGGTTTCGTCGTCACGAGCATGGCAGGGTCGCCCCGGTGGCAAAAAAGCCGTCCAAGGCTAGCAAGCGGAGGTGACGATGTGGTTGCGATCTGAAGACGATGCGATTGCAGCCCGGTGACATACCAGCGTCGAAGCGCTGATCGCTGTCAGCCCCTACTCGCCGACATCCATGCGCCCATAGAGTGCAATCAGATCCTTCAGCCGCTGCGGGAGCTGATCATCGAGCTGATCCCACTGAAAGCGCCACTGCCAGTTACCGCTCGGTATCCCAGGCCGGTTCATCCGATGTGCAGCGTCAAGCCCCATCAGATCCTGCATCGGCACCACGGCCAGGTCAGCGCGCGAGGCAAGTGCGGCACGGATCATCGGCCAAGGCATCAGCTCTTGCGAATGCCCCAGATAGTCATCAACATGCTCACGCAGGCCCTCATCGATCGATTGATACCAGCCGAGCGTGGTGTCGTTGTCGTGGGTGCCGGTGTAGCAGACCGAATCCCGGCCATGATGGAACGGCAAATACGGGTTCTCAGACCCGCCCTCGAACGCGAACTGCAAGACCTTCATGCCGGGCATCCGATAACGTCGGCGCAACTGTTCAACCTCATCGGTGATGATGCCCAGATCCTCGGCGATCAGGGGCAAGGCGCCGAACTCGTCTCGCAGACGCAGGAACAGCGCATCGCCCTTGGCCTTAACCCAGGTCCCATTCATCGCTGTCTCTTCGGACGCGGGAACCTCCCAGTAGGCCTCGAAGCCGCGGAAATGGTCGATGCGGATCATGTCGAACAGGCGCAACTGGGTGCGCATCCGATCAATCCAAAAGCGGAAGTCGTTCTTTTCCAAATGATCCCAGCGGTAAAGCGGATTCCCCCAGCGCTGGCCGGTGGCGGAAAAATAGTCCGGCGGCACGCCCGCCACCACCCGGCAGGTGCCGTCGGGGTTCAGATCAAACGCGTCCGGTCGTGCCCAGACCTCGGCGCTATCGTGGGCGACGAAGATCGGCATATCGCCGAACAGGCGCAGGCCGCGACCGTTCGCATGGGCGCGCAGCGCGTCCCATTGGCGAAAGAAGACGAACTGCTCGAAGCGGATGTATTCGATGTGCTTGCCGAGCCGGCGCCGCGCCTGGCCGAGGCTGCGCCCGTCGCGGTCTCGCAGTCCTTTCGGCCATTGCCACCAGGGCGCCTCACGCTCTTCGTGGATCGCACGGTAGAGCGCATAGTCATCGAGCCAGTACCGCTGAGCCTCGCAGAATTGCTCGAACTCGGCGCGCTCTGGACCCGAGGCCGCTTGCTGAAAGCCGCGATGCGCTTGGCGCAGACGCTCAAGCTTGGTCGCGTCATCGTCCGCAGCGCCCAGGTCGGCGGGCAACCAACCCCAGGACACCAGCGGCTCGAGCCCGATCAGCCGCGCGCTGCCAGCATGCGCCGAGCTGGTTTGGTAAGGCGAATCGCCGACCTGCGGCGGACCCACGGGCAGCATCTGCCAGACGCTGACGCCAGCATCGGCCAGGAAATTGACAACATTGAAGGCCTCCCAGCCAAGGTCGCCGCAAGGTCCATCGCCAGGCAGAGAGGTCAGGTGCAACAAGACGCCAGCACGGCGCTGGTCTAGACAGTCGGTCGCGGGGGTATCATCCATAAGAGACAGAGATGGCATTGCAGGCCTGTTTGAATTTGCCCACCAGCATGCCAGCTTCGAGGTGTTTGAGCTAGCCAGCCGCCCGCGGTCACGGCGCCGATTCAGCGCACCCGGTTGACACTCTGGCCTAGAAGCTCCGGGGTCACCAGGGTGACGCCACCCTCAGAGACGTAGAACCCGGCCGCTTCGTCTTCGGCGCGATCACAACCGATGCGCATCCCCTCCGGCAGTCGACACCAGTGGTCGACAATGGCGCGACGGATCACGCAGCCACGTCCAATCTCGACATTCGGCAAGATCACACTGTCTTCAACCTGCGCGAACGAGTGTACGCGCACGTTCGAAAACAGCAGCGAGTGGCGCACCAGCGCCCCGGAGATGATACAGCCGCCGGACACCATCGAGCCGACGGCCATGCCACGGCGGATGTCGTCGTCGAAGACAAACTTCGCCGGCGGCAGTTGCTCTTGGTAGGTCCAGATGGGCCATTCGTCGTCGTAGAGGCTGAGCGGCGGAGTGACACCGATCAGTTCCAGATTCGCTTCCCAGAAAGCGTCGATGGTGCCAACATCACGCCAATAGGCTTGGGCGCCACTGTGCGGATCGCGAAACGGATAGGTCATCACCCGATAGCGCTCGATCGCGCGCGGGATCACATCTTTGCCGAAATCGTGACTAGACCCAGGCAGGTCAGCATCCGTGATGACCTGCTCGAACAGGAAATCGCGATTGAAGACGTAGATCCCCATCGATGCCAGTGCAATATCGTCCCGACCCGGCACCGAAGGTGGATCGCTCGGCTTTTCGACGAAAGCGCGCACGCGCTGTTCATCATCCACACTGATGACGCCAAAGCCTGAGGCGCGCTCGCGCTCGACCTCAAGGCAACCGATGGTCATGTCGGCCCCAGATTCGACATGCTGAGCAATCATCGGCCCATAATCCATCTGGTAGATGTGATCACCTGCGAGGATCAGCACGTACTCAGGGTCATGATTGCGAATGATGTCGAGATTCTGAAAGACCGCGTCAGCCGTCCCGGCATACCAAGCTGTCTCCGTCACCCGTTGCTGGGCCGGCCAGAGTTCAACGAACTCGCCAAACTCGCCGCGCAGGAAGCCCCATCCCTTCTGGATGTGCAGGATCAGCGAGTGCGCCTTGTATTGCGTCAGCACGCCGATGCGCCGAATCCCCGAGTTGATGCAATTGGAGAGTGGAAAGTCGACGATGCGGAACTTGCCACCGAATGGCACGGCTGGCTTCGAGCGCCATTGCGTCAGATGGCGCAGCCGAGAACCGCGCCCCCCGGCCAGGATGAGAGCCAGGGTGTTACGCGTCAGGCGACTGACGAAGCGCGGATTGGATTCCGGCATGCTGACCTTCAAGCGCGAACGCCAATTGAACAGATGCCCTATGGTAACATTGAGAGCGCAAAGAGCCCTAAGATACCGATATATTATGTCCGAGAGTCAGCTCCGCTATCCCGACCTCCCCGAGCCCTTATTGCGGATTGTCGAGGCCCGACACCATGATCCGTTCGAGGTCCTGGGCCGCCACGATCAAGGTGATGGCACGGCCATCGTACGCATGCTGCTTCCGCGTGCCGAGCGAGTCCGCATCGGTCAGGGCGACATCGATCTGGATCGCATCGAAGGCACCGATCTGTTCGTCTGGGAGGGGCCAGCGAGTGCGATCGAAGGGCGTTACCAGATCAGCTGGTACGACAAGCAGGGCCAAAACCATACCCAGTACGACCCTTATAGCTTCGGGCCACAGATTGCTGACTTCGACCTGCATCTATTTGGCGAGGGCCGCCACTGGCATGCGTATCGATTCCTCGGCGCCCAGCAGCGCGAGGTTGATGGCGTTACCGGCTTCCAGTTCGGTGTCTGGGCTCCAGGCGCCACCCGCGTCAGCGTCGTTGGCGCCTTCAATGACTGGGATGGCCGCGAGCATCAGATGCGGGTCCGCGCCGGCTCCGGCGTCTGGGAACTCTTCATCCCCGGCCTGGCGGCCGGATCGCTATACAAGTTCGAGCTACGCTCCCCCGAGGGCGTGCCCATGGTGAAGATCGATCCCTATGCAAGCGCCTTCCAGGAGCGCCCAGATAATGCCTGCATCCTGCATGCGCCAAGCAACTTTACCTGGAGTGATCAAGACTGGCTGGAAGCACGCGCCAATATCAACTGGCAGCGACAGCCGATGTCGGTCTACGAGGTCCATCTCGGCTCCTGGCGCCGCGCCGAAGACGGCAGCTTTCTCAACTACCGCGAGCTGGCCGAGCAGCTAAGCGCACACTGTCTGGATATGGGCTTTACACACGTCGAGCTACTGCCGATCACCGAGCATCCGCTCGACGCCTCTTGGGGCTATCAGGCCACCGGTTATTTCGCGCCGACCGCGCGCTTCGGCAGCCCAGACGACTTTCGCTACTTTGTTGCCCACTTACACGAACACGGCATCGGCGTGTTGCTTGACTGGGTACCGGCCCATTTCCCGCGCGACACCGTTGCCTTAGCCCGATACGACGGCACCGCGCTGTTCGAGCACGCCGATCCGCGTCAGGGCGAGCACAAGGACTGGGGCACGCTGATCTTCAACTACGGCCGCCACGAGGTGAAAAACTTTCTCCTCTCCAGCGCGCTGTTCTGGCTTGATGAGTACCACATCGACGGCCTGCGCGTCGACGCCGTGGCCTCGATGCTCTACCTCGACTACTCGCGCAAGGATGGCGAGTGGATTCCCAATAAGTACGGCGGCAACGAGAATCTTGATGCCGTCGAGCTACTCCGTCAGCTCAACACCGTGAGCCATGAGCAGCACCCTGGCTCCCTGATGATCGCCGAGGAATCCACCTCCTGGCCACAGGTCTCGCGCCCAACCTACCTAGGTGGTCTCGGCTTCAGCATGAAATGGAACATGGGTTGGATGCACGACACCCTGTCGTACATGGAGAAGGACCCGATCTATCGCCATTACCATCACGACCTGCTGACCTTCGGCCTGCTCTACGCCTTTACTGAGAACTTCGTACTGCCGTTCAGCCACGACGAGGTGGTGCACGGCAAGAAGTCGATGCTCGACAAGATGCCTGGCGATGCCTGGCAAAAGTTCGCCTCGCTGCGCCTGCTCTACACCTTCATGTTCACCTATCCGGGCAAGAAGCTGTTGTTCCAGGGCTGCGAGTTCGCCCAGGGACGGGAATGGAACTTCGATGCCGCGGCCGAGTGGGACCTGCTCGAGCGACCTCAGCATCAGGGCGTCAAGCAGATCATCGCCGATCTCAACCAGCTCTACCGGGCCGAGCCAGCCTTGCATGAGGTCGACTTTGAGAGCACGGGCTTCGAATGGATCGACTGCCACGACTCGAGCCAATCGGTGCTGAGCTATCTGCGCAAGTCCAAGGACGGCAAGCAACTCGTCGCCTGTGCGTTCAATTTCACCCCGGTGCCCCGCGACAACTACCGTATCGGCGTCCCGGTCGAAGGCTACTATCGCGAGGCGGTCAACTCCGACGCCGAGCTGTACGGTGGCAGCAACATCGGTAATCGGGGCGGTGTGCACTCGGAGCGCAGCAGCTGGATGGGCCGCTCGTACTCGATCCCACTCGCGCTGCCCCCGCTCGCTGGCGTCGTCATGGTCCTGGACCGAGACCCAGCGATAACCGATGACGAGGGCGTCACTGGCGACTTCAGCTCAGCCGAACCGGTCTTGGCAGAGGGTCGGGCCGCACGTCGTCTACCCGAAAGCGACCAGCACGACTCCGTCGGCGCGCCCGATTCAGCGGCATCCGCCGCCGATGCCGATAGCGCTGCAGGCTGAACGAACCCCCTCTGCGGCAGCCAATGGCGATCGCCGGGGTCGGTGGAACCCTGCGCGATGCCAGCCCTGCTGCCAACCCCTAAGGATCAACAGCGGCTTTTCGATTGTCGCATAGCGCGAGAACCGCTATGGTGTCGCGCTGTTCCCACCCGCTGCCCGATCTTCTGATGCTCGACGTTGCCGATCTCGCTTGCCGCCGTGGTGAGCGTCTCTTGTTCCGCGACCTCAGTTTCCAGCTACCGCCGGAAACCTTATTGCATGTGCGCGGCCTCAATGGTAGCGGTAAGACGACGCTTCTCCGCGCCCTCTGCGGCCTATTGCGTCCGGATGCCGGCAGCATCCATTGGCGCGGCGAGAACGTCCGTGACCTGGCCGAAGACTATAACCGCGACCTACTCTATTTTGGCCATCTCAATGGCATCAAGGCCGATCTGACGGGACTCGAGAATCTCCGCATCTCCAGTACCTTAGACCAGGACCCGGTGGACGAAAACGCGATCTTGGACGCACTGGCGCGCATTGGGCTCGATGGCTTCGGGGACCTGCCGACGCGGATGCTCTCACAGGGCCAAAAAAAACGTGTGGCGCTGGCGCGCTTGATCTTAAGCAAGGCGCCGCTGTGGATATTGGACGAGCCTTTCACGGCGCTCGATGTCGATGCGGTTGACCTCTTGCAGCAGCTCATCGCTGAGCAGGTCGCCCGTGGCGGCTCAGTGATCTTAACCACCCATCAAGAGGTTGCATTGACACGCGGTGCCATACATCGCCTGACGCTCGGAGACGCCAACGATTCGACCTGCTCGGAGATCACCGAGTCCGAGACGCGACACTGATGGCCGCAGCGCGTCGCCACCCCGACCATCAAGTCACAGATGAAGCGCCTGTTCCTCGCTAAGCCCAGCCACTCATGCTAAAGGTCTTCTATTGCGTCCTCTCTCGCGACATCACGCTAGCCCTGCGTCGACGAACCGACGTGCTAACGACGCTGTTCTTCTTCATCATCGTCGTCAGTCTGTTCCCGCTCGGGGTCGGCAGCGAGCGGGAGCAATTGCGCATGCTCGGCCCCGGTGTCGTCTGGGTCGCTGCGCTCTTGGCATCGATGCTGGCCCTGGAGCGGTTGTTTGCTGCCGACTACGAAGACGGTACGCTAGAGCAGCTCTTACTCACCGGCCAGCCGCTGGCAGTCTTGGTCCTCGGCAAGATCGTTGCACATTGGGTTCTAACCGGGTTGCCATTGGTACTGATCGCGCCTCTGGTCGCGATGCAATATCACCTCAGCGCAACCGCGGTCTGGGTGATGATGGTCGCCCTAGCCATCGGCACCCCTGTGCTGAGTCTGATCGGCGCGATCGGTGCTGCGTTGACCCTAGGGCTCCGCGGTGGCGGCATCCTGTTGTCGCTGCTGATCCTGCCTCTCTATGTTCCCGTGCTGGTCTATGGCGCCGGGGCGGTCTCAGTCAGCGCGATCGAAATCGCCGACACTCAACCCTATTTCTACCTGTTAGGTGCATTCTTGATGGGTTCGGCGCTTCTCGCACCGCTGGCGGCGGCGGCGGCGCTTCGCATATCGCTCGAATAGATCATCGCAACTGCCCGCGTTCGGCAAGGGCCGCAGGTCGGTTTGCAACCGACAGCAACCAAAAGCATCGAAGTTTCCGAGGTGACCAGCGACTTTTTCTTACTGTTCGACCTCAATCCGAGCCACCGTACCCGCCCTTGTATTGCTGATCCGCTGCTAGAATCATACAGCTCTCCACTATCATGACGATAAACTGGTTCAAACTCGCCTCACCAGCCGCGTTCTACCCGATCGCGGGCCGCCTCATCCCTTGGTTCAGCGGCATCGCCCTCGTGCTCGTGCTGGTCGGCCTATACTGGGGCTTCTTCCAAACCGCCGATCAGCTGGGTGGTAGCAATCCGCAGAAAGAGTACTACCGGATCATCTTCGTCCATGTGCCCGCAGCCTGGATGTCAATGTGGCTCTATCTGGTCCTCGCCGCCTGGTCGGCGATCGGCCTGGTCTTCAACACCCGACTGAGCTTCATGATGGCCAAGGCCGTTGCACCAACCGGCGCCATCTTCACCTTCCTTGCGCTCTGGACCGGCGCCCTCTGGGGTCGCCCAAGCTGGGGCACCTACTGGGATTGGGACCCGCGGTTGACCTCGGAGCTGCTGCTGTTCTTCCTGTACATCGGCTACATCGCATTGCATTCGGCGATTGACGACACGCGACGCGCCGACCGCGCTGCGGCACTCCTCGCCATCGTTGGCCTGGTGATGGTCCCGGTGATCTTCCTGTCCATCAATTGCCCCGACCCGAATCAGTGCGCGGCACTGCACCAGCGCTCCGATCCGGGCAGCATCCACCCGAGCATCCTGATACCGATGTTGACCATGACTCTAGGACTCTGGGCCTACTCGTTTGCAGCCGTCTTCTGGCGTCTGCGCACCATCATCCTGACGCGTGAGTCAGACAGCGCTTGGGTGCGCGATGTCATCGCCAAGGAGGCGACTGCATGATGGAGTTTCTCACTCAGGGAGGCTACGCCGGTTATGTCTGGGGCGCGTTCGGCATGACCTTCGGGCTGCTGCTGATCGAGGTGTTGCAGCTGCGCAGCAGTCAAAAAACCACGCTCATCCGCATCCGCCGGCTACTGCGCTTGCGAACCTCCCGGGAAACCAGCGTCGGGACCGGTTCACAGCGGGGAACCTCCGGCGCTAGACCATAATCCTATATGGGCCGGCTCAAACGCATCAGCCGCCCGATCGATGACCATGAGGAGTGCTAACGATGAAAGCAAGACAAAAACGCTTGGTTTTGGTCGGCCTCGCGCTGGTCGGCGTTGCCGGCGCAACCACGCTGGCGCTCAGCGCCTTGCAGAGCAATATCTCGTACTTCTTCAGCCCGACTCAGGTCATGGCCAGTGAACACCCGGCCGACGCGGTATTCAGGGTCGGGGGCCTGGTGGTTGAAGACACGCTAGCACGCCAAGAAGACGGCCTGAGCGTGCGCTTCGACGTGACCGACAACGTTGCTGTCATCCCCGTCAGCTACACAGGCATCCTGCCGGACCTGTTCAGCGAAGGCCAAGGCGTCGTGGCTAAAGGCCGTATCGGCGACAACGGTATCTTCTACGCCGACGAGGTATTGGCCAAGCACGATGAATCCTACATGCCACCCGAGGTTGCCGATACACTGCAGACCGCCCATGTTGACGGCATCGTTGAGCAAACCACCGGTGGCAAAGCGCCCGGGAGTATGACCCAGTGATCCCAGAGCTTGGACATCTCGCCCTCATCTTGGCCCTGATCCTTGCCACGGCGCAGGCGGCGATGCCGCTGGCCGGCTCGCTGACAGGTAACCGGCCATGGATGATCATGGCGCGGCCCTTGGCCTACGGACAGTTCGTCTTTGTCGCCATCGCCTTTGCGGCCTTGGTCGAGGCCTTTTTGACCAGCGACTTCTCGGTGCTCTATGTCGCCCAGAACTCGAACACCCTGTTGCCCGACATCTACAAGTTTTCAGCCGTTTGGGGCGGTCACGAGGGCTCCCTGCTCCTCTGGGCGCTGATGATGGCCGGTTGGGGCGCGGCCGTCGCCGCCTTCAGCCGCAACCTTCCATTGCCTGTGATCGCGCGCGTGATCAGCGTCATGGGCATGGTTGCCATCGGCTTCCTGCTGTTCATGCTGCTGACCTCCAACCCGTTCGAGCGCCTGTTCCCGGTGCCACCAGAGGGGCGTGACCTGAATCCGCTGCTGCAGGATTTCGGCCTCGCGATCCATCCGCCGATGCTCTACATGGGCTATGTCGGCTTCTCGGTCGCCTTCTCCTTCGCGATCGCCGCGCTGATTGGTGGCAAACTCGATGCCGCCTGGGCGCGCTGGTCGCGGCCCTGGACCACGGTCGCCTGGGTGTTCCTGACCATCGGCATCGCGCTCGGCTCCTGGTGGGCCTACTACGAGCTCGGCTGGGGCGGCTTCTGGTTCTGGGATCCGGTCGAGAACGCCTCGTTCATGCCGTGGCTGCTGGCCGCAGCGCTGCTGCACTGCGCCATCGTCGTGGAGAAGCGCGAGGCGCTGAAGAACTGGACGATCCTTCTCGCCATCCTCGCCTTCGGCTTCTCGCTGATCGGCACCTTCATCGTGCGCTCGGGCGTGCTGACCTCGGTCCACGCCTTCGCCAACGACCCCGAGCGGGGCGTCTACATCCTGGCCATCACCGGCCTGTTCGTGGGGGGGGCTCTCACGCTCTACGCCGCGCGGGCAAGCGCGATGGAGGCCAAGGGCGTGTTCGGCGTGGTCAGCCGCGAGAGCGCGCTGGTGGCCAACAACATTCTCCTCGCGGTGTCGTGCTTCGTGGTGTTCGTGGGCACGATCTGGCCGCTCGTGGCCGAGCTCGCCTTCGACCGGAAGCTCTCGGTCGGCCCGCCCTTCTTCGACGCGGCCTTCACGCCCTTCATGGTGGCGCTGATGATCCTGCTGCCGGTGGGCGGAATGCTGCCGTGGAAGCGCGCTCGGCTGGGCCGCGCCATGCAGCCGCTCTGGGGCGTGCTGGCGCTGGCGCTGGCGGCCGGGGGGCTCACCTGGGCCATCCAGACCGGGCAGTCGCTGCTCGCCCCCCTCGGCATGACCCTGGCGCTCTGGGTGATCGGCGGCGCGGCTGTCGATCTCTGGAGCCGGTCCGGCAAGGGCGCGCCGGACGAGCGGCTGCGGCGGCTGCGCGCCCTGCCCGGCGGCGACTGGGGCAAGTCCATCGCCCATGCGGGCCTCGGGATCACGGCGCTCGGCGTCGCGGGGCTGACTCAGTGGGAGGTGGAGGACATCCGCGTTGCGCAACCTGGCGAGCGCTACACGGTCGAGGCATTCGGGCCGTGGCAATACGACGTGCGGCTCAACGCCGTGAACGAGGTCGAGGGGCCGAACTACGTCTCGACCATGGCGAGCATCGATGTCTTCCGCGGCGACCGCCAGATCGCCCATCTCGAGCCGGAGAAGCGGGTCTACCCGGTCGCCGGCATGCCCACGACCGAGGCGGCCATCGACAACGGCATCCTGCGTGACGTCTACATCGTCATCGGCGATCCTCAGGCGAATGGCGGCTGGGCGGTGCGCACCTACATCAAGCCACTGGCGAACTGGATATGGGCGGGCTGCATCGTGATGGCGATCGGCGGGATGGTCTCGCTGTCCGACCGCCGCTACCGCGTTGCGGCCGGCGCGCGCAAGGCGGCCCCGGCACCCGGGGGGGTGCCGGCCGAATGATCCGTGCGGCCAGCTTCGCGCTCATTCTGGCGGCGAGTGTGGCGAGTCCGGCCGGAGCTCTCTCGCCCGACGAGTTGCTCGACGATCCCGCCCTCGAGGAGCGGGCGCGCGAGATATCGTCTCAGCTGCGCTGCATGGTCTGCCGCAACGAGGCGATCGACGAGTCGAATGCAGACCTCGCCCGCGACATGCGGCTGCTTGTCCGCGAGCGGCTGGTCGCGGGCGACAGCGACGAGGAGGTGATCGACTTCGTCGTCGAGCGCTACGGCGAATACGCGCTGCTGCGCCCGACCACCGAGGGCGCCAACATCATCCTCTGGGTCGCGGGGCCCGCCATGCTCCTCGTGGCGCTCGGGATCGGGGGCGGCTTCGTCTGGTCGCGCCGGCGGGCACCTGCGCGCACCGAAGAGGCCCTGTCGGCCGAAGAGCAGACCCGCCTCGACGCCCTTCTGAAGGAGTGAGCGGGGCAAAATCTTCCAGAAGATTTTGCGCGCAAGGATCTTCCGGAAGATCCTTGGCCACCGGAGGGGGGCCGGGTAGGGGAATGGCGCGACATGCCCTCAGCCAGCCGACGAGGCCCGAATGATCTACGAGACCATCCGCTATGCCGTGCGCGAGGAGGTGGCGATCCTCACGCTCGACCGGCCCGACGTGATGAACGCGCTCTCGACCCAGATGCGCGCAGAGATCACCGACGCGGCCAGGCGGGCGCCGGGCGAAGCACGGGTGCTGGTTCTCACCGGCAGGGGCCGCGCCTTCTGCTCGGGTCAGGATCTCGGCGACAGCAGGTCCATCGCGGCGACTGACCTGGAGCGGACGTTGCGCGACGAATACGTGCCGATGGTCAAGGCGGTGGCGGAGTGCGACATCCCGACCATTGCCGCGGTCAACGGAGCGGCAGCTGGGGCCGGCGCCAACCTTGCGCTCGCGGCGGACGTGGTGGTGGCGTCCGAAGAGGCGGTTTTCCTGCAGGCCTTTGCGCGGATCGGCCTGATTCCGGACGCGGGCGGCACCTACTGGCTGCCGCGGCAGGTGGGCTTCGCCCGGGCGATGGGCGCGGCGCTCTTCGCCGAGCCTGTGCCGGCGAAACAGGCCGCCGAATGGGGTATGATCTGGGAGGCGGTGCCGGAGGCATCGTTCGCCGACGCGTGGTGGGCGCGGGCGCGGCAGCTCGCCACCGGGCCCACGCAGACTTACCGCAACATCAAGCGCGCGCTGCGTCAGGGCATGGCGAACGACTTCGAGACGCAACTTCTGCTCGAGGCCGAGTTGCAGGGCGAATTGGGCGAGACGCGCGACTTCCGCGAAGGCGTGCTGGCGTTCCTCGAGAAGCGGCAGGCCCGCTTCGAGGGGCGCTGAGCCGACCGCGGGCGCGTAGCGCGTGCGGCGAGGGAAACCCTGATCGGCGAGCGACCGAGGCGCTGGGGCCGGCAGAGCTGCGGTGCGCCGTCCTTACCCTGCCCGGTGCGGGTGCTCGTAGCTTCTCGCATGGGGAAAGGCCGGCACCGGTGCGGTGAACGCCGCCTCGGTGGCTCGTGCCTCCGAATGCGTGGCGCGCAGAGCGGCCAGCGCGGCTAGGGCGATCACCGCAAGGTTGCCAACCCCCACGAAGATGCCGGCGGCGCCGAGCAGCGACCCCCCGGCAGCGAGGTGAAGCCCCGCGGCGGTCGCCCCGCCGATCCAGCCCAGCAGGAGATATCCGAAGATCATGGCGCGACTCCGTTCCGATGACGGGTGCACCCCACCATGAAAGGTCTTACCACTGCGTAAACGCGGGCGATGCTCGCCAGATCTGACTAGCTCGACCGGTCAGGTCGCTGGAAGGCGGATGGCCCGGTGCTGCCGCTCTCGTGGTCGGGAAGGCGGCAGCGCCGAAATACCAGACGTAGCAGGGCGGCGCCGAGCATGGCTGCGTTGCCGGTCAGCACGACCACGGCCGCGATGCCGGCAGGGCCGAGCGACAGCGCTTCGGCCATGACCAGTGCGGCGCCCAGTCCCGCAAGGATGCCGAACAGAAGATACCCGACGGCCACGCCCGCCTCCTGCATTTGTCTCGGGCGCTCCGACCCCCCGTCGGTAGTCTAGAGCGCACAACCGCAGGATGAAAGCGAAAGACGCGCGGTGTCACGGCATCGGCCGTGCCTTGCCGATGCCCGCCGCGCTCGTGCGAAAATGCCCGGGCGCGACGGGGTGAAGGGCCGCTGCGGGGGGCCTCAGCGGTTCTCGACGTCGACGTAGTCGCGCTTCGGCGCCCCGGTATAGAGCTGCCGCGGCCGGCCGATGCGCATGGTCGGGTCCGACAGTTGTTCCTTCCACTGGCTGATCCAGCCCACCGTTCGGGACAGCGCGAAGATCGGCGTGAACATGGAGGTCGGGAAGCCCATCGCCTCCAGGATGATCCCCGAGTAGAAATCCACGTTCGGGAACAGCTTCTTGTCGGCGAAATACGGGTCGGCCAGCGCCTGCTTTTCCAACTCCTTGGCGACCTGCAGCGTCGGG
>CAZEZH010000015.1:0-38679 GCA_964516305.1 uncultured Halochromatium sp. | reverse complement strand
CCAGGGCGCTGATGAAGAGGGCGAAGGTGACATTGACCGGGGTGATCAACGGCTGCGATCGGACCTTCTTGGCGCGGCCGTTGAGATATCCAGCCTGGGTCCAGGTGCCGTTGACGCGCTGCGCGATGGCCTCGATCGAGGCTCGGCTGAGGCCGCCTTGGCTCCAGTCGGTAAACAGCTGCTCCATCTGCTGGCGGGTCACCTGGGCACCAGTCACGGCCGCCAGGATGGTCTCTGTGCTGCGTCGCAGCAAGGCATCCCGCGTCAGGGCCATCTGCAGGGCAAGGACCGGCTGCGCATCCGGCTGCTGGGACCATAGGCCACGAAAGACCCGAAAGAGACAGGTGCTAGGGTCCAATGCATAGAGACTGACGAGGTGCTGAAAGCTGAGCTTGCGTGCGTTGACGGTTGGCTTGTTGAGCACATTGTCGTCGACGACGGCCTGACGGTAGACGGCGAGCGCGGTGCCCTCTGCGGTACTTTGCAGCAGGCACTGAAGCTCGGGCAGCATCATGGTCCGTGCCGCATGCGCTCCGCCCTTGCTGAACTTGAAGCCGAGCCGCTCCAGCGCGGCTGGGTCTTTGACGCTAAACATGCGCACAAACGTTTACGGCATGGTCCTTGATGGCCTGACGCTTTGGCGGCTCGACTCTTCGATCAGCGACGCCGCTGAGTGCAGCGAATTCGGCACTCAAGGTCTCTGGCAAGCGGCTTGCGGCATTCGTCACCAGCAGCCAAGGGACCTGGTTGCGGATCAGCTCATGGAGCAGATCAGCAGCGCCGGGTAGGGCCTGTTGCTTGTCCAGCAAGACCGCATAGGCGTCGAGGAGGAATGCGTCGTAGCGTTCTCGCAGCTCTGAGAAGGTCGTTTTCCGGTTGGCGTTTGTCATCGCAGCCGCCTCGTTTTGGTCCATTATGGTCGCTACCGGCCGCTGTTGGCCTGATGCATTATCGTTTTTGCGGGTACTTGACTGCTGTTGCCCTGGTCCAGGCATCCGGCAAGACCGTCCGCATCTCGTTGGAGCCCATCGATGCAAGATACCTCGCTATTGACTCGACTACGAACCTGGTTTCTGCAAGGCATCGCCTTGCTCGCGCCTCTGGTGATCACGCTTGCCCTATTGATCTGGCTAGGGCGGTCAGTCGAGGTCTTCGTCGGCGGTTTCCTCCGGCACCTGATGCCAGACGCCTGGTACATCCCTGGCATGGGGCTGGTGGCAGGGCTGATCGTGACACTGGCGGCTGGTCTCCTCGCCAACCTGTTCTTGGTGCGTTGGCTGGTCGAGGTTGCGGAACATGTGCTGGATCGTATCCCACTGGTCAAGAGTCTGTTCCAGGGCCTGAAGGACGTTGCCCGGTTCTTTGCGCGCACCGGTGACCAAGATCTGGGCCGGCCGGTGGTCGTGACCCTACCCGTTGGCGATGCCTCGGTCCAGTTGGTCGGCTTCATGATGCAGGAGCATGCCGAACTGCCACTGCTGCATCCTGAGTCCGAGACCGAGCAGCAGGATCTTGTCGCCGTCTATCTGCCGATGAGCTACCAGGTGGGCGGCTACACCCTCTATCTAGAGCGCAGTCGGGTGCGATCGCTTGCCGTCGGCGCCGAGCAGACGTTGCGCTCGGTGATTACGGGCGGTGCCTTGAACGAGGATGCTGGAGGCAATGGCCATCAAAGCTCGATCACACCGATGGGAGGCCGCGGCCGATCGGGCAGTAAGGAGGAGACATCCTGAGCAACCGAGACCCGTTGCGGATGCCGTTGGCGCGAAGGGAGCGGTGTCGAATCCCTCTGTTGTTGAATCAGCGTTGAATCAGTGTTGTATGGACGCGAGTGGCGCTGTGCAAAGCGGCCAGTCATCCAGATCGCCGCTGACAGTCAGCGCGCGAAAACGCACGAAGAGGGACTCTGAGAGCCAATCCTCCTGACGGGCAGCGCGCAGCGTGCGATGGTGCGGGCTCTGTTGATAGGCGAAAGCGCGCATCTGCTCGGCATCCTGCCAGAGACTGAAGGTCGCCAAGGTGCGCAGAGGGTGCTCGCCAAAACCGATATGGAACAGGCAGCCAGAGGCCTGTCGCAGATGTTGGCGGATCTGTGGCACAGAGCGCCAGAAGGGCCGCACCTGGCTTGGCCTGGCGATGTGCCGATAGAAGGGGCTCTGGCGCAAGCGCCGGTCCTCCTGCGGGTCCGGCAGTGCACTCATCAGGCAGTAGTTGCGCGGGTCGGGCAGGATCGAGAAGCCATCGCCTCCGCCGCAGCCGAGCAGTCGGATATCGCCAGCAGGGACATCGGCGCCAATGAACAGGCGACGAAACCCCATGAAGAGGAATGCGATCGGGCTATAGCCAAGCGGATAGCGGAAAAGCTGAAGGTGATGCGGTCGGTCGGCATACGGCAAGGCATTAAGCGAGCGATGGTGTCCAGGTGACGCTTCAGGGGAAGGGCAGCGACCGGCTCAGGCGTTCGATGAGACCAATACCCTTGCCATGCCGGGTCCAAGCCAGAACTCAAACGGGGCGGGCAGCTCGGCCATCGGCCAGTCCGGCGACAGATCACGAATCGGTCCTGGCGACTGGATCAGGTGGCGCAGGTCATCAACATAGAAGCGCTGGCGTGCCCAGGGGTCTTTGTTGATGATCAACAGGGCCTGGCCGGGACCCTCGGTCGCGTGCTTGCGCAGGACCAGGATCGCCGGGTCAGGATGATCGAGCCGCTCGATGCGACCTTCGCCATCGAGCACCGGCACCGCGTCTTTGATCGCGTTGACCTGAGCGATGAAGTCGGTCAAATCGATCGTCGGCGTCTCCCAATCGTCCGGCGTGGTCTCGACCACATCCAGTCGCCGGCGGAATCCGAACTCAAACCCGATCGGGATCATCACCCCGCTTGCGAACAGCGCCGTGAACAGATAACGCTGCCTCAAGGCATCGGCGTTCTCGCGGAACTCCTCGAACATGCGCCGCGTGTCATGACTCTCCGGAAAGCCGATGGAGGGTGCGATCTGGCGCGTCAACTCGTACTGCTCGAGCAGCCAGTCGCCGTTGAAGTCCCACCACTTGGCACTGTTGAAGATGGCGTCGAAGCCAGCCTCGGCCGTCTCGCGAGTCTGTTCTGGGCTGCAGCCGAGGGTCTCGGCGACGAACAGGGTATCGGGATGGCGGTCACGAATCTGCGTGATGAGTCGCTCCCAGAGCTCGGCCGGCAGCTGATAGGCCGCATCGCAGCGGAAGCCGCGAAAGCCGAGCGCGATCAGGTGCTCGACCATGCGCACGAAGTAGGCGAGCAGACCGTTCGGATCATCGGCCTGCTGTAAGGCGCGCTGATGGTCGAACTGCGCCAGATCGCGCCAGACTACCTTGTTGCCGTTGGCCTCGACGCAGAAGGGGTGGGCGACGCGGTTGTTTTGACGCAGGAACCAGTCAGGATGCTCGTTTAGCAGCGGGCTGTCTTCGGCGCAGTGGTTGATGACCAGGTCGATCATCAGCGAGAGTCCCTGCTCGCCGGCAATCTCAGCCATCGTTTGTACCTGCGCGTCGGGCTCTAAGCTCGAGTCGGGCGAGAGCAGGGCCTGATTGATGGCGAAATAGTCGGCGATCGAGTACAGGCTGCCGGAGCGGCCAAGCCGTTGGATTGGGTTCACGAATACCCAGTCGAAACCCATCGCGGCGGCCCGCTCCAGGTGTGGTGTCCAGCGATCGAACGGGCCGGCTAAGAGCGGAAACAGATTATAGAGCTTCATTCGGACGGCTGCTGTTGGTCCTGTGGCGCGCGTTCTTTCTGATAACCCTGCTCGAATTCAGAGGCGCCTTTCTCGAGAGCGTTGACGGCCTTGCCGGTCTTCTGGCCGGCCCAGGAACAAGCGCCCACGCTGATCGCCAGGAGCATCAGGGGCAGCGTATGGAAGAGGGGTCGTTTCATCATAAGGAGTTACCCAAGTGATCGCTGATTCTGAAAACCCTAGAGTATAGCCGCTAACGTCCAGCAAGGATTCGCAAGCTGATAGACTGGCTGCCCTTGGCGAGATACTGATCCTGGTCACGATGAGAGGCAGAGCCATGCGTGCGCATTTCGATCCCAGTGGGACTCCCGACGGCCTGCTCGCAGCGCTCCATGCGCTGACCAGCGAAGCGGCCATCGGCGGCCTGATGGTGCTTGCCTGTGACGCCAACGGCTGGCAACCGCAACAGCTCGATCCGATCCTGCAAGCCTGCGGGATGCCCCTGTTCGGGGGGATGTTCCCGCAGGTCACCTACCAGAACCAGAACTATGAACGCGGCACCTTGTTGATCGCGTTCGGCGCCATGCCCGAGGTCGCCTGCGTGCATGGCCTGAGCGACGCGGAGGCGGATTTCGACGAGCGGGTCGAGGTCGCTACCGAGCACTGGCCCGAGCCGCCCGAGGTGACCACGATGCTGGTCTATGTCGATGGGCTGTCGAGCCGGATCAGCGCGCTGGTCGATGGCTTGTTCACCAACTTCGGCCTCGAGAATAACTTCATCGGCGGTGGCGCGGGCTCGCTGAGCTTTGAGAAAAAACCCTGCATCCTGACCAATGCAGGGCTGCTGGCCGATGTCGCGGTCCTGGCGCGGATGCCGATCCGCAGCCATCTTGGCGTCACGCACGGCTGGCAGCCGATCAGCGAGCCAATGAAGGTCACCGGCGCCCAGGGTAATGTCGTCATGACCCTGGATTGGGAGCCTGCCTTTGACGTCTACAAGCGCATGGTAGAGGCGCACAGCGGTCGGGCGATGCAGGCAGAGAATTTCTTCTCGCTGGCGAAATCCTATCCCTTCGGCATGACCAAGCTCGACACCGAGATGGTCGTTCGCGATCCTCTGATGGTCGCCGACGGCAGCCATCTGGTGTGCGTCGGCGAAGTGCCCGAAGGGGCCTTTTTACGGCTGCTGAACGGCACGCCGGACAGCCTGATCGCCGCTGCGACCAAGGCGCGCGAGCTGGCCATCCCCGAGGGTGTCGGCGAGGAGGCGGCAAGCTACCTGTTCATCGATTGCATCTCGCGCGTGCTGTTCCTCGGGGAGCGGATAGCCGATGAGCTGAACGCGGTCGGGCCAGGTCAGCCCGTGAATGGGGCCTTTACCCTCGGCGAGATTGCGAATACCGGCGACGCCTTTTTGGAGTTCTATAATAAGACATCGGTTTTCAGCATCCTGTTCGACTAGGCGCGTGCGACTAGACATGTTTGGTTAGGCACAGGCACTGACAGGATCCTTGTTCATCGTCCATTACCGCGTCGATAGCGATTCGGCATCTGGGCGGCATCCGCGGTACTGACTCATGCAAGAGACCCCAGCCAAGATCCTCCTGGTGGACGACGACCCTGGTATCCGTCTGTTGATCCAGTATGGCTTGACCCGAGCTGGTTATCAGGTGACCGAAGCCAGCAATGGCCTCGAGGCCTTGGAGTGTTTCGAAACCGCGAAGCCCGATCTGATGCTGATCGACGTCAGCATGCCGGAGCTGGATGGCTTCGAGACCGTTGCCGCGATTCGCCAGCGTGAGGGGGGCGAGATGATCCCCCTGGTCATGGTGACGGGCTCCGATGACAACGAGTCGGTGACCAAGGCCTTCCATGCTGGCGCAACCGATTTCATCACCAAGCCGATCAATCTGCCGATCCTGACGCAGCGGGTGCGCTATGCGCTCGCCAGTGCCGTGCGCGAACAGCGCCTGCGCCGTATCCATCTGGAGCAGCAAAGCGCCTGTCAACTGGCAAAGCTGGGCTTTTGGCGGCTCCAGATCGAGACCGGGCAGCTGCAATGGTCGCGGGATGCGGCGTCCCTGCTTGGCCGCTCCGCGGCCATGCCGACCAGCGTTGCTGCACTCATCGAAGAAGCGCGGCCGGATCAGCGTCAACGCCTGCAGCAGGCCTTCGATCAAGCCGGGACGCGGGCGGCGGGGCTGGATCTGGAGATCCAACTGGCGCGCATGGGCAACGCCTGCATCATCAAGCTGCAAAGCAGTCCACAGATCGAGGATGGCGTCATCGTCGGCGCCTTTCAGGATGTGACCGCTCTGCGCGCGTTCGAGGATCAGACGCTCTATCTGGTCGAGCATGATGAGCTGACCAATCTGCCGAATCATCGGCTGTTCTCCCGCTTGCTCGCGGATCGGCTCGAGCGCGACCGGCACGCCGAGGCGCGCACTGGCATGCTGGTGATCGATATCGATCGCCTGCATCGCATCAACGAAGCCTTTGGTCCGGTGCAGGGCGATGAGGTGATCGTGACCCTGGCCAACCGGCTTCGACAACTGCTGCCCTCCAATAGCCTTTTGTGTCGGCTCGAGTCGGACAGTTTCGGTATGGCGATCCCGATGGAGAGTACCGATCTCGCGAAGCTCCAAGCGCAACTCCTGAGCCAGTTGATCTTGTCCTTGCAGATCAATGGACGCGAGGTCTATATCGATTGCAGCATGGGCCTGGCCATCCATCCGGACGATGGTCAGGAGGCGGCCAGCCTGATTCAGGCCGCGCAAGCGGCGGAGCGAGAGACTAATCGGGATCAGAGCCATCGCTTCATCCAGTTCTCGGAGATTCGCGAGGCGCGTGCGGAAGGGCGGGTGATCCTCGAAACCGATCTGCGCCGCGCGCTCGAGAAGCAGGAATTCTTTCTCGTCTACCAACCCCAGCAGTGTCTGGCGACCCAGCGCATTGAGGGCGTGGAAGCGCTATTGCGTTGGAACCACGCCGAGCGCGGGATCGTGTCGCCGGCGGACTTCATACCTATCCTGGAGGAAACCGGGCTCATCCATGAGGTCGGTGACTGGATCTTGGAGGAGGCGGTTCGTCAGGCCGTCGACTGGTTACAACAGGGCCTGAATCTGCGGATGTCGGTCAACCTGGCTGCGGCGCAAGTCGAGAACCCGAACCTCATCAATCGCCTGTGTGCGCTGGTCAAGGACTACCAGTTGCCGCCCGAGCAACTCGAACTCGAGATCACCGAGAGCACCGCAATGCAGGTGCCGGAGCAAACATTGCTCAATCTGCGAAAATACAAGCAGTCTGGTTTCCGCATCGCGATCGATGATTTCGGCACGGGCTACTCATCGCTGTCCTATCTGCTGCAATTTCCGCTGGATACCTTGAAGATCGATCGTGCCTTCGTCAAAGAGATCACCCGAGGAAAACGCAATCGAGCCATCGTTACCGCGCTCAGCACCCTGAGCTTTCACCTGGGTTTAACCACCATCGCCGAGGGCGTCGAGCTCGAATCTCAGCGCGATTATCTCGATGCGCTGAACATCGATGAGATTCAGGGTTTCCTGATCGCTCGCCCGCTCGTGCCGGAGCAGTTGCTTGAGTTCATGCGGGCTGACGAGGCCGACGCCAACCAGAGCCGCCGGACAGAGCAGCCATGACCGAAGCCGATCATCAAAAAGAGATCGAGATCCTCTATGAAATCTCGCTAGCGATTGGTCACAGCCTGGATCTGCAAAGCATGCTCAAGCAGTCCGTGGGCACGATCATGCGCCAGTTGAACTGCCAAGCCGCTGTGGTCTTGAAATACGAGGCCGTCGATGGCGAGGATACAACGCATGGGCGCTCGAAAAAGCAGGCACAAGAACAGGCGCAAACGTACGCCAATGAAGGGCTGATTTGGGATCATCTCTATGTCGCGCCGAAGACAGCGCGCAAATCTTCCGAATTGCAAGACTTCCTGACTGAATTGAACTTGCCGGAGAATAAGATCGACCTCAAGGTTTGGCAAGCGGCTGCCGAGGATGGCGCGTTGCCGCAAGCGAGCGAGTTCAGCACCTCAACCTATTACGCGTTTTATCTGCCGAAGATTGGTGTGCTGATCTTGAAACGGGTTGGCCCGAGCATTTCTCGCAGTCTGCTGCTGTCGCTGAATGTGCTAATGGACAAGTTGGCGTATTCGGCACTTGCTTGCCTGCATGATGCGCAACTGAAACAGCAGATCGAGGCGGCTCAAGCGGCCAATGTCGCGAAAAGTCAATTCCTCGCGAACATGAGCCATGAAATCCGCACGCCGATGAACGGTGTGATGGGGATGTTAGACATTACGCTAGAGACTGAGCTTCAGCCACAGCAGCGTGATTATCTCCGCCAGGCGCGCTTGTCGGCGCAGCATCTGCTGGAAATCATCAACCTGATCCTCGACATCTCCAAGATCGAGGCGAAGAAATTCAAACTGAAACCGGAACCGACCGACCTCTTCGAATTCATCGGGGAACTGATCAAGAGCCAGGTGCCGCATGCGCTATGCAAGCGGCTCAATCTGCTCTACGACGTGGAGCCGACGCTGCCGCGCTGGGTCGAGATCGATCCGACCCGGTTTCGCCAGGTCATGTCGAATCTGATCGGTAATGCCTTGAAGTTCACCGATCAGGGTAGCGTCAAGCTTATCGTGTCTCCCTGTCAGAGACCAGCACATGCGCCTCAGGCAAGCAACGCCCAATGGGCCCGCTTCGAGGTCGAGGATACCGGCATCGGCATCCCGGCCGAGCTACAGTTGAATATTTTCAATGCCTTCGAGCAAGTCGACAGCAAAACGACTCGGAAATTCGAGGGCACCGGGCTTGGTTTGACGATCACCCGTGAGTTGGTCGAGATGATGGGTGGAATGATCGACGTTGAAAGCGAGGTCGGCCTTGGCACCTGTTTTCGCGTGACCCTGCCACTTAAACCTGCCGCCGAGCCTAACGTCGAGGATGTCCGCATGCCGGTGTTACCGGCAACGACCTATCGGATCTTGGTGGTTGATGACGAGCCACTGAATCGCTCCGTGATTCATCACATGCTCAGGATTCTCGAGGTTGCCTGTGCGACCGCGGTAAGTGCGCCGGAAGGGTTGTTGGCGCTGCGCAAGGCGATCGAGGATGAGCAGCCGTTCAATCTCTTACTACTGGATGCCAACATGCCGGGCATGGACGGCTACGCCATGGCTAATGAAGTGCTGCGCGAGGGTTTGCTCTGTCCAGCGCAAATACGTATTTTGAGTTCTTCTGCGTTTGCCGGAGAAGAAGAGCGCGACCAGGATTACTTGGGCCACAACCAACGTGAGTGCCAGCAGTCTTGCCCATTCTACAGTGGCAAGGAAATGCTCTGTCGGCAGTCCGAACAACCAGAGTGTTTGACGAAACCTATAACGCTTGCTGACTTGCGCCATCTCCTCTTTCGGCAAGACCATACCACGGAAGGCGCCTTAAACCGATCTGGCTCATCACTTGCCGATAAACAATTGAATATATTGGTCGCGGAAGATAATCAAATCAATCAACAGGTGATCATTGCGCTATTGAAGAAGTTTCGGGTTTCTTATACCTTGGCCAATAATGGCCGCGAAGCCGTGGAATGGGCTTGCAAGGAGCAGTTTGATCTTATCTTTATGGATATCATGATGCCAAGAATGGACGGCTTGGAAGCGACTGAGCAGATTCGCGAATTCGAGCGCCAACATCAATGGCAACAGGTGCCGATCATCGCCCTCACAGCCAAGGCGATGAAAGGGGATCGCGAGGAGTATCTCCAGCGGGGTATGGATGGTTATGTCGCCAAGCCAATCAACTCCAAACTGTTGTATGAGGAGATGGAGCGAGTGTTGCCCAAGCGCGATGCCCAGGCCCGACTGCCGAGCGATGGAGCCAAAGTGCAGCAAGCCCACGCCTCTTCGGATCTCGATGCCTGGCTCGGCGCCGGCGAAGAAGACAAGACCACGGCGCCGTGTGCTGATGCGGACTCGGCAACCCCAGGTCGGCCCTCCGCGACAGGTGCCGACCCGCAGCAATTCGATTGGGATCAGGCGATCAAGCAGCTGGGTGCGGAAGAAGAATTACTGATCATGTTTCTCTCGCGTTTCCTTGACGATCTACCCGCCGCCGAGCAACGTCTGAGAGCGGCCTTGGAACAACGCGATGCGAAATCGCTCAAGCTAGAGGCGCACACGCTGAAAAGCCTCTGCGCGACCCTGTGTATGGAACAGGCGAGACAGGGGTTCTGGGGGCTGGAGCAGGCCTGCCGCGATCAACCGAACGATTGGGCCGATGTCGACAGGCAAGTGAACGCGGTGTTCAAGAGCTTGCAGCGTGTGCGCCCTCTGCTCAATGACAGACTTGAGCAACATCGGCCTGATTCATGAGCGAACAGAGCGACCATAGCCCTTACTGCATCGCCTTGCAGCCGATTTGCGATCGCAAGCTGCATCATGTGGCCGATAAGCTGCTCTATCGCTCCCATTGTGGAGCGGATATGGCGTCCTTTGATGATCCCTTTCTCGCGACGGTTCGCTCCTATTCGACGGCAATCTACGAGGTGGGTATCGAGAACCTGGTTGGCGACCGCAAGCTCTTGTTCACCGCGCCATTGGAGTGGATTGAGAATACAGGGTTTTTCGAGTTCCCTGCCGAGCAGTTGTTCGCGGAGTTGACATTGGATTTCTTCGAATCGCCGACGGCGCTTGATGCGATCCAGCGCTTGCGCTCCAGCGGCTATTTGATTGCCGTGCCGCAGACCGTTTTCGAGCGTTATCCCGAGATTCCCATCCGTCTGGTTGATCTCATCAAGATCGATAGTCGACGCCCGAATTGCCTGGAACTCGCTGAGCGTTTCAAGGGACATGGTCCACGTCTACTGGCGACCTTTGTCGAGGATCAAGCCACCTTGGCCCGCGTTCACGCAGGCGACTTCGATTGGTTCATGGGGTTCGTGTTCTTGCCACCGAAGGAGGTCAAAGAGAGCGGTCGCAAGCGCTCGAGCAATCGTGCCGTCGAGCTGCGATTATTGGCCGAGCTCAGCTCGCACGAGATTCAATTCGAGCAACTCGAGGCATTGCTGGCTCAGCATCCGCATTTTTGCGTCTTGTTGTTCGCGCAGGTGAACTCGGCAGCTTTTTCGCGCGGCAACCGTCGCATCGATTCCCTGCACGAAGCGGTGGTGAGACTCGGCTTAGAGCGGATCAAGACCATGGCGTCCTTCCTGTTGCTCAGCCGCAATGATCCAGTCGAAGCGGTACAGGTGCGCATGCTCTTGAATCGCGCCGCGATGGCGGCTCGCATCGCCCGACGGGTGCGGAGCATCGACCCGAATACCGCCTTCACCCTCGGTCTGTTTTCACGGCTGGATGCCTTCGAGGGCCTGCCGATGCCGACGCTGCTCCAGGACATGCCGTTTTCCGTCCCGGTGCAAAATGCCTTGCTGAAGCGCGAGGGCGAGATGGGCAAGCTGTTGGGTGTGCTGGATGCGCATGAATCCGGTGATCTCTCGAGTCTCAGTCCTGCCGTGGTGGCGAAATTGAATGAGGATTTCGTCCATGCGGTCGCCTGGACCGAGCAATGGCTGGTTAGGGACCAGCCCCAAACGTCTGTCTAATGTCCCTGAGGAGAGAAAAGCAATGTCAACAACACTCGTCCATATCCAGGTGTTTCCCGAGGCGCGGGATCGATTCATTGCTGCGACGCACGAGAATTGCCTGAAATCCCGACAAGAATCGGGCAACCTACGTTTCGATCTGCTGCAAGGGGAGGCCGATCCGAATCATTTCATCCTCTACGAGGCCTATGTCGATGCCGAGTCCGCGCGTGCGCACAAGGAGACGGCCCATTACTTGGCCTGGCGGGAGGCCGTCGCCGAGATGATGGCGCGCCCGCGCGAAGGTGTCGCCTATCAACTGCTGGTGGCTGAATAATGGCGGGCCTGACAGCGTTCTCGATCGCCCGCTTGCCGCGCATCGCGTTTGGCGCCGGCGTGCGCTCGACGGTTGGCGCCTGCGCCGCTCGCTATGGACGGCGGGCGCTGTTGGTCACCGGTGGGACATCGCTGCGCGCCGGTCCCTTCTGGGCGGAATTGGAGCAGTCCTTCGCCACGGCCGAGGTGCATATCGAGCAGGTTCAGATCGCCGATGAGCCGAGCCCGGATCAGATCGATGCCGCGGTGCGCGCCTATCATCAGGCCGACATCGATGTCGTGGTCGCCATCGGGGGTGGCAGCGCGCTGGATGCCGGCAAGGCCATCGCTGGTCTGCTGCGTCCTGGCAACTCGGTGTTGGATCACCTCGAAGGGGTGGGGCCGGAACGTCCCTATCAAGGGCCGGCGCTGCCCTTCGTCGCGTTGCCGACCACCGCCGGCACTGGCTCGGAGGCGACCAAGAATGCCGTGCTGAGCCAGCGCGGCGCGGAGGGCTACAAGAAATCTTTTCGCGACGAGGCCCTAGTGGCAGGTGATGCCTTGGTTGACCCGGATTTCCTGCAAACCTGTCCGCGCTCGGTGCTGGCGGCTAACGGCATGGATGCCTTGACGCAGTTGCTGGAATCCTTCGTCTCGACCCGCTCGAACCCGCTCTGTGCAGCCTTGGCCCTAGACGGGTTGAAACAGGCACGTGACGCGCTCTTGCCGCTCTACGAAGACCCGAACAACGCCGAGGCCCGAGCCGGTATGGCCTACGCGTCACTGCTCTCAGGCATCTGTCTTGCGCAGACCGGGCTCGGCTCGGTGCATGGCTTGGCATCGCCGCTCGGCGCCTTCTTCCCGATTCCGCATGGGATGGCCTGCGGCACCTTGGTGGCCAAGGCCACGGAGATCAATCTGAGCGCCATGCAACAGCGTGAGCCCGAGCATCCGGCCCTGGAGGCCTATGCCACGGTTGGCCGCCTATTCGCCAGTGAGCAGGGCTTGAGCCGGCAAGAAGCCTGGGATGCGTTACTCGATAGCCTGTGGGACTGGACCCAGAGCTTGCAACTGCAGCGCCTGTCAGCCTGGGGCGTCACCAGCGCCGATCATCCGCGTATCGTCGCCAACAGCCGGGGTAGCAGCATGAAGACCAATCCCATCGTGCTCAGGGACGAGGAGATTGCCGCCATTCTCGCTGTGCGGCAATAAGGTGCGGCCATCAGTGGCTGCGGTGCGCTCATCGCTAGGCGCAGCGGCTTCGATGGAAATGCTCCAAGGCCTTTTCGATGCGCTCGGGATTCAGCGGCTTGATCAGGAAGCCATTGACTTTGCTAGCAGCCGCCTGACGCACATTGGCGATTGTGCTATGGGCAGTGATCATGATGATCGAGACCGGTCGTGCGTCCTTCCTGAGTTCGTTGAGTACGTCGATGCCATTCATCTCGCCTGGCATCTCGATGTCCAAAAAGACGAGGTCTAGGGGGTTCTGCTGGCAGAGATCCACGGCCTCTTGACCTAACCCTGATTCGAGAATGTTTGTGTGATCCAGTGAGTGCAGCGTCGAGCGCA
This sequence comes from uncultured Halochromatium sp., assembly GCA_964516305.1. Classification (GTDB taxonomy): domain Bacteria; phylum Pseudomonadota; class Gammaproteobacteria; order Chromatiales; family Chromatiaceae; genus Lamprobacter. The sequence goes on along the minus strand of CAZEZH010000015.1, from coordinate 25,468 downwards.
GGAGCTTGCGCAGCATCGGATCATCGTCCACGATCAGAATGCGGATGTCATTTGGATTGCATGACCAGGGCATCGAGTAACCATCTAATGCTTGAGTTGTTGAAGGCGCTCGGCCTCGGCGATGACGGGTTCGATGTGCCTCACGACCGCCCTAAGCGGATACCCTTGACGCAACAGCGCATCTGCCGACGCGGCGAGCTTGCCCAATCGATTATAGCCAAAACTCCCCGCGGACCCTTTGAGCTTATGCAGTACAGCCTGAGCCTGACTGGCAGAACTTTGCTCTAGGGCTGATTTCAGGTCGTCAAGATAGCTGCTGTTCAGCATCTCGATGAAGACGCATTGCAAGGCGCGCTGTTCATTCTCATCCAGGTCCGCTGAGTTGGCCGAGGAGTGCTCTGGTCTCGAGGTGTGCAGGCATTGCTCAAGCAGCGTCGCCAAGGTGGCCGGGTCAAACGGTTTCCACAGGAGATGGCAACCGCGCGATCTCAGCCTCGCTTGCTCAGCCTCGGGCAGCTGGGTCGCAATGATGACGATCGGCGCGATCTGGCCTGATCCACGAGCCAGCTGAATGCTGTCGGTGATCTGATGGCTCTGGCCCAAATTGAGGTCGATCAAGACGATCTCAAATTCTGCGCTCAGCAATTGCCCGATCAGCGACTCACTGGAGCTGACCGAGGTGAGATCCAGATTGAGTGCTAGGAGTTGTTCACCCAGGTCTGCGCGACTCTCGGAATCGCTGTCGGCGATGAGCGCGCGCCTTTTAGTCTGTTGCCGGAGGGCGTTCACCAACGGGTACCTTGATGAACACGACCGACTGGCGAATGAGCGCTGGCTGGCTGTCGCCAGCAGCGCCATGAACAGGCCGCTGATCGCGATAACAGATGCCGTCTGGCGATTGGCCAGGCGGCTCTGGCAGTCGCTTCAGCGGTCGCGGATGAAATCATAGATATTTAGATAATCCTGCCCGGGATGATTCCAGGAGTAATCTGCGCGCATGGCGTTCTTCATCAACTCGCGGAAATGCTCCGGGTACTGGTAGTAGCAGTCGAGCGCGCGGATCAACGCTGATTCGAGCCCAGGCACATCGTAATTGTCAAAACGGTAGCCGTTGCGTTGGTGCAATGGGCGATCGGAGTGGTCCTTATCGAACACCGTATCGGCCAAGCCGCCGACCGTGCGCACCACTGGCACGGTGCCGTAGCGCAGCGCGATCAGCTGGGTCAGACCACAGGGCTCGAACTGGCTCGGCACCAGCATGATGTCGGCGCCGGCATAGATCAGGTGCGAGAGATCCTCGTCGAAGCCGATCTCGAGATGGCAGTCGGGGCTGTCATTGAGCATCTGCTTCAGGCCCCAGAAGTCATTGTTGATGCCTTGGTCAGGGCTGGAGCCAAGGAGCACGAACTGGGCACCATGCTCCAGGGTCGAGAAGATGGCGTGGCGCACCAGTTCCAGGCCTTTCTGTGGGTCAAGCCGGCCGATGAAGGCGACGATGGGCTTCTCGTTGTCGGCGAGCATCAGCCGATGGCGTAGCGCGCGCTTGTTCTCGTACTTGTCGTCGAGGTTGCCGAGGCCGTAGCGCACCGGGATGTAGCGGTCAATCTCTGGATTCCAGACGTCGTAATCGATGCCGTTGACAACCCCACCGTACTTCATGTGATGGGTGTGGAGGGTCGGTTCGAGACCGAAGCCCTGGCCCTGGTCCTTGGTCTCGAACGAATAGCGGGGTGAGACCGTAGTGACGAAGTTGGAATAGACGACGCCGCCCTTGAGCAGATTCAGCGCGTTCTTGTGATGGTTGTCGCCCATCCGCTGCCAGTCGAAAAAGTGATCGGGCTGGTGCAGGCCGGTGGCATGCAGCAACTCGGCGCCGGTGACACCCTGATGCTTAAAGTTGTGGATGGTTAGGCAGACCCGGGGGTGGGTCATGCCGAGGCGTTGATAGAACTCGTACAGGAACACCGGTATCAGCGCCGTCTGCCAGTCGTGGCAATGGATGATGTCCGGGTGCTTGCCTGACTGCCAAAGGAATTCGATGGCGGCGCGGGAGAAAAAGGCATAGCGCAGAACGTCGTCCGGGAAGCCGTAAACGCTGCCGCGATTGAAAAAGTTGTCGTGCGAGTGCGGCTCGATGAAGAAGCACTTGCGGTCGTGGACGAAGCCGAAGTAGACGGTGCAATGGATGGCACCGTCGTACCAGGGTACCCAGAGGTCGTTATAGACCGGCTGTAGCTCGAAGATCTGGTCGTAGCGCAGGTTGTCGTACTTCGGCAGGATGATCTCGACGTGGTTACCGCGGATGGCCAGTTCCCGACTTAGGCCGAAAACGACGTCCGCCAGACCGCCGATCTTCGCGACCGGTGCCATCTCCGGCGTAATGTGGACGATGAACAGGCTCGGACGCGGCGCATGGTAGACCGCCGGCTCTGAGGGAGTCTCTGCTGTGGCTTGCTGCTGGGGCTCTGCGATTGGCTTCGGGACCGGCTTTGGCTCAGGCTTTGGCTCCGGCTTCGGAACCGGCTCTGGCTCCGGGGCGGACGCGGGCGGAGCCTTCGTCGTCTTCTCAGGAACCGCAGCCTTTGGTGACGGAGTGTCCGGTTTTTTGGAGGCAGTCGTTGTTCCTGAGGTCTGTCCGCTGCCAGCGGGGCTGGCCGGATTCAGCTTGTTTGCGGGTGCCGCTGCGTCCGCAGCCGCCTTCGTTGCAGGGTCGGCCTTGGTGTCGCTAGCAGTAGCCGAAGAGGCCGAGTCTGACGAGGCTGCAGCGATTGCATTGGCACTGGGCTTTGGACCCTTTGTTGGCTTGGTCGCCTTAGCGCCCGAGGGCTTCATGGGCGTCTTAGGAGCAGCGGCGGATGGCTTTGCACTGGTTGCCGCGGGCGCTTTGGCCTGCGCCTCATCCTTTGGCTTGGTGGTTGAGCCCTTTGCGTTGGGTTTCGGCTCGACTGGGGATTCGGCCTTGCGGCTCGAGGAGGTCCCGGTCTTCTTTGTCGTCGTTGGCTTTTTTGCCATCGCTGCTCACCTGCGCGATCAGATCTTCGAATGCCGAGCTTGGTCGGCGCCTGTCCGGGACATGCCCGGGACATGCCAGCTGCTCAATCGGCTGTTGCTCCAGGCTCCACGCCTTGTTCCATTGCCGCTGTCGGCAGCGGTTTGAGCACGACACCCGCCAGTGGCGGTAGGGTTAGAACTAAGGACTGTAGGTGATTCATCCAGTGCACCGGCTCGGTGCGGATGGGCGCGCTGCCATTGTTCACGCCGCTGCCACCGAAGGCGGCCTCATCCGAGTTGAAGATCTCCTCATAGGCGCCCGCGACCGGGACCCCGACGCGATAGTCTCGGCGCGGAACCGGTGTGAAATTGAGCGCAACGACGAGATGGGGGGCGGGCGCTAGGGCGTCAGCGCCGTCTTCGCCAGGACTCTTGCGCTGATAGATCAGCACCGAGTTTTGCGCATCATGGCAATCGATCCACTCGAAACCTTCCCCTTGGAAATCGAGTTGATGCAATGGCGGCTGTTCTTGATAGAGCCGATTGATGCGGCGCACCAGCTGCTGAATCCCTTGGTGCAGCGGATACTCGAGCACGTACCAATCAAGGATGCGCTGGCTGTCCCATTCCTCTCCCTGCCCGAGCTCGCTGCCCATGAAGAGCAGCTTCTTGCCGGGGTGGGTGTACATGTAGGTGTACAGAAGCCGGAGGTTGGCAAAGCGTTGCCACTCATCTCCGGGCATCCGGTAGAGCAGCGAGTGTTTCCCATGCGTGACCTCGTCGTGTGAGAGCGGCAACAGGAAGTTTTCGGTGAACGCGTAGAGCATGCTGAAGGTCAGCGCGTCCTGGTGATACTGGCGGTGGATCGGGTCTTCCTTGATGTACTCTAGGGTGTCGTTCATCCAGCCCATGTTCCACTTCAGGTCAAAGCCGAGGCCGCCGACATAGGTCGGCCGCGTGACCTGCGGCCAAGAGGTCGACTCCTCCGCCATCACCAGCGCCCCGGGCACTTGGTCGTGGATGATCTCGTTGAACTCGCGCAGGAAGGCGATGGCCTCGAGATTCTCCCGGCCACCATACTGGTTTGGTAGCCAGTCGGTGCGCGAGTAGTCGAGATAGAGCATCGATGCGACGGCGTCGACCCGCAGGCCATCGATGTGGAATTCCTCGAGCCAAAACAGCGCGCTCGAGATCAGGAAGTTCTTCACCTCGGTGCGACCGAAGTTGAAGATCAGCGTCTCCCAGTCCAGGTGTTCGCCAAGGCGGGGGTCTTCGTGCTCGAACAAGGCCGTGCCGTCAAAGCGGCCGAGGCCGTGCGCATCCTTCGGGAAGTGTGCGGGGACCCAATCGAGGATGACGCCGATGCCGTTGGCGTGGCAGTGGTCGACTAGGTAGCGGAAATCGTCCGGGCTGCCAAAGCGGCTGGTGGGCGCGTAATAGCCGGTGGTCTGGTAGCCCCAGGAGAGGTCGAACGGATGCTCAGTGATGGGCATCAGCTCGATATGGGTAAAGCCAAGGTCTTTGACGTAGTCGACCAGACGCTCACCGAGCTCGCGATAGTTGAGCATTTCGCCTTCGGGGCCGCGCTGCCAAGAGCCCGGGTGGACCTCGTAGATCGACATCGGGCTGTGCTGCCAGTCATGCGCAGCTCGAGCCAGGCGCCAGGGCTCATCGCGCCAGCGGTAGTTGGTGGGTGGCTCGACGATGCTGGCTGTGCTCGGTCGTAGCTCGAAGCGCCTGCCGTAAGGATCGGCCTTGAGCAGGATGGCGCCGTCACGCGAGCGGAGTTCGAACTTGTACAGCAGCCCTGGCGCGAGATCTGGGATGAACAGCTCCCAGACACCGTTGCCGTGCACGCGCATCGGATGACAGCGCCCGTCCCAGCCGTTGAAGTCGCCGACCACACTGACACGCGCCGCGTTCGGCGCCCAGACCGCAAACAGCACGCCGGCGATGCCGTCAGTCTCGTGCACCCGAGCCCCAAGTAGACGATAGGCGTGCCAGTGACGACCTTCGCCGAACAGGTGCATGTCGAAGTCTTGTAGCTGGGGTGGAAAGCTGTACGGATCGTGCGCGATGTGCTCGCGATGATCTTGGTCGCGCCAGATCAGCCGGTAGTGACCGGGCAGTGCGTCGTCTGGGCCGCGCCATTCGAAGATGTCGGTGCCACTGACACGCTCCAGCTCCTGCTGCAGCTCAGCGATGGTCACCGTTTCGGCCTGCGGCAGGATCGCGCGCACGCAGGTCGCCTCGCCCTCACGATGACGGCCGAGCACGGCAAACGGATCGGCATGGGTCGCCTCGGTGAGTTGGCGGAGTGGGGCAGGGAGTTGATCGTGGCTCATCCAGGATGCCTCTTCAGGAAGATGGGGCGTAGCGTCCGCAGCGGGGCGCTGGCTTTTCGGCACGGTTGTCAGCGGCAAGCAGCTGCGGGGCTTGGGCGTTGACGATTAGAGGTGGATTTGGGTGACTCTCTTGGCGTTCGCGTTGGTTGCCTGGCTCATTGAGCCGAACTTGGTGTCGGCGCATTCAGCCGATGTCCTTGGCCGGGTCAAGGCCCTGTTTGCGAACATACATTAGGAGGTCTTTGGCCCTACCCATGGTTTGGGCCAGAGCCCGCAGGTCTTGCTGGTTGCTATCCTCGTTGGGAAATTCCATCCACTCGCTGCCGTCCAGCGTCTGGAAGCCCATGCTCCAGTCCGGGTACTGAGACTGAGAGACCAACTCCTCAAACAACAGTGCGATCTCGTTATGGCGCTCGTCTTCGCAGATCTGCTTGAACAACCGGCGCACCTCGTTGGCCTCGCCTTCGAGCACCTGCAGAAAATGGCCGCCCTGGAACAGCAGCAGACCGGTGATGCCTTTTTCGGCGTTGCTCTTGCGCGCATAAGTTAGGAGCTTGAGAAGCTCATCACGCGTGAAATCGTGGGTTGCGGTGCTGGCGTAACAAAGTTGGAAGGGCATGGCCCGCAGCTCCAATGGCAGGTTTTGGTCGATAGCCTGATTCTACGCGTTCGCGTCATCAGATGGAGCGGTCGTGAGCCTCTGCGTAGACGGAATCAAGGTCGTCGACTCGTCAGGCGCTGATACGCTCGGGCCTGAGCCTGGCATAATGTGCGGCCTTGGGCCGGTAGTCTTAGGCTCCGGTGAGTGAAAAACTGAACTGTTGCGGACGGCTTGCCTATGCGCATCAAGGTCTGGGACCTACCGACACGCGTCTTCCATTGGGCGCTCTTCCTGGCTGTGACAGCAGCGCTTCTGACGGGCTTGCAAGGTGGTAACTGGATGGTCTGGCATGAGCGGGCCGGGCTGCTGATATTGGGGCTCTTGACGTTCCGGCTGCTGTGGGGCTTGTTGGGCTCGACCTACGCCCGCTTTGCCCAGTTCTTCCCAACACCCAGGAAGCTGTTGGCCTATCTTCGCGGCCATTGGCACGAAGAGGGACATAATCCGCTCGGCGCCCTGTCCGTGTTGGTGCTGCTCGGCGTGCTCTTGTTCCAGGCGGTTAGCGGCCTGTTCAGCAATGACGATATTGCCTTTAACGGGCCGCTCTACGCACTGGTATCCAAGGCTACCAGCGATTGGCTGACCAGCCTGCACCGTCAAGGGCTTTGGCTGATCGTCGCGTTGGTGAGCCTGCATATTTTGGCGGCGCTGTTCTATACCCTGGTGCGTCGTAATAATCTAATCCGGCCGATGATCACCGGCTGGAAGCCAGCGCCACCAGATGGTTCGCGCGCACGTTCGGCGCGGGGTGGTCCCCTCTGGGCACTGCTGCTCGCGGTCTTGATCAGTGCATCGGTCGTGTGGATTGCCAATGGCGGGCTCTTGCCTCCGCCTCCGCCTCCGCCGCCAGCAGGTAGCGTGCCGAGTTGGTGAAGCGGCGTCTGCGTGCTCGTCGGTCGTGGCTTCTAGTGAGCGAGTTCTAAGACACGAGGCCAGCATTGGCCTCGTGTGATCATCGGATTCAGTGTGTCGAAGTGCTGCTTGGTTTAGTCCTTGCGGAACTTGTCGTGGCAGGCCTTGCAGCTCTTGCCAAGCTCGCCGAAGGCGGTCTTGACCTCGCCCTTGTCACCTAGCGCTGCGGTCTCGGCCATGTTGTTGGCGGCCTCAATGAAGGCCACAGCGACCTTGCCAACCTCTTCTTGATTCGTGAACAGCTCAGGCTTGACGCGGGTCTTGACGTCGCCGATGTCTTGGTCGGTACCCGGCCCGTAGAGCGCGCCCATGCCCGAATTGGCAATACCGGCGATGGCGTTGGCCGCGGCCTCGACCTGGGCCTGCGTATAGTCGCCCTCCAGGTTGCCCTTGATCTTGCCCATGTTCCAGGACATGAACTTGTAGCCAGCCTGACGGGTCTGGATCTGCTCTTCTGGTTTGAGGTCAGCGGCAATGGCAGTGCCGGCGAGTGCGCAGGCGATGACGCCGAGGGCTGCGTTGCGTAGACGAATAGTCATGTTGGCTTCTCCTGAAATGAGGACGTTGCTGGGGAAGAATGCGGCTGGCGGATGATAACGGTTGGGAGCCGAGCTTGCACGGTGCTAGGGAGGACTTCGCACTGGCGCGGCAGTCTCGGGGTGCGCCCGCGCGCTTCTTCCGCGTTATTCTAATGTTGCGATTCTCGCCTAGTTTCTCGAAGCTGTTCTATGCTCATGAGTGCGGCCTCAGCGCCAGAGCGCCGCGTTGGGTCGCCGACGCAGACGATGATCGCCACCCCGGAGTTGGCCATCGACTCTCTGCACTGGGCGCTGACTAGGAGGGCCTCTCGACATTGCCGAATCTATTGAGCGCCTTCCGGTTGGGGTCTGCGCCGTTGCTCCTGCTGCTTGCCTTCTATGGTCAGCGGGAGGTGTTTGTTTGGCTGCTGGCAGTAGCATTTTTGACCGATGCCCTCGACGGGATGCTGGCACGGCGCACTGGCCAGACCAGTCGCTTGGGTGCCCAGCTCGATTCCTGGGCAGATGTCGCCGTCTACGCGGCCACCGCGATCTCCCTCTTTCTGCTATGGCCCGCGCTTGTTCGCAGCGAGTGGCTTGCGCTCACTGCCGTGGTGGTTAGCATTGCGCTACCTGCCTTGGCGGGTTTGCTACGCTTCGGTCGCTTTACCAGCTATCACACGGTCCTGGTCAAGGCCGCTGTGGCCGCAACGGCCATCGCGCTCTGCCTGATGCTGTTTGGTCTCTCGGTTTGGCCGTTCCGTCTAGCGGCAATGCTTGCAGTGCTCGCTGCGTTTGAGGAGCTAGCGATCACCGCCGTGCTGCGCGAGGAGCGCTCCGATGTCGTTAGCCTCTGGCATGTGCTGCGCGAGCAACGTCGAGCGTTGAGCAATCCGATCGATCGTTAACAACGCGCCGCACCCATAGAGGACGTTTAATGCCTGACTCGAGCCCGCAACCGCTCCACGCTTCGAGCACAAACGGCGATTCGCAGCCGTCCGATGCGCTAATGCCGGCCGAGTGTAGTTCGCGTTGCTCGGCGATCTGAGCCGGCGTCTGCACGCGATGATCGCCGAGATCGACAGTTTGAGCCTGCTGTCCGCCCAGGGTCGTGTCGCCCGTTGGTTGTTGCGACATAGTCAAGCGGACCAGCCGGCCCTCAGGCTCGGAGTCTTTAAAGCTGTTCTCGCCTCGCGCCTGTCGATTCAGCCGGAAACTTGGTCACGCATCACTCGCCGGCTGATCGACAAAGAGGTGACTGCGGTCGATGGCGACTGGGTCAAGATCCGTGATCGCGGCGCGCTCCAGGCGCTTGCCGACGAGCTCTGAGACGCTGCTTCAAAGTCAGACGCCAGCGCCGGATTTGCTGGCACGGCCTGTACCGCTAAACTCCATCGCGCAGTTCCCGGCGTTGACGTTCTTAAGTCTTCGCCTAAACTCAAGTTCATGAGCCTGCAGTATTTGTGCTCGTCTCTGGTCAGTAACTGCGCTTACTACAGATGTCCCATGATTAGAAGATCATCCATGGACCCCGAATCGGCCGATGCAATATGCAATCTCTAAGCTTGAAGGCCAAATTATTGACGGCCGGGCTCGGTGTCGCCGTCGGCCCATTAGCGATCGTCGCGGTCTTTTTATATTCTCAGGCCGATGTGATCTCTGGGCTCGCAAGAGAAGAGATTGTGGAGCAAGGCCATCAGCAGATGGAAAAGGAGATCGGTGGCATCATCGATACCGTTGAGATTACACAAGAGTTGCTTCAGCAAAACGTCAAGACGCTGCTGAGCTTTGCCTCGGACAAGCTGGATCAGCTTGGTGGGCTTCGCTTTTCGGAGCAAGATACCGTCGAATGGGATGCCGTCAATCAGTATAATGGCTTACAGCGAACGGTCAAACTGCCATTGGCCTTGATCGGAAACTCTATCAGTCTGGAGCAGCAAAATTCGTTCGAGCACAGGGTTCCCCTGATTGACGCAATCGGCGAACTCACTGGCGATACGGCAACCCTCTTTCAACGCATGAATCCCGCCGGCGATATGCTGCGTATCGCAACCAACGTGGAAAAGAACGGGCAACGGGCAGTCGGCACCTTTATTCCCGCAGTCAATCCAAATGGTGAGCCGAATCCGGTACTGTCTGAGGTGCTTGCCGGCAGGACCTACCTTGGCCGCGCCTTTGTGGTCGATCGCTGGTATGTAACGGCCTATCAGCCTCTAATTGGAGGGGCAGGTCAGGTTGAAGGCATCTTTTATGTTGGTACGCCGGAATCGACAGCGACTCAGCCTTTGCTAGATCAGCTGGCGAAAAGAAGGATTGGTGAGACCGGGTACATTTTTATTCTCAATACCCAGGGCGAGGATGCGGGGAGTTATGTGCTATCGGCCAATCGCGAGCGGGATCAGGAAAATATTTTAAGCAGTCAGGATGCTGAAGGTGATTATTTCATCCAAGAGATGATCGAGCAGAGCCGTCAGCTTGGGTCGGCTGAGACAGCGCTGATCGAGTACGAGTGGCAAAATCCAGGCGAGACCGCTCCCCGCACCAAGACGGCAATCTACGCCTACTTCCCAGACTGGGACTGGTTAGTTGCAGCGAGTGCATACGACAGTGAGTTCTATGCCGCTGCCAATGATGTAGAGCGTTCCATCACCAGTGTCACCAACTGGGTCTTTTTGCTAACAGTGGTGATGGCCATTGTCGCAGCTGTGGTCTTCTTCATGCTCACGCGCAGCCTGGCTGGTCCTCTGAGTCGAATCAGTCAGGATCTACAAGCCGGTAGTCTGGAAACTGAAAAGGCCTCGGAACAGGTGTCGGCCTCAAGTCAATCGCTTGCTCAAGGGGCCAATGAGCAGGCGGCTTCACTGGAACAATCGACGACCAGCATGCAAAGCATGAGCGACTTGTTGACGCAAAATGCGGAACTCTCGCGTCAGGCCAGTGAGTATTCGCAAGAAGCAGAGGGCGCTGCCAAGAAGGGTGTATCATCCATGAAACACCTCAGCGGTGTGGTTCAGCAGATTGGTGACTCCATCAGTGAACTCAATGATGCCATCGAAGAGATTCAGGCGTCGACCAGTTCCATTTCCCAGGTAATTGGCACGATCGATAATATCGCTTTTCAGACCAACATCTTGGCGTTAAACGCCTCGGTCGAGGCTGCGCGGGCGGGCGAAGCTGGTGCGGGTTTTGCTGTCGTTGCGGAAGAGGTACGCGGCCTTGCGGTCAGGGCGACAGAAGCGGCTAAGGAGACAGCGTCGCTGATCGAGCACTCGGTGAATGCGAGCGGCAAGGGGGTGGCGATGAATGCGACCGTTGTCTCGCTACTGAATGATGTCAAGGACAAGGCGGTGAACGTGGATGCGGCGCTCGCGGAAATTGATACCAGTGTCGTTCGTGTCCATGGCGCGATGAATGAGATGGATGCTGGTGCAAGACAGCAAAAAGATGGTATTGAGCAAGTCACGATTGCATTGAAGCAAGTCAACGACGTGACTCAGCAAACAGCGGTCAATGCTGAAGAGGCGGCGGGCGCATCGGAGGAGCTAAGCACTCAGGCCAACCGATTGCGCCAAGTGGTGGAGCGCCTGAACGGCATAATACAGGGTGGTCAAGCGGGAAAAGCAAGCCAAGGGGGAAAAGCAAGCAATGACAAGATCTTCAGGTTGTCTGCACAGCGCCCCACTGAAGGCTTTGAGTAGCATGTGGAATGGTTGTTTTGGTCGTCGGTAGCGCCTTGGGTTGCGAGCAGAGAGGCGCTGTTGTTTTTGAGCATGCGATTGGAGTTCACGGGGCCAGGCTGTATTGGCAGGGCGAGGAAACCATGAACCCGGAGTTTTGGCTCAACCGATGGCAACGTAGCGAACTTGGCTGGCACGAAGACGAGTTTAACCGCCATCTGGCTGAGCACTGGCCGAGTCTCCAGTTACCGAGTGACGCGCCTGTCCTCGTCCCGCTGTGTGGCAAGTCGCTCGATATCTTGTGGTTACCAAGATCGACTGCTAGAGAGGTCAGATAAGGGGCTCACTCAGGAAGGCGGGATTCACCCACCGGCGAACAGGGCGGGTCCTCGTGGCCAAGACAGGCGCCACCAAGGCTATACTCGACGTCGCAATATCCGCTGCACTGGCTCCCCGGAGGCCATGATGTCCGCCGCACCCCAACCGCATCTCTCGTTTGATGACTGGCTCGCCATTGAGAGGACCGCGACCGGGCAACGCAGCGAATACGTTGCCGGCGAGGTCTTTGCGATGGCCGGCGGCACCGAGGAGCACAATCTGATCGTTGCCAATCTGGTCCGCGAGCTTGGCAACCAGCTCAAGGGTCGAGCTTGCCGAGGGTAACCGAGCGACATCAAGATGGACGGTATGCAAGATGGTGGCACCACTCAGGGCGGACTCTGGCCATCGGCCGATTATCAGGCTCAGGTCGAGCGCCTACGCGCCGCAGTCGGCGAGCCGGTCTACCTTGCCGAGCTGCGCGAGACCGACATCCAACTCGGAGTGCATATCACCGATCGTGCCTATCTGCTGCTTGGTGTGATCGACTTCCCGCGCCCAGACCCGGCACGCGGGCTGGCACCGCACCTGGTCTTGCTCGATGATGGGCGCGGTGTCAACCTCGGCCGCATCGCGCGCATTAGTCTCCAGCCCTTTCAGCCTGCCGCCGATGAGGTGCTCTATCTCGACCGCGCGGCCGATCAGACCCTGCTGTTCGCCGATCGGCGCCTTTCGCGGCCTTTTATTGCCGAGCGTGCCCAGGCCATTCTAGGGCAGGTGCTTGGGAGTGCTGCCCCGGCGCCGCAATCGCTGCTCGCAGGCCGCGATCGCGATTCGCTCTGATCGCTGGGCAAGATGGCCCTCAGTAACCAGGCATGATCGATAGGAATCGGCGTTTTTAGCCCGCATGGCCGGCGCGCAGTCCGGGTGATCCTGTGCCGACAACGGGCCAAGGGCCCCATCCCTTTTTCATCCATCTAGGAGAACTCCACTGCCATGTTTGAATGGCTCGACCACCTGCCCCTCGGCCTGTTGCTAATCATCGCGCTAACACTTGGGCTAGCCCCTTTCGTGCCCGAACCTCACGTCTGGGAGAAGCTTAAGATGCTGGCCGCCGGTGACCTGGTGCGGCCGATCGACATCTTTGATCTGCTGCTGCATGGGGTTCCCTGGCTGCTGGTGCTCGCTAAGCTTGGGCGTCTGGTTTGGGCGCGGAGCCGCTGAGCGATGGCGCGCTTGGTGCATTCGACTGATGGGGCGGGCCGAGGGACTGCGGAAAATGAAGATTACGGCGCGCTTCGATGGAGGATTATTAAGGGGATGAATTGAACCAGTGCAAGATTTTGATCGGCCTCGATTTGCGCATTTCTGCCAAGATCGGCAAACTTCCTGCGCTGGTGTGAGGGTCCACCAAGGGCCGATGCCCAGGCAGACGACAGATGAGTCACTTGCAACACTGAACCTGCAGTCGCAAACGCCTACTACAGGCGCTCGCGATCGATTCGGGGCACGCCAGGCTTTTGATCTTGGCGTCACCCCTCTAACAATGCTGAGGAAGACATCATGGGGCTGTTTGATTTTTTGAAAGGCAACGGAAAAAAACTGTTCGGTCAAGAGGCCGAAGCCGGCGAGAAGATCAAAGAAGAGATCGAGAGTGATAACCCCGGCGTCACCGGGCTCGACGTCAGCTACGAAGACGGCGTCGTCTCGCTGTCCGGCGAAGCGGCGAGCCCTGAGGCGATGGAGAAAGCCGTGCTCTTGGCGGGAAACGTCCAGGGTGTCGGTGAAGTCAAGGTCGACAACCTGAAGGCTCCTGAGCAAATGGCAGTGGTCGATTACTACACCATTGAAAAGGGCGATAGCCTCTCGGCTATCGCGAAGCGTTTCTATGGCGATGCGAATGCGTACCCACGCATCTTCGAGGCCAATCGGGAGGTCATCAAGGACGCGAATCTGATCTATCCGGGACAAAAGATTCGCATCCCCAAAGCGGAGGCCTGATTCCGCTTCACATCACGGGCGGCCCCTGCAAGTTGAGGGTTATTACAGCGGGGTCGCCTCCCTCATACCTCGGCCACGCCCATCGTCTGGTGGATGGTCTGGACGACGGCCGGATGTAAGCCGGTCTTAGCGGCGAACTGGCGCAGGTAAGCGCGTTCCTGGTCGGTGTCGACCTCCACCGCGAGCAATGAGGCCGCATAGACCTCGGCAGCAATCTCCTGGTTTGGAATCTCCGCCGCGAAGGCATCTAGATTTAGCGGTTTGCCCATTTCGCTCTTTAGCCATGCCCGCTCTTCCTCACCCGCGCCGGACTCCTGGATCTTGCCAACGATGCGCTGGATCTCGTCGCCGCTGATCTCGCCGTCTGATTTGGCGATGTTCATCATCCCCTTGAGGATCAACTGTGTCTTCTGTTCAACCGCCTGCTCTTCGGCCGGTGTCTGAGCTGGCTGCAGACCTAGAGGCATGTTGCCGCTACTCAATGGGGCTTGCGCGCCGCCGCCCTGATTGGCATTCGTTAGCGCCTTGAACGCAACGCCCGCAATCATGGCAAGTGCTCCACCCGACATGGCGCCTTTGACGGCATTGCCGCCACCACCGAGCAGCGATCCAAGTGCAGCACCGATGCCTCCGGCCTGCAGCGGGTTTTGCGAGGCGCTAGCTAGCGAACCCTTGGCCGCTTCAAGGAGCGAGCCGAGCATCCCGCCCGCGCCCGCTGCGCCGCCACCGGTCAATTGTCCAAAATTGGCCTGCAGGTCCTGCAGCGCATTACCGATGCGCTGCTGACCCGATGAGCCAAGGTTGCTTTGAATGACAGATCCAAGCAAATCAGCAAAATTCGCCATGGTAGCGTTCTCCATTGATTGAATGATTAAGCGGTTCGAGTTGTCGAGCAGGATGCTTATACATGGTTTTTTTGAATGCTGCCATCGCGAGCGTTCCCCGTTACCGTCCAGGAAACCGCTTTGATCTCCGCGAGCTGCTTGTCGAGGTGAATGATGGTTTTCTGGAGCCTGATCCGCTTGCCGGATCTCTCGGTTTCCGAGATCAGCTCCGCTGATTCGCGATGCGCTCGCGTCTGGTGAGAGATCCAGACGACGGCAGTGTGAGGTAATGCAGGAACTTGGCGCCGCGATTGTACTGCTGGCGTTCCCAAGCGAGGTCTTCTTGCGGTGTGAATTGTGGTTTTGGTTAGCTGTCCATGAGATCAAACCCGCTCGTAGACAAGGCGACCATTGCTCAGCGTGTAGCGCACGCGACCCTGCAGTTCGCGGCCGAAGAACGGCGTGTTCTGGCCTTGGCTGAGCCAGTGCTCAGGTGTGGGGCGCCAGCGCTCATTGGGGTCGAAGAGACAAAGATCGGCGCGGGCGCCGACGCCGATGCGGCCATAGGAGCGATTCAGGATATCCGCTGGGTTGCAGGTCACCCGCGCTAATGCGGTGCTGAGGTTCATCACGCCATCTGCGACCAGCTCGAGCACCAGCGGTAGGAGGGTCTCGAGTGCGGAGATGCCGGGGCGAGTCTGGGGGAAGGGGGCGAGCTTGGCGTCCGGCTCGTGCGGGCGATGGTCGGAGCAGATCGCCGAGATCGCACCGCTGGCGACTGCCGCGCGCAGGACATCGCGGTCCCGTTGAGTGCGCAGTGGCGGTATCACGTGGGCGTTCGCGTTGAAGCCGTAGAGGTCGTCTTCGGTGAGGAACAGCTGATGGGCGCTGACGTCGGCGCTGGCCGCGATGCCGCGGCTGCGGGCCTCGGCCAGCATCTCGGTTGCGCGCGCGGTCGAGAGGCCGCGAAAGTGCACGCGCGCGCCGGTCTGCTCGGCGAGTGCGAGGTCGCGCGCAACCGCGACCGTTTCCGCCGTCTCTGGAATCCCTGGCAGGCCGAGCTGTGTGCTCACACGGCCTTCGTGGACTAAGCCGCCGTCACCGAGGTCGTGATCGGCCGGATGCAGGAAGCTGGTGAGGTCGAAGGTGGCGGCGTATTCTAGGGCGCGGCGCTTGACGCGGGTATTGCGGATCGGCCGATCGGCATTGCCGACCACCGGGCAGCCCGCCTCTTGGAGTGCCGCCATCTCGCTAATCTGTTGCCCCGCGAGCCCTTTGGTCAGGGCGCCGACCGGCAACACCCGCGCTTGGCCGCGGGTCTTGGCGCGTCGTCGGATCAGCTGGGCAACCGCCGGGGTATCGATCACCGGTATGGTGTCCGGCGGGCAACAGAGGGTGGTGATGCCGCCGGCTGCCGCTGCCCGAGTCTCGCTCTCGATGGTGCCCTTGTGCTCGAGTCCGGGCTCGCGCAGGCAGGCACAGAGATCGATCAGGCCCGGACAGACGACGAGGTCGGTGGCGTCGATAACGCGTTGTGGCTCAAGCCCTTCAGGCGCTGCGCCGATCGCGACGATGCGCCCGCCGATCAGATGCAGGTCGGTGATCTGGTCGATGCCGGTGGAGGGGTCGATGACCCGGCCTTGGTGGATGCTCAAGCGACGCTCAGCCATGGAGTGTGCCGTCTTGGTTGCTGCTGGTCTGGTCGAGGCTGGTGTCGAGTCCCGAGCCTGGCCCCGGCTGACCGGCGAGCTGGGGGCCGAGCTGGCGCCAGCGTTGCAGGCGTGATTGGCCCGGTAGGTCGGTTTCGAGCCCAGGCTCAAGCAGTTCAGCCTCAGCATCAGTCGGAGACTCAGTCTTGGCGCCGGTCTCTGTCGCCGCTCCAGCGCCGGCCTCGACCATCTCCGCGGGCCGATTGGCAGTCGCCAGCGCCAAATTCTGGGTGCCGATGCACATCGACATCACCGCCATGCGGATGGCCAAGCCATTGCTGACCTGCTCTAGGATCACCGAGCGCGGGCCGTCGGCGATCGCGGAGTCGATCTCGACGCCGCGGTTGATCGGCCCCGGATGCATGACAATCGCATCTGGCTTGGCCTTCTCGATGCGCCGTTCGGAGAGACCAAAGAGCTGGAAGTATTCGTGCTCGCTGGGCAGGAAGGCGCCGTTCATGCGCTCATGTTGCAGCCGGAGCATGATGATCACATCGGCATCGCGGATGCCATCGTCCAGGTTGGCGTAGACCCGCACCCCGAGCGCCTCCTCGGCTCGGGCGGGGATCAGCGTGCGCGGCGCGACCACGCGCACCTCGGCGGCACCCAAGGTGCGCAGCGCGCCGATCTGCGAGCGCGCGACCCGCGAGTGCAGCACATCGCCGACGATTACCGCGATCAACGGCTCGAACGCGCCCTTGTGGCGGCGGATGGTGAACATGTCGAGCATGCCCTGAGTCGGATGCGCATAGCTGCCGTCGCCGGCGTTGATGACGCTGACGAAGGGCGCGGCATGCTCGGCGATGAACTGCGCGGCGCCGCTCTCGCCGTGGCGGACGACGAACATGTCGACGTTCATCGCCTCGAGGTTGCGCAGGGTATCCAGCAGCGTCTCACCCTTGGCGGTGGCGGAGGTACTGATGTTGACGTTGAGCACATCGGCCGAGAGCCGCTTGGCCGCCAGCTCAAAGGTGGTGCGGGTGCGGGTGCTGTTCTCGAAGAAGACGTTGGCGATGATCTTGCCGCGGCACAGTGGGACCTTCTTCACCGCCTGGCGCGCGACCCCAAGAAAGCCCTCGGCGCGATCGAGGATCTCGGTCAGTAGTGCGCGGTCGAGTCCATCGGTGGTCAGGAAGTGCTTGAGCCGACCCTCGTCATCGAGCTGAAGCTGGCGCGGGTTCATCAGGTGCCCCCGCTGGAGTCGCCGCTAGAGTTGGCGTTGGAGTCGTGGCTGGGGCCGGGCTCTGAGTCAGCAGCAGCCCTATTAGCGCCGAAGTCACCGCCGCCCAGGTGGGTGTCAGGCTCGACCCGGCCCCGCTTCAACGTCAGCGGCTCGGGCCCAGTCAGCTTGATCTGCTCGCCCGGCTCGAGTTCGGCATCGAGGCCAACCACGTCCGGCTCGATGGGCAGCTCGCGGCCATCGCGGCCAGCGAGGATGGCGAGCACCACTGAGGCCGGGCGGCCGTAATCGAACAACACATTGAGCGCGGCACGGATGGTGCGGCCGGTTTGCAGCACATCGTCGACCAGCACGATGTGCCGATCATCGACCGGCACCGGGAGGTCCGACGGGCGCACCTGCGGATGGGTGCCGATGCGGGTGAAGTCGTCGCGGTAGAACGAGATATCGAGTTGACCCATGGGCTCTTGGAGTCCAAGCCGCGCATGCAGCCGCTCGGCGACCCAGACTCCGCCGCTGTGGATGCCCACCATCAGTGGTCGGTCGATGGCCCGGGCGGCCAAGAGTGCACCAAGCTGATCGGCCATCTGGCCAATCGCGGCCTCGACCTCGTCGGCTGACTGCCAGGTTTGCATTGTGGTCATGGCAAAGAGGTTCCTTCGGATAGACGGGTGGCGAATGGCGTCTGCAGCTCGGCGTCTGCGAGCCAGGTCTCGAGGATGAGTCTCGCGGCATGAGCGTCGATGCGGTCGTCTGCGGTATGCAGATCGATTTTGAGCTGACGTCGGGCCTCGAGGCTGGTCAAGCGCTCATCGATCAGATGCACGCTGAGACCGAAACGGCCATGTAATTGACGGGCGAAGCGATGGACGCGTTCGCTCCAGGCTTCCTCGCTGTCGTCCATGTTGAAAGGCAGCCCGACAACGGCCGCATCGGGCCGCCACTCGCGGATAATGGCCTCGAGCCGCTTCCAGTCGGGTCGCTGGCCTTGGGCGCGAACGGTTTCTAGCGCTGTCGCCGTGCCGGTCACTGTTTGACCGACCGCCACGCCGATCTTGCGCAGGCCGAAGTCGAAGCCGAGCAGGGTCGCCAAGGTTGCCGTTGCCTTTGGTTCTGCCCAATACCGGATCAGGCGTGCCCGGCTTGGCCGCTGAGCAGGTTGAGGTCGACACCGAGCAGTTGCGCGGCCGACTGCCAACGCTGGGCCGATGGTGTCGAGAACAGGATCTGCCCATCGGCTGGACCACTGAGCCAGGCGTTGTCGATCATCTCTTGCTCGAGTTGGCCGCTGGACCAACCGGCATAGCCAAGAGCAATGAGTCGATTGGCCGGACCGCGCCCCTTGGCGATGGCCTCGAGCACGTCGCGGGAGGTGGTGACCTGGATCTCGTCGGTCACCCGGAGTGTGGAGTCGAAGCGGAAGTCGCCGTCGTGGATCACGAAGCCACGGTCGGTTTGAACCGGGCCGCCGAGATAGACGGGGGCATTGCTGACGTTGCTGGCTTCGGGATCGATCTCGAGCTGGGCTAAGACCTCGCCGAGCTGGATCTCCATCGGCCGGTTGATCACGATGCCCATCGCACCCTCTGCGGAATGCTCACAGACATAGGTCACCGTGCGCGAGAAGTTCGGATCTTGGAGACCCGGCATCGCGATGAGGAAGTGGTTGGTCAGCGAGGTTGCATCAGTCATGGCGATAGTATCAA
Organism: uncultured Halochromatium sp.; assembly: GCA_964516305.1. GTDB lineage: Bacteria > Pseudomonadota > Gammaproteobacteria > Chromatiales > Chromatiaceae > Lamprobacter. Next base: position 6,626 of record CAZEZH010000015.1, on the reverse strand, counting down.
GCCGGCTCGAGCGCCTGGCAAGCCGTTGCGTATCAACGATCTGCTCAGTTGCCCCAGCTCAGCTCATGGTTGCGCTGAAATTGCCAGGTGCGGGTGATATCCAAGACATCGGTCTCTTGTTTGATATTGGGTGGGAAAGGTGCAAACGGCGCCGCGAGTTCGACGATGCGCACCGCGGCCTGATCCAGGACCTCATGCCCGGAGGAGCGCACCACGCGAATGCCCTCGAGGCTGCCGTCGGCGCGCACCGCGACGTGGAGGATCAGACTGCCAAAGAGCCCGAGCTCCCTGGCTTCACGAGGATAGTTGAGGTTGCCGATGCGCTCTACCTTGCGTCGCCAGGCTTCCATGTAGTTGGCGTAGATGTATTCGCGGGTTGCGGTACTGATGGCCTTGCGTCGGGTGCGGCTTGCATAGGCCTGGCTTCGCTCCTCGATGCGGGCCGCCAGGTTGGCCATTTCGGCATTGCGGCTGGCGAAGATGTCGGCCGCTGAAATCGCCCGCTGCGGTGGCTGATCGAACTCGAGCCAGGTCGGCACCGATAGCGATTCGTCGGTTGCCGGATCAGCCTTGGGCTTGTGCATGGCCTCAGGATCAACGCTGGTGGCCCTGACCAGCGACGCCGAAGCTGGGCGCGCCGGGAGGGCTTCTAAAGCGGGAATGGCCGTCTTGGCGCGTTCGGGAGGCTGAGGACTCTCGGTTGCCTCTGCGGGTACCGGTCTTTGCTCGGGGGGTTGAGCTGGTTCAAGCTCCTTACTAGGCTTAAGTGGTTGTTCGGCATTGCTAGCGGAGGCTTCGGCTCCGCTCAGCAGGTTGCTGTCGATCGCTCCTGCCGCGACAGTCTCGACGTCGGGCAACAGGGCCTGGGTCTCGCCAGCGCGGTCGGTTTGTGCGCTCACCAGGGCCGGGACTGCGGCTGAGGGTTCGGACTGGGTCACGACCATCAGCTCGAGCCGTTGCGTCGGCCTTGGGTCCGGCTGTGGCGATTTGATGTCCAGGCCGAGCAGCAGTGCGGTATGGGCTGCAATCGCTATGACAATCGCGATCGGCAGCGACCAGTCGCCGGTCATCGGTCTGCTGGGCGAGCTGAATGCTGTGCGAAGCGCCGCGGCCGCAGCGGTCATGGTTTATCTCAGCGGGTTGATGGGGACCCGGGCTCCTGCGGGACCTGGATGATCTGCTCTGCCCCCGTATCGAGCAGTTCGATGCGCCCGGCCATCGCGGGGGTCATATGGAGCCGGCCGAGGGTGTCGATCAGCAGCGCATAGCGCAGGCCCATTTGGCCAGCGACGCTTGGCCAGTCCTCGGGGCCAGCGATCATCAAGGCATTCGCAGCAGCGGCGGCCGTCAGGCCGTCGCCCTGATAGAGAACCGTTGCGGAGGCGATTTCCTCGACCGGTCGACCGGTTCGTGGGTCGAGTACCGAGTGATAGACCTCGCCTTGGTAGACGAAGTTGCGTTGCTGGCTGCTAACGGTGAATAGGCTCGCGTTGCCGGTGACATTCAGGATGCCGATCACCCCCGCCCCGCTGGCACGCGGCACCGGAAGACGCCAGGCGCGGCCAGAGCGGCTGCCAATGGCGCGCACATCGCCGCCGATGTTGATCAAGGCACTGCGCACCGCTTGAGCACGCAACGTATCGATGGCGACGTCCATCGCGTAGGCGGACGCAACCGAGTCGAAGTCGAGCTGTACTGCTGGGTTGTCGCTTTGCAGCTCAATCCCGTTGAGGTGGAGATCATCCATCGTCGGTTGAACGGCGAGCAGCGCGTTGATCGCTGCCTGGCCTGGCGGCGGGGCCGATTCTGGACGCGACCGATCGAGCCCCCAAAGACGGGTCAGTCGGCCCAAGGCTGGATTGAACAGCCCGCCGCTCTGGCGGTAGAGGTCTTGACTGCGCGCTAGCAGCGGGATCAGCGATGGTGGGGCTGCAAGCGGCTCGCCACTGGCGAGCAGCTGGTTGATGCGCAGCATGCGCCCGGAGCTGTTCGCGTAAAGGGCGCGTTGGAAGAAGAGGATATCAAGCTCAACATCGGCGGCAGCCGCGGCGGCCCGCTCGCGCTGGGCGCCGACGATGCTGAGATCAACCGCGGTTCCGAAAGCGGGAAACTGGGTCGTATAGACGGGGACTTCGCGGTTGTTGCAACCCGCCGAGAGTGCGGCGATAAGCAGCGCGATCGCCGTGCGTTGGGGCCAGCTGAGCCTAGACCGGCAGCCTGGGCTCTGTGGGCAGCGACTAGCGAGCACGGAGTCGGGCCTCGATTGCGGTCATCAGCTCTTGGGCGATCTCGGTGCCACGCGCGCGATCGATCTCACGGATGCAGGTAGGGCTGGTGATGTTGATCTCCGTGAGCCAGTCACCGATCACGTCCAGCCCCGCGAATAGGACTCCGCGGGCCTTGAGCTCCGGGGCTACCTGCAGCGCAATCCAATGCTCGCGCTCGCTAATGGGCCTTACCTCAGCGCTGGCGCCCGCAGCCAGATTGCCGCGTGACTCGCCGGCGGCCGGTATGCGCGCCAAGACGAAAGGGACCGGCTCGCCGTCGACGATCAACACCCGTTTGTCGCCGTCGGCGATCTCGGGCAGGAAGCGTTGCGCCATGCAAAAGCGCTGGCCAGCGCCACGGCTAGTGCCGATCAGCGTTTCGATGATCACTGAGGTGTTGGGGTCGCCACTGCGGACCCGGAAGATCGAGCGTCCGCCCATGCCGTCGAGTGGCTTGAGCACGACCTCCTGATGCTCGGCGAGGAATGCCCGGAGCACCTCGGCGTGGCGACTGATCACGAGCGGTGGACAGCACTGCGGGAAATGGGTCGTGAAGACCTTCTCGTTGGCATCGCGCAAGGTCCGCGGTGCGTTCACGATGAGGCAGCCGGCGGCCTCGGCAAGCTCGAGTAGATAGGTCGCGTAGATGTACTCCATGTCGAACGGCGGGTCCTTGCGCATCAGCACCGCATCGAGTTCGGCGAGGGCGAGCGTTTCGGTGGTCTCGAGCGTAAACCACCCGGATGGGTCATCCTTGACCTGCAGCCGTCGTGTCTGGGCCCTGACCTCTTGGCCGGCGACGAAGAGGTCGGCCATCTCAATGTAATGGAGTGACCAGCCGCGCTGCTGTGCGGCGAGCAGCATCGCAAAGGTGCTGTCTTTCTTAATGTTGATGGACTCGATTGGGTCCATCACGACGCCAAGCTTGTACTTCATGTGGCGAGTGTACCCCAGCGTTAAAAAAGAAACCCCGGTGATCGGGGGAAACACCGGGGTAACTGTTCCCGGTTATGGGGGGCCGGGAGACAATGGCCGCTAGGGAGGGGGAAGCCCGTTGCGACCTAGCGCATTGTTGCGCCTTGCATTTATGAGTATAGCAATGATGCAAAGTTCCGCTAGGGAAGGATTAAGGTAATGTGACCTGGACGAATTCTGAGGGCCTAAGGATCTCGTCCGGCCTGCTCTCGAAGATGACGTCCAATTCATAGACGGCGCCGTCCGGGTCGATACGAACCGCCTCGACGCCGAGGCTGTAGATGCTGCCGGTGCGCAGCTGGCCGCGCACATTGATCTTGGCTGGCTGTCCGGGGCGATAACGGCGCAGGATGTCAGAGGTGACCAGCACGCGAGCAAGCATCTGACTGGTCGGAGCCACGGCGATCAGTGGCTGTTGCTGCAGGGTCTTGTAGATCACCGCACCGCGGTATCCGTTCTGCTCGACAATGATCCCATCGAACGGCGCGCGCAGCTCGGTGCGTTCAAGCAGCACTTCGGCTACGGCCTGCTTGGCGTTGGCCGATTCAAGCTCGGCCTCGGCGACGGCCATAAGCAGTTCGGCATCTTTCAGCTCCTCGCTGGCGATCAGCCCGCGGTCGAAGAGTTCTTGTGCGCGGGCAAGTTCGCGCTCGGCGTCTTCGAGCGCAATCTGCTGACGGGCGACGCCGGCCTTGGCCTCGAGGCTGGCGGCTCGCGCCTCGCGCTGATCCATGCGTAGCAGCAGATCGCCCTCATCAACATGTTCGCCGGGTGCGATCAGGACCTCGGCGATGACGCCGTTCTCGACCGCGCGCATCTCGACCTTGCGCACCCATTCAAGACGCCCACTGAGTTGCAGCGCGGCTTCGGCATGGCTTGTCAGGAGAAAGAGCATGAAGGCGCCGAGCGTCAGGCTCAGTGCCGGGGTGAGCTTTGGCGACCGCCTGGCGTGCGATGATTGGCGATATTGCAGGCTGGGGGAGGGCCGGTAGGTCGCTTGAAGCATGGGTGTGGCGTGAGTCCGTTGCTGGCCAAAGGAGGCGTTATGATGTTGCTCGCTCATCGCGCTTGTCCCTGCAGTGCATTGAGCTCGGCGCGGGTCAACGCGCGGCAGAAGGTGATCTCCTGCTCATCACGTCGCGCCTTGGTCTGCTGGCTCATCGAGAAACCAAGATCGGCTTTGGCCTCGAGTTCATATAGGGTGCGGCTCTCGTCTAACTTCAGGTCGCGCCAGTCCGACTCGCTTCGGGCCTGCTCGGTGATGACCTCGAGCAGCTCGAGCCGAGTCAGCAGTTCCAGCGCCCGTTCGCGCACAGCCATGCGTACTAGGGCCTGCTCGGCCTCGATTCGGCCTTGCATCAGGGACTTGATGGCGGGGTTGTGATCGAGCGCATGAGCGACGATCGCATCGAGTTCGGGTCGTTCGGCGTTGGATGACTCGCGTTCGGGGGTCAGCAGCTGGCGGGGCAATGAGGTTGGATGGCCCAGGGCGGTTGCCAGCAGGGCGCGGGTGACACGCTGTGCCGCCTCGCTGGCGGTGCGCTGGCGACGGATCAGCTGATAATCGGCCTGCAGCTCGGCGGTGCGCAATGGCGAGAATTGCCCTAGCTCTTCGCGCGCCTCGGCCCGGTCGAACTGGATGAAGGCCACAGCCATGGCCTCGTTGTCGCGCGCAAAACTGAGGTCGGCCAAGAGCACATCGTAGAAGCGTTGCATGATCTCGAGCCGCTGGGCATCGGCGCTACTGAGCAATCCGGACCAGGCGACATCGCGCTCGGCATCGTTGCCTCGCGCGCCGCTGAAGGCGAGTGAATGGCAGCCAAGGTAGAGTGGCTGTGCGCGCGGCAGGTTCATTCGCGCCGCAGCGGAGCGAGCCCCAATCCCCTCGGCTGCGGCGTTGTGATCGGCTGCCGTCACTCGCGGATGCGTCTTCGCGAAGCTCAGGGCCTGTTCTAGGCTCAGTGGGTCCGGTACCTCGGCCAGCGCATCGTCGGCATTGGTCGTCGCCGGGGCTAGCGTCGTCAGCAACAGGATAGTGATTGCCAAGGCCTCAGTCGCGAATCGCGGTGGCAAGGCGGCGATGGTCGTGAGCGACGAGAGGGCCTTGAGATCAGTGGGCTTCGTCATCAGTGCGCCTCGTCCCAGTTATCACCGACTCCGGCCTCGACCAGCAGCGGTACTGCCAGCTTGGCGGCGCCTTGCATCAGTGCGCAGATCTGCGCTGAGGCGGATTCCGTGGCCTCCTCGGCGACCTCGAACACCAGCTCGTCATGCACCTGCATGATCATCCGCACCGGCGGCTGCTCGCGGCGAATCCAGTGGTCGACCTGAATCATCGCGCGTTTGATGATATCGGCCGCGGTGCCCTGCATCGGTGCGTTGATCGCGGTGCGCTCGGCGGCGCTGCGCAGCTGATGGTTGCTGTGGCCGATGTTGGTCAGGTAGAGCCGGCGGCCGAACAGGGTCTCGACGTAGCGGTCTTGGCGCGCCTGCTCGCGGGTCTTGTCCATAAAGGCGCGCACGCCCGGATAGCGGGCGAAGTAGGCATCGACATAGTCCTGCGCCTCTTGGCGCTCAATCCCCAGCTGGCGCGCGAGCCCGAACGCGGACATACCATAGATGAGGCCGAAGTTGATCGCCTTGGCCGAGCGTCGCTGCTCGCCGGTCACCTCATCGGGCTGCAGCCCGAGGATCTCGGCGGCGGTCGCGCGGTGGATATCCTGACCGGCGGCGAAGGCCGCGAGCAGGCGCTCGTCGCCGGAGAGATGCGCCATGATGCGCAGCTCGATCTGCGAGTAATCGGCAGCGAGCATGCGGAAGCCCGGCTCGGGCACGAAGGCGCGGCGGATGCGCCGGCCGGCCTCGCTGCGGATCGGGATGTTCTGCAGGTTGGGATCGCTGGACGAGAGCCGGCCGGTCGCCGCCACCGCTTGGTGATAGCTGGTGTGCACGCGGTCGGTCTCGGGGTGGACCATCAGTGGCAGCTTGTCGGTATAGGTCGAGCGTAGCTTGGTCACGCCGCGGTGCTCGAGGATCAGGCGCGGCAGCTCATAGCCGTCTTCGGCGAGCTTCTCGAGCACGGCTTCGGAGGTCGAGGGGGCGCCCTTTGGGGTCTTGGAGACCACCGGTAGCTTCAATTGCTCGAAGAAGATGGCGCCGATCTGCTTCGGCGAGCCCATGTTGAAGCGGCTGCCGGCCTCGGCATAGGCGCGCTCTTCGAGCTCGGCAGCACGCTGGGCCAGGTCGCGGCTCTGGGCGTTGAGCTCATCGACATCGACGCGCACCCCGAGGCGCTCGATGCGCGAGAGCACCGGCACCAGGGGCATCTCGATCTCGCGGTAGACCTGCGTCAGGCTGGGCAGGGCCTCGATGCGCGGCCAGAGG
>CAZEZH010000014.1:0-40503 GCA_964516305.1 uncultured Halochromatium sp. | reverse complement strand
AACCGACGCCGCCGACGATGAAGTTCGGATGCGGGTTCTTGCCGCCGAAGATGGCGTGCAGCCGCGCCACGTCGCGCTGCCAGGCCAGTGCTTCCAGATAGTGCGCGACCGCCATCAGGTTGGCCTCGGGCGGTAGCTTGTAGGCCGGATGGCCCCAGTAGCCGTTGGCGAAGATGCCGAGCTGGCCACCGTCGACGAAGGTCTTGAGCCGCTTTTGCACATCGCTGAAGTAGCCGGGCGAGGACTTGCCCCAGCTGCTGGTGCCGAGATCAGCCGCGGTCTTGGCGCTGATCTGCTGTGCCAGCTGCGAGGTCGCGCCCGGGTCGGCGCTGAGCGCCGAGACCACGTCCACCCAGTCCAGCGCATGCAGATGATAGAAGTGCATCACATGGTCGTGGATGTACTGCGCGCCGATCATCAGGTTGCGGATCAGCTGTGCGTTGGGCGGTATCGGGTAGTTCAGCGCATCCTCAACCGAGCGCACCGAGGCAATGCCATGTACCAGGGTGCAGACGCCGCAGATACGCTGCGCGTAGGCCCAAGCGTCACGCGGGTCGCGCCCACGCAGGATGATCTCGAGTCCGCGCACCATGGTGCCGGACGAGTAGGCCTTGGCAATATCCTGGCCGTTCATCTCCGCCTCGATGCGCAGATGGCCCTCGATGCGGGTAATGGGGTCGACGACGACGCGCTCGCTCATGATTGTTCAGCCTTTCGCTCGATTCTTGCGCTCGCACGCGCTCAGCGTGCGAGCAGGATGCCGATAGCGGCAATCATCCGGCAAGGCGGTGCTTAAAGTATCCCTTCGCCTCTTCGCGGGGCTGCCAGGGCCAGCGCTTGCCGGTTGTCCGCCTAGCCCTTGTCTTCTTTCTGGACCAGATGATCCGCGATGATCTCGGTCAGCCCGACCACGGGGATGTCCATGTTGAACTCCTCGAGGCCCTCTTCGAGCTGGGTGCGACAGGTCGCACACATGGTCACCATGCGCTCGGGCTCGACCTCCTCGATCTGCGCCTTCTTGCGCTTGAACGCGGCCATCTTCAGGGGCTCGGCGCGCTCGTTGGAACTGACGCCGCCGCCGGCGCCGCAGCACCACTGGTATTCGCCATGTTCTTTGAGGTCGACGAAGTCGTCTGCGACCAGGTCCATCAGGCTGCGCTGCTGCTGCACCACGCCGCTCTTACGCGCCAAGTTGCAGGGATCGTGCATCGACAGGCGGTCCATCTCTTTGCCCTCGGTCTTGATCCGCCCATCAGCGCGCAGCTGATCCAAGACCTCGATGATGTGGTAGACCTTGAATGGATAGGCGCGCTTGATTGCGTTCGGCCCTTCCCAACGGATTGCCGTATAGGCATGGCCGCACTCGGGGCTGATCACGTTCTTGACCTGGAGCTGCTCAGCGGCGTCGACGACGCGCTGCACCAGGGTGGCGGCGATGTCCTTGGAGCCGATCTGGATGCCGGCGTTGGTGGCCTCGAAACAGGTCTTGCTCAGGGTCCAGCTGACCCCTGCGTGGTCGAAGATCTTGGTGATGGCTTCCAGATACTCGGGGAAGTTGATGATCTCCATCGACGACAGCAAGACGAGATAGTCGGCGCCTTGTTTGTCGATCGGTACCTCGAGTTCGGTTGCGGTCTCGACGTGTTTGATCTGCACGTCGAGCGTCTTCCACTGCAGCCCCATCGGGCTGCCAGTGTTCACCGCGCGAACCGAGGCGGCAACCAACCCCTCGGGTGAATGACCGGAGGCGACCATGCCCTCGCGCGCCTTGCGGATCATGTAGTGGATGTCGTTGCCGACCGGGCACACCATCGAGCAGCGCCCGCACATGCTGCAAGAATCATAGAGCAGTGGCTCCCACTCCTCGAGCATCTCGTCGGTGATCAGCGGCTTGGTCTTGCGCCCGAGCTGGGTGTTGAGCCGATCCTTAACGGTCTTCTTGAGCTTGCCCCAGAGGGTGTACTCCTGCTCCCAAAGCAGGCGCATCGGCTCCAGCTTATGGATCGGCGTGTACTTCGGGTCGCCGGTCTCGACGAAGAACGGGCAGGCTTGGGCGCAGAGGCCGCAGTGCACGCAGCTCGAGAAGAAGGATGCGACCGGCGCATCGATCTCCTCGCGCCAGGCGTTGAGCCCGCGCTCGACGGAAAATTGGTTGGCATCCTGGGTCATGACTGGATCCCCTTACGGCCGAAGATGGCGCCGTTGTAGTAGCGGGCGACGAAGGCGGTGAAGATGTGCGTGAGCTTGGTGAAGGGCAGCACGATCAGGAAGATCTCGGCGCTCAGAATATGCATCCCCAACGCCAGTGGATAGGGATTGATCAGCCGGTGATAGGCCAGGTAGCCGGTCAAGACCGGCAGGAAGGTTACCAGCCAGATCAGATAGTCTTCCGGCGTACTCAGGAAGCGCTTCACGGGGTGTCTGAACCGATGGATGAGCACCGCGACCAGGCCGAGCAGGGTGATCGCGGTGACCGCGTCGACGACTGGGTTCGGCAGTCCGGGCCAGCTCACACCGAGCGTGCTCTTGATCAGCTCAATGTGCGGGATGAACAGTAGCAAGGCGACGACGAAGCCGACGTGCCAGAGGGTGCCGACCACCACATCGAAGGTCGAGCGCTTGAAGGTGCCCGGGTCCGGATTGAAGCGCCGGTAGACCGTCTTCAGGCCCGGAATGACCTCGTTGCCGCGCGCTGCAGCATAGTTATGGGCACGGCCGAGCGCGAAGATCTCGAACAACCGGATCAGAATGCCGAGCGCGAAGATCGCGATGGCGAGGCTGAACAGTGGCCCCTTAGTCAGGAGCAGGAAATCCATCGAGGTCATCACAGCTTCTCCTCTAATTGATCGGCGGTGACCTTGTCATGATGCTGACCGGCTTGCTTGCTCTGATGGCGGCTCATCAGACCGGCGCCGACACCCGCCACGGCGCCGACAGCACCGGCAGCGAGCAGAACGTCACCGGGCGAACCGGTCGGAACCGAAAGGGCCTTGTAGAAGCCACCCGCATCCCAGAAGTCAGGCTCGGAGCAGCCCAGGCAGGGATAGCCAGCCTCGACCGGCCAACTCGCGCCGCCGTTCCACTTCATGGTCGCGCAGGCGTTGTAGGTCATCGGACCCTTGCAGCCGAGTCGGTACAGACACCAGCCGGCCTTGGCGCCTTCGTCATCGAAGGATTCGGCGAACTTGCCTTTGTCATAGAACGGCCGGCGGTAGCAGCGGTCGTGGATCGACTGACCAAAGAAGGCGAGTGGGCGGCCGTATTCGTCGAGATCGGGGATGGTGCCGAAGGTCAGGAATTGCGCCAGCACGCCGGTGATGACCATCGGTACCGGCGGGCAGCCGGAGACGTTGATCACCGGCTTGTCCTTGACCAGGTCTTGCACCGAGACCGCGCCGGTTGGGTTAGGGTCCGCCTTGGGCAGGCCGCCGAAGGCAGCGCAGGTGCCGACGGCGACCACCGCGGCGGCGCCTTCGATGGTCTGCATCAGCATATCGTAGTTGCTGATGCCAGCGATGGTGGAATACCCCGGGTTTGCGTTTGGGCCGGGCAGGGAGCCATCCACCACCACCAGGTACTCGCCGGCGTTGGTGTTCATCGCCTGCTCGCGGGCGTGCTCGGCGGCATCGCCAGCCGCAGCCTGTAGGGTGTGATGGTAATCCAGCGAGATCACATCAAAGATTAGGTTCTCGACCGTGGGCGAGAAGCTGCGGGTCAGCGACTCGGTGCAGCCGGTGCATTCCTGAAACGAGAGCCAGATCACTGAGGGCCGCCGGGCCTTTTCAAGCGCTTGCGCGATGGCGGGCGCCATAGTCGGTGGCAAGGCCATCATCGACGCCGTCGCGGCACAGAATTTGAGGAATCCACGGCGTGACACCCCGTGCTGGCGCAGGCTCTCGCCCAAGGTCTTTGATGAGGCCATCGTTTCTCCTGCCATTGCTGGAAGATCGGCTATCAGTGGCGGGGTTCACCCGCCGGATCGGCCGCGCTTGCCGACGCAAGCGCTGCGTCCAACGCGGTCAATGAATCAGTGATGTCGGCGCGCTGAGTGCGCAGCATCTGAGGAATCTCGTCGACCTCAATCTGTAACGCGATGCGTTCGCCTTCGACGTTGGCGTAATCGAGAACCCAGACACCGGGGAAACGGGTCTCCCAGACGCGAGTTGGACCCAGCGCATCAACGCTGGCCTCAACCTCGCCGCGCCCAAGCAGTGCCATCAAGCGATCCTCGTCGCCAGGGCCAAAGGGCATTGCAGCGAGGTCGATGCGGGTCGGCTCGCCTTGCTCGGCGAATCGCGCAAGCGCATGGCGGATCTCGTTCAGGATCGGCAACGCGTTGCCGAACTGCTGCGGCTCGGTTTCGGGCTGCTCGATGCGAATTGGTATCTCGGCGAGCTCCGCCATTAGGCTAACCTCCATCGATTGTTACTTATGTTAGGCATTGCTTATCCGATCGTGTTTGACCTATCGCACAGTTTGCCTCTAATGGTTCAATAACCTTACAATTTCGTGCGAAATCTCATGGCTCGGTTTTGGGGGTTCATGACCTTCGCGGCCCAGCTCCTGCCCGACGTGGGCGTTGGTGCGGCGTCGATGACCGTGCATCAAGGGCGACTCAACTTGCGGGTTGGCACCGCGCCATGAGTCTTAAGCGCGCCAGCGCCGCAGTAGGTTCTGGATCTCGCCGACGACCTCGGGCACCGCCGCGGCTACGGCGGGCGTGAGTTGATCCCCCCAGTCGACCTGCTGGGGCTCGATGCCGATCAAGGCGCGTTGGCTGGGCAGGGTGTCGGTCAGGCGAGCGATGTCGAAGAGGTCGGCGAGGCTGACTTCATGCACGCTCTTCGCGTACTTGCTCAGCTGCTGATCCATCGCCTCGCCTTCGAACAGACGTACGGTGCCGGCCGGATCGCCCATTGCTGCAGCATCGACGACGATCAAGCGAGCGGCGTCGCCGATGGGCGCGGCCAGGGTGAAGCTGAGGGTGCCGCCGTCGTAGAGCCTGATCTCAGGGTCGGCTTCGGCGATCGGCTCCAGTGCTCGCAAGACCGCGGCGCCGACTGCTTCGTCGGTCAGTAGGATGTTGCCAAGGCCGAGGATCAGGGTGCCTTTGCCGGGCATGGTGGGACCTCCGGTCGGTGAATCTATGCGCCCCGCAGCGACCGGGAGCGTGAACGGCCCCGCATCGCCTCGGGGATTGATGTAGGCCGCTTGCGGTGACCTGAGTCGCCGGCTTAGCCTCCAGGTATTGCACTATCCTGATGGAGGAGCGCCCCATGTGCATGGGCATCCCAATGCAGATTCTTGAGATCAACGGCTTCGGCGCGCGCTGTGAGGCCAAAGGGGTCGAGCGCGAGGTGAGCCTGTTGATGCTCGACCCGGATGAGCTGGCGGTTGGCGATTTTGTCGTCGTCCACCTAGGCCATGCGATCGAGCAGATCTCGGCCGAACGCGCCGCCGATGCCTGGTCGGTGTACGATGAGATACTGGCTGCCGAGGCTGACGAGGTTGCTGCCGCTGGCGGTCCCCTGCGTTGACGCCGGAGCCGGCACCGGCTCCGGTCTGCTGCCGTATCGGGGCTTTCAGCGGGCGCTCTCAACAAGCGTGCTCAATGGGTGCTAGCGAAATCGTTAGCCATCTCGTACTGCCGTTGGACCTCGTCAAGATGGGCGCCGCCCTCGCCCTCAACGAGTTCGCAGTTGTTGGCCATCCGCGCATGCATCGCCGCCTTCCATGCGCGATTGGTCTTGTTGTCTGGCAGCATGCTATTAGGGGTGAGCGCGGCGGCGACGGCGGCGGCGACGAAATGGTCGGCTTGGGCGAGCCAATCGGTATCTTTGCCGCAGTCAGTGTAGGTCTTGGTCGACCAGGCCTTGGCTGCGCGATAGGCGTCTTCGAGCTCCGACTCGGACGTGTCGGTGCGCAGGCCGGTCTCGATCGCTCGCTTGACGCGCTCATCTCGGCTTAGATGGACGAGGCTTTTTGCGAAACCCAAGCCGATGAGCCGTTGCTGCTCGACGGAGAGCTTCTCCAGCAGGTCGCGGAGTTCTTTGTCGTTGCTGATAGTCGCCATGAGTGGAAGTCTCCAGTGCTCTTGTCGTCGAGAGGGTCACAGACGGTCGTGCGGCGCGCCTCGCAATGGGCTCGACCTGAGGCTTAATCCTCTGTTTCACTGAGCACGCGCGATGCGATCCCGCACCGGAGCCACGTCAGCGTGGCCCCATACCCTACTATCTTGCCTCTAGCACCTACGCTGCATTGACGTGAATCACAGCCCATGAAGCGAACCGTTTTCTTTGTCTCTGAAAGCACGGGCATTACAGCCGAGACCCTCGGTCAGAGTCTGCTCTCGCAATTCGATAGCGTCGATTTCGAGCGGGTCTATATGCCCTACATCAACACCGAGGCGCGGGCGCGCGCGCTGACTCAGCGAATGCACGAGGCCGCAGAGCGCGATGGCGCCCGCCCCTTGGTGTTCTCGACCATGCTCGACGCCGGGATTACCGCGATTCTCGAAGAGGGCGACTGTTTTCACCTAGAGCTGTTCGAACAGTTCGTCGAGCCTCTGAGTGCGGAGCTGGGTGTCTTGCCCAGTCGCCAGTCCGGGCGCAGTCATGCGATCACCAAGCCGAGCATGTACACCAAGCGTATCGAGGCGATCAATTTCGCGATGACCAACGACGATGGCATGCGTCCGGACAACTTCCGTCATGCGGATGTGGTCTTGGTTGGGGTCTCACGCTCGGGAAAGACGCCGACCTGTCTCTATCTGGCGATCCACTATGGGCTGCGCGCGGCCAATCATCCGCTGACCGAGGATGACTTCGAGCGCGAAGCCCTGCCACCCGAAGTCTGCGCGGTGAAGGAGAAGGTGTTCGGCCTCACCATTGAGGCGCGCCGACTGCATCTGATCCGCGAGGAGCGGCGGCCCGGCAGCGATTACGCCTCGCTGGCGCACTGTCGCAACGATATTCGCCTGGCCCACGAGATGCTGGGTCGGCTTGGGGTGCCGGTGCTCGACACCACAAGCCAGTCGATCGAGGAGATCTCGGCGCAGGTGCTTCGCGGTCTGCGCAATTCTGGCAATCATTGACGGGGCCATTGAGATACGGATGCCGAGCGCCGATAATGCCGCGCTGCTAAGGGGCCGATAACCTTGTCGCGCCGGGCTCGCTGGGAGCGAGCCCCAGTAAGCGCTTGCCCCGGAATCGATAGGGCCTAGTTCCCTGGGGCCCCGAAAACGACTGAGAGCGAAAGCAACTGATATGAAGCTCGGTATTCCAAGAGAGACGTTCGCCGGTGAGCGGCGGGTTGCGACCACTCCCGATGTCGCCAAGAAACTCGTCGCTAAAGGCTTCGAGGTGCTCATCGAGGCCGGCGCTGGGGTCGCCGCGCACTACCCCGATGCGGCCTATACCGAGGCCGGAGCCCGGGTGGTTGAGCGCGACGCCTGTTTTGCAGCGGACATTGTGATCAAGGTGCGCCGGCCAAGCGAGGCCGAGGCGCAGGCGGTTCGCTCTGGAAGTACCTATATGAGCCTGGTTGAGGGCTGCGGCGAGGACCCGCTGCTCTCGCGCATGGTCGAGAACGGTGTGCAGGTGCTGGCGATGGAGCGGATGCCACGGATCTCGCGCGCTCAGTCGATGGATGCGCTCTCGTCACAGAGCAACATTGCTGGTTATCGCGCCGTCATCGAGGCCGCTGCTCACTATGGCCGGTTCTTCCCGATGATGATGACCTCTGCAGGGGCGGCAAAACCGGCGCGTCTCGTCGTGCTCGGCGCTGGGGTTGCTGGCTTGCAGGCGATTGCGACCGCGCGCAGGCTCGGCGCTGATGTCTTTGGCTACGATGTGCGCCCCGAGACCAAGGAGCAGATCGCCTCGCTCGGCGCCAAGCCGATCGAGCTCGATCTCGGTGAGAGCGGCGCTGGCGAGGGTGGCTACGCGAAAGAGCTTTCAGCCGAGGCCAAGGCAAGGCAGCAACAGCTGCTAGCGGATGAGTTGGCCAAGGCCCATGTCATCGTCACCACCGCCCTGATCCCGTGCCGGCCGGCGCCCGAGTTGATTGCCACCGAGGTGGTCGAGCGGATGCGCACCGGCTCAGTGATTGTCGATCTGGCCGCCGCCAATGGTGGAAACTGCAAGCTTTCCGAACCCGACCAGGTCATCGATCACCAAGGTGTCATCATCGTTGGCCACACCAACTATCCGTCGATGGTTCCGGCCGATGCCAGCGCCTTTTATGCCAAGAATCTCTCGAACCTACTCGAGATCATGGTCGACACCTCAGACGCTGGACCTGTGCTCAAGGACCTGACCCAGGACGAGATCACCGCGGCCATGCTGATCGAGCGCTGAGCGATGTCTCTACCACCGCGCATGCTGAGCGCCTGACCTTGAGCGCGAAGAGCGGCTCGACACCCTGGTCTGCGCTGCTGCCAATCGCCACTCAGCTGCTGCCACTTACTACTTAAAGGAGTCCCCCGGATGCCTGAATCCATCCTTGCGCTCTATGTCTTCGTGCTTGCCTGCTTCATCGGCTATTACGTGGTCTGGGGCGTTACGCCATCGCTGCACACGCCCTTGGTGGCCCTGACCAATGCCATCTCCGGGATCGTGCTGGTCGGCGCCTTGCTAGTCACCGGGCTCGAAGAGGCCGGGATTGCGGCCTCCTTCTTCGGTTTTCTCGCGGTACTGCTCGCGAGCATCAATGTCTTCGGCGGTTTTCTGGTGACGCATCGCATGCTGTCGATGTTCAAGAAGAAGAAAAGGGGCTGATCAGCGATGGAATTGCCACTCTCTCCAACCACCCAGGCGCTGGCCTATCTGGTCTCGGCGATCCTGTTCATCCTGGCCCTCAAGGGGCTGACCCATCCGTCCACGGCGCGGCGCGGCAACCTGTTCGGGATGCTCGGCATGGCGATCGCGATTGGCGCGACCCTCGCTGGCGCCGAGGTGCAGGGCTATTGGTTAATCGGTTTCGCCGGCGCCATCGGCGCGGTGATCGGCATCGTCGCCGCGCTGCGCATCCAGATGACGGCGATGCCGCAGCTGGTCGCCGCGCTGCATAGCTTTGTCGGCATGGCGGCGGTGCTAGTTGCGATCGGCACCTTCATCAATCGCGCTCAGGCCGGTACCCTCAATGCCCTGCTCATGGGCGAACTCTCGGCCGGCATCGTCATCGGCGCCATCACTTTTACCGGCTCGGTGATCGCCTTCGCCAAGTTGCAGGGGATCATGTCCGGGGCGCCGATCAAGTTCCTCGGGCAGCACGCGCTGAACGCGCTGATCGCCATCACCACCATCGCGCTGGCAGTGCATTTCGCGAGCACCGGGAGCTGGGTCTCGCTGGTACTGATGACGCTCTTGGCCTTTGCCCTTGGTGGCACCCTGATCATCCCGATCGGCGGCGCCGACATGCCGGTGATCATCTCGATGCTGAATAGCTATTCGGGCTGGGCGGCGGCTGCGACCGGCTTCACGTTGCACAACAATCTGCTGATCATTGTCGGTGCGCTGGTTGGCTTCTCCGGTGCCATCCTCTCGTTCATCATGTGCCGGGCGATGAACCGCAGCATCATCAATGTGATCTTCGGCGGCTTCGGCACCGATAGCAGCAGTAGCGGCAGCGCCGGCGCGGTGGCGGCCGAGAAGGGCGTCAAATCGGCGTCGGTCGAGGATGCGGTGTACTGGATGGAGGATGCCAACCGCGTCATCGTGGTGCCCGGTTACGGCATGGCCGTCGCGCAGGCGCAGCATGCGTTGAAGGAGATGATGGAGCTGCTGCAGGCGCGTGATGTGGAGGTGCAGTTCGCGATCCATCCGGTCGCGGGCCGGATGCCGGGCCACATGAATGTACTGCTGGCCGAGGCCGACATCCCCTATGATCAGGTGCTGGAGATGGACGAGATCAACCCGGCCTTCCCGAGCACTGATGTGGTGCTGGTGGTGGGCGCGAATGATGTCGTCAACCCGGCCGCGAAGGAGGATAAGACCAGCCCGATCTACGGCATGCCGATCCTCGATGCTGGCAAGGCGCACCAGGTCTACTTCCTCAAGCGCTCCATGCGTCCGGGCTACTCAGGCGTCGACAACCTGCTGTTCTATAAAGATAATACCTCGCTGATCTTTGGCGATGCCAAGGATACGATCGAAGGTATTGTCTCGTCGTTGAAGGGCGGTGGGCATTGATCCGACCTTTGTCTGGCTCCGTTAGGAGTTGACAGCGGTCCGTTTACGCGGGATTTATCCGGCTCTGCGGGCGGCGGCTTCAGTTGGCCAGGAGTCAGGATGCCCACTGAGGTCCGCGCACCCGAAGAGATCGTGATTTGCGCGGTGATGTACTAGGCAAACCGGCTTGTTCGCCTGGTTCTACCTGAGTGCATCGTTGGCGAAGCCAGAGGCAGGTGCCGTCAGCGGCCGGTCATCGACCAAGCCGGCCGCCACGTGAACCTGGCTCAGCCCTTAAGCTTCGCCTTGAGCAGCTCGTTGACCTGCTGCGGGTTGGCCTTGCCCTGGCTCTGCTTCATCACCTGGCCGACAAAGAATCCGAACACCTTCTCTTTGCCGGCTCGATATTGTTCCACCTGCTGTGGGTTGGCGGCGATGATCGCATCGATCATCTGTTCGATGGCGCCGCTGTCGGTGATCTGCTTCAGCTCCTTGGCCTCGATCACCTGATCGGCGTCGCCTTCGCCGGCCCAGATCGCCTCGAACACCTGCTTGGCGATCTTGCCGGAGAGGGTGTTGTCCTGGATGCGTTTAATGAGCCCAGCAAGCTGCTCGCTGCTGAGAGGGCTGTCGCTAATCTCCAGCCCGGCCTTGTTCAGCGCCGCGGCCAGGCTGCCGTTGATCCAGTTTGCAGCGAGCTTGGCATCGCCGGTGAGATCTACGACCGTCTCGAAGTAGGCCGCCGTGGCGCGGCTGCTGGTGAGCTGAATGGCATCAGCGTCGCTGATGCCATAGGCGTCACGGAAGCGTTGTCGCATCGCATCCGGCAGCTCGGGCAGATCAGCGGTGGCCGCCTCGATGAAGGCCTCGTCGAGCTCGACCGGCAACAGGTCCGGATCGGGGAAGTAGCGGTAGTCGTTGGCCTCCTCCTTGGTGCGCATCGAGCGCGTCTCGTCCTTGTCGGCATCATAGAGCCGGGTCTCCTGGACCACGCTGCCACCGTCCTCGAGGAGGTCGATCTGGCGCTCGATCTCGAACAGGATCGCCCGCTGCAGGAAGCGGAAGGAGTTGATGTTCTTGATCTCGGCACGGGTGCCGAAGGGCGCGCCAGGACGACGCACCGAGACATTGGCATCGACCCGAAACGAGCCCTCCTGCATATTGCCGTCGCTGATGCCGATCCAACGCACCAGCTGATGGATCTTGCGCGCGTAGGCCACGGCCTCCTCGGCCGAGCGCAGATCTGGCTCGGAGACAATCTCCAACAGTGGGGTGCCGGCACGATTGAGGTCGATCCCAGTGAGGCCGCCGCCGGCACCCGAGAAGGTCTCGTGCAGCGACTTACCAGCGTCTTCTTCCAAGTGCGCGCGGGTGACACCGATGGTCTTCACCGCACCGTCGTCGAGCAGGATCTCGATCTCGCCGCGGCCAACGATCGGCAGCTCGTACTGGCTGATCTGGTAGCCCTTGGGCAGATCCGGATAGAAGTAGTTCTTACGCGCAAACACCGAACGCGGCGCGATCTCGGCGGCGATGGCGCGTCCGAACTGTACGGCTCGCTGCACAGCACCCTGGTTCAGCACCGGCAGCACGCCGGGCAGGCCGAGGTCCACCGCGCAGGCCTGCGAGTTCGGCTCGGCGCCAAAGGCCGTGGAGGCTCCGGAGAAGATCTTCGAGTTGGTTGCGAGCTGGGTATGGATCTCCAGCCCAATCACGGGTTCCCATTGCATGCGGATTCGGTTCTCGTTAGTGGATCGCCGCGCGCTCGCCGCTGACTGGCCGGCTGGCGTCCGTTTGCGGATGACGATGCATTCTAGCCCAACTTGCTGCAAATACCCGTCGACATCTTGTCGGCTGTGCTGAGGCTCAGGCGCTTTCCCAAAAAGGCTTTTAGATACGTCTCCATACGATACACATGCCAGCGCAACGCGGGCTTCTGCACACCGTTTTTACATGCACGATCAACAAACTGCTCCCAGAGCCGTTTGACTGAAGCCTTCTTCGTTATGCTGTCTTTCCCCATGTGCTAGCATCCAAAATCCGGTTGGCATATGCGTGGATTGTGTGTCGCGAAACACACAGCTCAAGCCCCGCGTGAGCGTGCTAGGCAGAATTTGTGCTAACTGAGATGGGCAGATTCTGCCTAGCACACCTGAACCACATTCTGTCTATTTAGCTGTTGGCTGCTGAAAAAATATGTTTCACATGGAATGGCATGGCAAAATATAAAGTGATTTTTGAAACAGAGGAAAATATATAAGGAGTTGTGCCCGGGGCAAACGATTGGGTGGAATGCAGAAGTGTTCTTAAGGTGAGGAATGGAGGCAAAATGCCAGTATCTATTGAAATGGAATTTCTCCCGCCACATCCATTTGCAGTAAACATGCCGTTGAGACATTCAATACAGGCTGAAAGCATCTTTTCTTTATATAGCAAGATTATGAAATTTCTAGCTAAGCATGGTGTAGAAATCAAAGGCTAACAATAAAACCATATAAAAACGGCATAAACGGCAACTGAAAACGTTAAAGCCAATTTAATATCAACGGTATATAGGCAAAGTTAGCCAACAAGCGCATTCAACCGGCCGCATACTGCGCACTTCGAGTGCAGGCGTTTGTGTCAAGTTTGTCGGTCGGCGTAGTATGCGTCGGCTGATGCTGGACGATGGTATTCCGCTTTATGACGCATGCGCCTGAAATTGTGACACTTGCAGATGAGATCGTGTCGCTTGGTGTCCTACTCAAAAAAGCTCAAGTGGACCCTCTTCACATCGCGGTTGTTGCATATCACGAGATTCAGTACCTACTGACTTGAAATTGTAAGCGCATCGCAATTGCAAAAATATTTCCTCGTATTCAGGATTCACTTGGAAGTCAGGGTATTCCAATACCAATAATTTGTCCTCCAGAGGAGTTATTGGGTGATGACATATGAAGATTCTGATTCAGTAATCGAGCAAATACACCAAACGCGTGAAGAAATTTCTGAACGATTTGGTGACAGCATAGCCGCCATCGCTGAAGACGCGGCGCGTCGGCAGTTGGGGTCAAAGCGATTGATATGGAAGGCAAGCAAGCCTAACGAACCGCTCCAGCCGAAGCCAGTTTCGCTCTCGCTCAACCGGGCCGGCTTGGCTTCGCGTTAAATTTATAGAACTAAAAGATGTCATGACCCACTGGGTAAATAGTTCAATTTGCCATCCACAAGCTCCATTATTTTCATGCAGACTGCATGTCGGCTGCAGAGCGTGCCAGCGGCGCTTGAGCATGGAGTCGCCGAGATGGGCTTCAACCCCTAGGCGATAGCTCTAGTTCAAGATGGTCGTATACGGTGACGATCTTAGGCGACGGGCCAGACCAAGACTAGGGATCGACAACCACCTGATCACGGCCCGCCGCCTTGGCCTGATAGAGTAGGAGGTCGGCGCGCGCGAGGAGTTCGTCGAGGGTGTCGCCTTGGTGGTAGGCGACGACGCCAATACTCAGCGTGACGGCTCGGTTGCAGCCGGGGACATCGACCGATTTGCGCGCGTCGCGGCAGAGCCCCTCGGCCAATCGCTGGGCGTCGGCGATCGCACAGTCGCTGAGCAGCATGACGAATTCGTCGCCGCCCCAACGGGCGACGACGTCGGTGCCGCGGCGTCGAGCCTTGGCCAGGCTGGCGATCTGCTCAATGACAGCGTCTCCGGCTAGGTGGCCGTGCTGGTCGTTGATATGCTTGAACCGGTCGATGTCGAACATCAGTAGCGACAGCGGCCGCTGATGGCGCTCGGCATGTGCGGTTGCCTGTTGGTAGAGTGTTTCGAAGCTTTGCCGGTTGTGGAGCCCCGAGAGTTTGTCGGTCGTGGCCATGCGCTCGAGACGCGTCTGGAAGCGGCGCACGCTAAAGGCGCTGACCAAGAGCACGATCAGGGTAATGCCGGCGCTGACCGCGAGGTTGCGATAGAACGCGGTGCGCAGCGAGGCGAGGGCAGTCCGCTCGGGCTGCTTGACGATCAAGACCCAGTCAAGCTCAGGGATATAGCGGTAGCGAACGAAGATTGGTCCGTCTGCGCCGGTGTAGCGCAGCGATCCTTGGTCGCCGCTAAGGATCTGGTCAGCGACGGTGCTGATACCCTCGCGTTCGCTGATATTGACCGTGCCGATCAGTGTTTCCCGGACATGGCTCTGGACAATGCCGAGGCGGTTGACGAAGAAGATGTCCCGGTCGTAGCGCTCTTTGTAGTCGGCGATCAGGCTCGACATGGTCGCGACTTCGAGCCCCAGCCCGGTGATGCCGAGGTAGTTCCCGTTGTGATCCTGGATCTTGTGGTTGATAAAGATGGTCAGCCGGTGCTTGGCGGCCTCGTTGGTGTCGATGTCGATCCGATAGGGGTTTGGGTGCGAGCGCATCGAGAAGAACCACTGATCCTTCTTTGATGTCGGTGAGACGGTCTTCAGGATGCCGTCAAAATGGTAATACCGCTGGCTCAGGTCGGAGACGACGAAGGCGGAGAAGACGTCGTATTTTTTCTGGATGGCCTGCAGATAACGCTTAACCTCCTCCGGATCGCGCTCTCCGCTGGTCATCCAGTCGATGAGGAAGGTGTCGTGCGCCATCAGCGAGGCGATGTAGATCGGGCGCAGCAGACTTTCTTGGATGTCGGAGTAGATGTTGTTGCTGGTCAGCGGCAGCATGTTGCGAACCAACAGCTCGCGGAGGGCGTCACTGGAGACACGTAGGCTGTAGAGGTTGACCGCGAGGAAGCCGGCAACCAGGATCGTCCCCAGGGTTAGGATCAGCCGATTGCCGCTAGAGATCTTGATGCGCATATGCTCGATCCCGAGTCGATGGCTCTCAGCGTCGGTTCCGCGACGCTTGCTTCGCTGGAATCGAATTTGGGATAAGGATTGGGCGCAAATGTGGGGTCATGTGCCGGCTTGGCTGGGCGTCATCCGATGCCAATCGGTGGCCCGCTGCAGTCGGTGTGCGATGTTGAGCAGCCGTCCTTCTTGGAACATGTCTCCAATCAACTGCAGCCCAACGGGCATGCCGTCGACCGGCGCGACCGGGATCGACACACCAGGCAGACCGGCGAGGTTGGTGGCAATGGTGTAGATGTCGTTCAGGTACATCGCCACCGGGTCGGCGGTCTTGGCGCCGAGCGCGAAGGCGGTGCTCGGGGTGGTCGGCCCCATGATGACGTCGACCTGCTCGAAGGCGCGGCGGAAGTCGTCGCTGATCAGGTGCCGAAGCTGCTGCGCCTTGAGGTAATAGGCGTCGTAATAGCCGGCCGAGAGCACATAGGTGCCGATCATGATGCGGCGTTTGACCTCGGCGCCGAAGCCTTCGGCGCGGCTGCGCTTGTAGAGGTCTTCGAGATCCTGGGGTGCCTCGCAGCGATGGCCGTAGCGCACGCCATCGAAGCGGGCGAGGTTCGAGGAGCATTCGGCCGGAGCGACGACGTAGTAGACCGGCACCGACAGCGGTGCGTTAGGCAGGCTGATCTCGCGAACGCTGGCGCCAAGGGCCTCGTACTCTTTGATCGCGGTCTCGATCGAGGCGGCGACGCCTGGGTCGAGCCCCTCGCCGAAGTATTCCTTCGGCAGACCGATCTTCAGCCCGGCGATCTCGTCCTCGAGCTGAATGCTGTAGTCCGGCACTGGCGCATTGGCACTGGTCGAGTCGCGCCCGTCAAAACCGGCCATGGCCTGCAGCACCAGCGCGGCATCAGCGGCGCTGCGGGCCAGCACGCCGGCCTGATCGAGACTCGATGCGAAGGCGATCATGCCCCAGCGCGAGCAACGGCCATAGGTCGGTTTGATTCCGGTCACACCACAGAAGGCGGCTGGTTGGCGGATCGAGCCGCCGGTGTCGGTGCCCGTGGCTGCGACGCAGAGCCCAGCGGCGACCGCCGCTGCCGAACCACCTGAGGAGCCGCCTGGAACGCGCTCGTAGTTCCAGGGATTATGCACCGGCCCGTAGAAACTGGTCTCGTTTGAGGAGCCCATGGCGAACTCATCCATGTTGGTCTTGCCCAGCATCGGTGTGCCGGCGATCTGCAGGTGCTCGACCACGGTGGCGTCGTAGGGCGCGACGAAGTTATCGAGCATGCGCGAGCCGCAGCTGGTCTTGACCCCAGTGGTGCAGAAGATGTCCTTATGAGCGATCGGGATGCCGGTCAGTGGTCCCGCCGTGCCAGCGGCAAGCTGTCGGTCGGCTCGCTCGGCAGCGGCCAATGCCTGCTCTGCAGTCACCGTGATGTAGGCGTTGATCTGGCCGTTGAGCTGCTCAATGCGCGAGAGATATTGCTCGGCAAGCTCTAGCGCTGAGAATTCCCTTGCGCGCAGCGCAGCGCTTAGTGCGCGAATGGATTGTTCAGGCATGGGGCTCACTCGACCACCTTCGGTACCAGATAGAGCCCGTCCTCGGTCTGCGGGGCAAGCTCTTGGAATGGGTCGCGGTTGTTCGCTTCGGTGACCTGGTCCGAGCGCAGCCGCTGCGCCATGTGCAGCGGATGCGCCATCGGCTCGACGCCGTCGGTATCGATGGCGCTCATCTGCTCGACCAGGTCGAGGATGCTGCTGAGTTCGGTGCTGAAGTGCTCGAGTTCGCCGTCAGTGACGGCGAGTCTGGCGAGGTGAGCGATCTTGGCGACGTCGCTGGTGTCGAGGGCCATGGTGAGAGCTTGCCGGTTTGGGGTCTGGTGGGTTTTGGATTCAGCGTTCAGGGTCAAATTACCACAAGCGGCCGGGCGCGCGTAGACGGGCGCGCCCTAGCCGGCTTGATCCAGCCGGACGTATCTACGCCCGCAGAGAGGAGGTTGCTGCCCAGACGTTGCTGAGCCCGGCGACCGATGATCTGCTTGCTCGACGAAAGCTCGGTTGCTAGATTAGAGGAGATTTCATGTGTGGAAATCTTCGATCAGAAGCGAACTTGTCCAACCGAAGATATGCGCTGCCGCGACTGGCCTGTGCCACCAGCGTTGCCCAAGCTAACGGGCGCGGCGCGTGCAGGGACCGTTCTTCGAATTCGATCAGCGCAATGCCGCCGCCGAGATTTCCCTTTATCGGCCTATACGCAACGATCTGGCGCCGCCCGTGCAGCGGCGCCTCAGTTCCCCGTGCCGTCGTCTGGCGCGATGCGGCTGACAACGCTGGAGTGATCTACCGATGTTCCTGAGACGTATCCGAGGGCTGTTCTCGAACGATCTATCGATCGACCTCGGAACTGCTAACACGCTGATCTATACCCGTGGGCAGGGCATCGTGCTCGATGAGCCGTCTGTGGTGGCGATTCACCAAGACCAGGACGGGGGCCGTAAGTCGGTTGCCGCCGTCGGCGAAGAGGCCAAGCAGATGCGGGGACGGACGCCCCAAAATATCGTCGCAATCCGGCCGCTCAAAGACGGAGTCATCGCCGACTTCACCGTCACTGAGAAGATGCTGCAGTACTTTATCCATAAGGTGCACGAATCTCGGTTGATCCGACCCAGTCCGCGCGTGCTGGTCTGCGTGCCCTGTGGCTCGACCCAGGTCGAGCGACGCGCGATTAAGGAATCGGCCTTTGGTGCTGGCGCGCGCGAGGTCTATCTGATCGAAGAGCCTATGGCGGCTGCGATCGGTGCTGGGCTGCCGGTGGATGAGCCGCAGGGCTCGATGGTGCTGGATATCGGCGGCGGCACTTCGGAGGTTGCGGTGATCTCGCTGAACGGGATCGTCTTCTCGAACTCGGCGCGGATCGGTGGCGATACCTTCGATGACAGCATCATCAACTATGTACGGCGCAACTATGGCACCTTTATCGGCGAGGCCACGGCGGAGCGCATCAAGCATGAGATCGGCACGGCCTTCCCGGGTGAAGAGGTACTCGAGATTGAGGTGCGAGGCCGCAATCTGGCCGAAGGGATGCCACGCAGCTTTACCTTGAATAGCAATGAGATCCTGGAGGCCTTACAGGAACCGCTACATAGTATCGTCAGCGCGGTGAAGAACGCGCTCGAGCAAACCCCGCCCGAGCTGGGTGCGGATGTCGCCGAGCGTGGCATTGTCCTGACCGGCGGTGGCGCCCTGCTACGCGATCTCGATCGGCTGGTTGCCGAGGAGACCGGGCTGCCGGTGGTGGTGGCCGAGGACCCGCTGACCTGCGTCGCGCGCGGAGGCGGCAAGGCGCTGGAGATGATCGATCAGCGGGGACTGGGGCTATTCTCCGTCGAGTGATCTCGTTCTATGGTCGTTGAGCGTTGAGTCAACGCGGGGGGTCTTTACCATCAACGCGATGTTTCATCATGGCCCCTCACCGCTGTGGCGGTTATTGATTGCGGTGCTGCTTGCGTTCTCTCTGATGGTCGTCGACGCGCAAGAACACTACCTCGGCTGGGTGCGCTCGACCCTGACCGTGGTTGTCTACCCGATCCAATGGCTTGCCGCGCAGCCCAGTCGGCTTGCACGCGATCTCGAGTCTCAATTCGCCAGCGAGGCGGATCTGCGCGAGCGCAATAGCCTACTGGAGAGCGAAAACCTACAACTCCGTGGCCAGATGCAGCGGTTTCTGGCGCTGCAGGCCGAAAACAGCCGGCTGCGCGATCTGCTCGGCTCCTCATTCAAGGTTAGCGACCGCGTGCTGGTCGCGGAGTTGCTGCAGGTCGAGCTCGACCCCTATCGGCAGCAGGTGTTGGTCGACAAGGGCACCGTCTCAGGCGTCTATGTGGGCCAGCCGGTTTTGGATGCCAATGCGGTCATGGGACAAGTGGTGGTGGCGAATCCGCTCACGGCAACGGTGTTGCTGATCACCGATGCAGACCATGCGTTGCCGGTGCAGGTCAATCGCAATGGGTTGCGCACCATTGCGACGGGGACCGGCCGGGTCAATCAGTTGCAGCTGCCGCATCTGCCGAAGAATGCCGACGTCCGAGTCGGCGATCTGCTGGTGACATCGGGGATGGGGCGCGTCTTTCCTGCCGGCTATCCCGTCGCGCAGATTGTCGAGGTGGCTGATGATCCCAACAGCTCCTTCGCAACCGTTCGCGCGGTGCCAACCGCGAGGTTGGATCGGAGCCATGAGGTGCTGCTGGTCTGGACCCTGGACTCGGAGGCGAGGCCGGGCGTGCCAGCACAGGTATTCGGCCGCAGTGGGTGGCCGCCCGATGATGCTGCCGATGTGGTGGAGCCAGCGGATAGCCGTTCATGAGTGGCTGGTCACGGGGTGGGCTGTTCGCCGTTTCGACGCTGTTTGCGGCACTCACGCTCAGCGTCGTACCGATGCCGAGCTGGGCCAACGATTACCGGCCTCAGTGGGTGACGCTCGTTCTGATTTACTGGTGCCTGGTGCGTCCGACAGCGTTTGGGGTGTTTTCGGGATTTACGGTCGGAATCGCACAGGATCTGGTGTCCGGCGCGTTACTCGGTGAGAATGCCTTGTCGCTTTCGGTGATTGCCTATCTGGCCGGTGAGCTGCATCGGCGTATCCGTGCCTTCCCCCTCTGGCAACAAGCAGTCGCGGTTTGGCTGCTGCTGTTGATCGAGCGGCTGCTCTCGCTTTGGGTCTTGGGCGCCACGGGTCAGCCGACGCCGACCCTGGACTATTGGCTGCCGACCTTGGTCGGTCTGCTGTTGTGGCCATGGCTCAGCCTCCTGCTCGATCGGCTTCGGCTATCGGCGCCCTTGAGCTGAGACTCGGCGAGTAAGCGTGCAAAGAACCGAGATGATGTCGGAAGACCAATTTGGGGATCGCCGCGGGGAGAAGCGTCTGCTGCGCACGCGCGCGTTTTTGCTAGCGGCCCTTGTGGTGCTCAGCCTAGCGCTGATTGGGATGCGGTTGTTCCAGCTGCAGGTCGTGCGGCATGAGCACTTCACGACACTCTCCGATGACAATCGCATCAAGGTCCAGCCAATGCCGCCGACGCGCGGGCTGATCTACGATCGCAATGGCGTCTTGCTAGCGGATAACGTACCGTCTTATGCGCTGACCATTGCGCCAGAGAAGGTGGACGACTTTGAGGCAACTATTGCTGACCTGTCTGAGCTTGTGCCGATCTCGGAGGTGGACCTCGAGCGCTTCGAGCGGCTGTTGCCACAACGACGGCGATTTGAGGGGGTGCCGATCAGGCTCGACCTCAACCAGGAGGAGCGCGCTCGGTTTGCGGTTCAGAGCCATCGCTTTCCTGGTGTTGAGATTGCCGCCGAGTTGTCACGCTATTACCCACAGGGCGTCCATACGGCGCATGTCGTCGGCTATGTGGGACGTATCAATGAGCAGGAACTCGAGCGTATCGATAGCTCGGACTATGCCGGTAGCTCGCATATCGGCAAGGTTGGCGTCGAGAAGTACCATGAGGGACTGCTGCACGGCCATGTTGGTTACCAGCAGGCGGTGGTCAATGCGCGCGGGCGGGTGCTGGAGCGGCGCGAGCAGAAGACGCCTGTGCCTGGCCGCGACCTGCACCTGTTCCTCGACCTAGACCTGCAGCGCGATGCCGCAGCTGCGCTCGGTGATTATCGCGGTTCCATTGTCGCTATCGAGCCTGAGACCGGTGGGGTGCTGGCAATGGTGAGTTCGCCGAGCTATGACCCCAACCCCTTCGTCGGTGGTATCGGCTTCAAGGCCTATGCGGAATTGCGCGATGATATCGATCGGCCGCTCTACGATCGGGCTATTCGCGGCCAGTATCCGCCCGGCTCGACCATCAAGCCCTTCATCGCGCTCGCTGGGCTTGCCACGGGTGTTACCACGGCGCATGAGGGCAAGTATTGCGGTGGCTATTATCAGTTACCCGGGCATTCGCACCGCTATCGCTGTTGGCGGCGCGGCGGTCATGGCAGCCTGGCGCTGGAGGATGCGATTGTCCAGTCTTGCGACGTCTATTTCTATCGGCTTGCGCACGACATGGGCATTGATCGTCTCGATGATCTCTTGGCCGAGTTCAATTTCGGTCGCCCGACTGGGGCCGATATCGCCGGTGAGTTGGGCGGGCTACTGCCCTCGCCGGAATGGAAGCGGCGCGCGCGTAATCAACCCTGGTTTCCTGGTGAGACCCTGATCGTGGGTATCGGCCAAGGTGCTTTTCTGGCGACACCTTTGCAGCTGGCCGCAGCCACAGCCGCGATTGCGAATGGCGGTACCTTCATCCAGCCGCGGCTGGTCAGCGAGACGCGGGCCAGCCTTGGCGCTCCGCTGGAGCCGAGCCAGGCCAAGACGCGGCCGATCCCGGATCAGGATCCAACGCACTGGCAGGCCATCATCGATGCGATGTCTAACGTCGTTGAGGGGCGGCGCGGTACCGCGCGTCGCATCCGCAGCGATGCCTATCGAATCGCGGGCAAGACGGGCACCTCGCAGGTCTTTACCGTTGGTCAGAACGAGACCTATAACGAGGCCGAGGTCGCCGAGCGCATGCGCGACCATGCCTTGTTCGTTGGCTTTGCGCCAATCGAGGCACCGCGCATCGCCGTCGCTGTGATTGTGGAGAATGGAGGCCACGGCGGTGCAACAGCGGCCCCGATTGCACGTGCGGTGATGGATAGCTGGCTGCTCGACCAACGCCCGACGGTTGCAGACAACGCGGTTGATGCCGCTCAGCCCTGAATCCTCTATGTCGTTGGCCAAGTTCAGCAAGCTCGATATCGATGCCGGTCGCGATGCGCTCGAGGGGGGCTGGGCGACCAGGCTGCACATCGACATTCCGTTGCTGTTGCTTGTGCTGGCGCTGTCCGCGTTCGGCATGCTGATGCTCTACAGCGCGACCGGTGAGTCTGTTGAGCAGGTCGAACGGCAGGGGATCAGGCTCGGCGTCGCCTTCTTGCTGATGATCGGCGTTGCGCAGTTGCCACCGGCTCTGCTGCGCCAGTGGTCAGCGCCGCTCTACCTGCTCGGCTTGGGGCTGCTTGCAGCAGTGCTCCTGTTTGGCGTTCAGAGTAAGGGCGCGCAACGTTGGCTGGACCTGGGCGTGCTGAGGTTTCAGCCATCGGAGATGCTCAAGCTGGCGTTGCCGATGATGGTGGCTTGGTACCTCTCGTTGCGGCCGCTACCGCCTCGGCTGCTCGACGTCGTGCTGGCGATCCTATTGATTGGGCTGCCGATCGTGTTGATTGCCAAACAGCCGGATCTGGGAACCGCTGTGTTGGTGGGCAGTGCCGGGCTGACGACGCTGTTCTTATCCGGTTTGCGCTGGCGGTTGATCCTTGGCTTTGCCGCGCTAGCCGCTGCCGCAGCGCCCGTGCTCTGGTCGTTGATGCATGACTACCAGCGCCAGCGTGTGCTGACCTTTCTCGACCCGGGCTCCGATCCCTTAGGGGCGGGCTATCACATCATCCAGTCGCAGATTGCGATCGGCTCCGGTGGGCTCTATGGCAAAGGCTGGCTGCAAGGGACCCAGTCGCAACTCGAATTCTTGCCGGAGCGCTCGACCGATTTCATCTTTGCGGTGATCGGTGAGGAGCTAGGCCTATTTGGTATCCTGGTGCTCATGCTGCTCTACCTGGCAGTGATCCTGCGTGGCCTTAGCATTGCCGCTCAAGCGCAGGATGCTTACAGCAGACTCTTGGCAGGCTCCATCACGACGGTGTTCTTCGTCTATCTGTTTGTGAACATGGGGATGGTGACCGGGCTGCTGCCGGTGGTTGGGGTGCCCTTGCCGCTGATCAGCTACGGTGGTACCTCGTTGGTCACGCTGATGCTTGGGTTCGGCATCTTGATGTCTGTGCACACGAGGCGGAAACCGCTTCAAAGAGAGTGAGTTCCGGCATATACTCAAGAGCGTTTCGATGGCCACTGAGTACCTGCCGAATGCTGACTCGCCCGCGTGCCGCCCGGACTAACGCCTCGACGGCGATTCTGATGACTTTGCTGCTCGCCCCCTGGGGGTGTCCTGTCGCTGATCGCGTGCCCCCTAGCTACCACAGTGAGCGTGACCGTTTCGTCGCTGAGATGGTTGCGGAGCATGGCTTCGAACAGGCTGAGCTGGCGGCGTTGATGGGCGAGGCGCGCTATCAGCAGTCGATCGTCGATGCGATGAACCGACCCTATGAGGGCAAGCCCTGGGGCGCGTACCGAGCCCTGTTCGTGACGCCTGAGCGCATCGCCGGTGGGCAGCGCTTTCTGGTTGAGCATCAGGCCCTGCTGAATCAGGCTGAATTGGCCTACGGCGTGCCGGCGGAGGTCATCACCGCCATCATCGGTATCGAAACCAACTATGGCAATACCCTGGGCAGCCATCGCGTGCTGGATGCGCTGAGCACCCTTGGTTTTGCCTATCCGCGGCGTTCCAGCTTCTTCCGCAAGGAGCTTGAGGAGTTCTTGCTGCTGGTGCGCGAGGAGGCCTTGGACCCGGCTCGTGTGCGCGGCTCTTATGCCGGTGCGGTCGGTAAGCCGCAGTTTATCCCGTCGAGCTATCGCGCCTACGCGGTCGATTTTGATGGCGATGGTCAACGCGATCTGTGGGAGAGCGATGCCGACGTGATCGGCAGCGTGGCTGCCTACCTCGCGCAGCACGGCTGGCTGCGGGGGCAGCCGATCGCCTCAGCCGCGACCTTGAAAGGCCCGCTCAAGCCCGGGATTGAGGTCGGTGGCAAGCGGCCGCTGGTACCAAGCTCAACGGTTGCGCAGCTTGAAGCAGCCGGGGTCAAGCCGGTGGAGACGCTCGATCCGAATGCGCATGCCGCGCTGATCGAGCTGGAGCGCGACGGACCCGAGTATTGGATCACGCTCGAGAATTTCTACGCGATTACTCGCTACAACCATAGCAACCTCTACGCGCTCGCGGCCGTTGAGCTAAGTCGGGCGATCACAGCAGCAGAGACAGCGACGGGGGACTGAGATGCGGACGACCGACACCACGAGCGGCCTTCGCGCCGCGCCAGCGCTGCTGAGGCTAGCCATCAGCTTCGGGCTTAGCGTTGCAGTCGCCGGCTGCGGTAGCACATCAACGAGCGTTGATAGCAGCGCGCTCGACCCGGCGGCGGAAGTCGTTCCAAAGGTGGAGCCAAAAGCACGCTACGGCAATATGAATTCCTATGTGGTTCTGGGCAAGCGCTACTACACCAAAAGCAGCAGTCGTAACCACATCGAACGCGGTCAGGCCTCTTGGTACGGCAAGAAGTTTCACGGTCGCAAGACCTCGAGCGGTGAGCGTTATGACATGCACCGGATGACCGCGGCTCATAAGAGCTTGCCGTTGCCGACCTATGCGCTGGTCACCAATCTTGAAAACGGCCGCAGTGCGGTGGTCAAGGTGAATGACCGCGGCCCGTTTGTCGGCAATCGCGTCATCGACCTCTCCTATGCGGCGGCAAAGCGGCTGGATATGGTGCATGCGGGCACGGCGCATGTAGAGGTGCGCTCAATCGATCCGCGTGATCATGGCAAAGACGCGAAGGAACTGCTTCGGCTCGCTTCGGCCGACGTGGGTGCGCGCGGCGCGAAGCCCTCGCCCCAGCTGGCGATGCGGGCAGGGGGTGCCTCTGGAAACGCTTTTCTGGGCGGTGACGCTGCGAGCGCTTCGCTGGGCAAGGCCACGGCTGCTACGGCTTCGGCGTCCGACGGCCGGCCGATCTTTTTGCAAGTGGGTGCCTTCGGTAGCCTCGGCAATGCGCAGGAGCTGAAGAGTCGGCTAATCCGCAG
The DNA here is from genome assembly GCA_964516305.1 of uncultured Halochromatium sp. Taxonomy (GTDB): domain Bacteria; phylum Pseudomonadota; class Gammaproteobacteria; order Chromatiales; family Chromatiaceae; genus Lamprobacter. The sequence goes on along the minus strand of CAZEZH010000014.1, from coordinate 15,736 downwards.
CGTCGAAGAGCCGGTCGTCGTTCGCACTGCGGCGGCGGATCGCAAAGCGTCGCCGCTGTACAAGGTACAGGTCGGCCCGGTGCGCTCGCGGACCGATGCCGACGCGCTTGGCCGGCGGCTTGCGGCGCTGGGCATCGAGAAGCCGGTGCTGGTTGTCCGCTAAGGCTGTCATAGCAGGCGCGAGCAGGTAAACTCTGCAGTATGCGTTACCTACTCTCCATTATCCTCGTTAGCCTTGTCGTCACGGTGGCACAGGCCGAGACGACCCCGCCTGCGCCCGATCTAGGCGCCGAAGGCTATCTACTCCTTGACTACGGCAGTGGCAGGGTCCTGGCGGCTGCCAATGCTGAGACCCGGCTCGAGCCCGCGAGTCTGACCAAGATTATGACCGCTTACGTGGTCTTTTCCGAGTTGGAGGCTGGCAACATCGCCCTCGACGATCGGGTGCTCATCAGTGAAAAGGCCTGGCGGACCGGTGGCTCTAAGATGTTCATCGAGGTGGGCGATCTGGTCTCGGTCGAAGACCTGCTGAAGGGCATGATCATCCAGTCCGGCAATGATGCCAGTGTTGCGTTGGCCGAGCATGTCGCCGGCAGTGAGGACAGTTTCGCTGGTCTGATGAACCAGCAGGCGGAGCGGCTTGGCATGAGCCAGAGCCATTTCACTAATGCCACCGGCTTGCCCGGCCCGGAGCATTACACAACGCCGAGCGATATTGCCCGTGTGACCGCCGCGATGATCCGTGACTTCCCAGATTACTACCGCTGGTACTCGGAGCCGGAGTTCACCTGGCATGGAATCAAGCAATTCAACCGCAATAAACTGCTCGACAAGGGCGTGGGTGTTGATGGTGTGAAGACCGGCCACACCCAGGCGGCCGGCTACTGTCTGGTGTCATCCGCCAAACGTGAGGGCCAGCGGTTGATCTCAGTGGTGATGGGGACCGAAAGCAACTCGGCTCGGGTCGCCGATAGCTTGGCATTACTGAACTATGGTTTCCGTTTCTTCGAGACCCATCGCCTCTATGAGGCCGCTGAGCCCCTGGAGTTGCTGCGGGTCTGGTCCGGTGACCCGCCAATGGTGGAGGTTGGGCCGGGTGCCGATGTAGCGGTCACCATCCCGCGCGGTCGTTTTGAGCAGCTCTCGGCTCAGCTCGAGCCGATCGCCGGGTTGACTGCACCCATCTTTGAAGGGCAGCAGGTCGGCGAGATTGTCATGATGCTCGACGGCGAGGAGATCAAGCGCCAGCCCGCTGTTGCATTGGGCGCTGTTGAGCGCGGCGGCCTGTTGCGCCAGGTCGCAGACTCGGTGTTGAAGCTGTTTTAATGAAAGAACTCTATCTCAACGGGGCCTTTGTGGCGCCGGAACAGGCGACGATCTCAGTGATGGATCGGGGGTTTCTGTTCGGCGACGGGGTCTATGAGGTGATCCCGGCCTATGCCGGCAGGCCGTTGCGCGAGCGCGAGCATCTGCAGCGTCTTGATCAGAGTCTGGAGGCGATCGGCTTAGAGCCGCCGCTATCGCCTGCGGAGTGGGCGAGTATCTTCCAGCGCTTGTTGTCAGCGGCACCAGCTGCAGACCAATCCCTCTATCTGCAGGTTACCCGCGGTGTGGCGCTGACGCGCGACCATCGCTTTCCAACGGCACCGATACCCACAGTGCTCGCGATGGCAAAACCGATGATGCCGCGCGATCCGGTGGTTGCGGCACAGGGCGTGGCGGCTGTGACCCGCGATGATATCCGCTGGCTGCGCTGCGATATCAAGGCGACTGCGTTGTTGGCGGCAGTCCTGCTGCGCCAGGCGGCCGAAGAGGCCGGTGCCGAGGAGGCCATCCTAGTCCGCGATGGCTGGGCGCTCGAGGGCTCGACCAGCAACCTTTTCATGGTTCGGGACCAGCGCTTGTTCACGCCGCCAAAGGGACCCTTGCTATTGGCGGGTATCACCCGTGATCTGGTGCTGGAGCTTGCTGGCATCGCTGGGATTCCCGTGGAAGAGCGCAATATCGGAGTCGAGGAACTGGGCGCGGCGGACGAGGTCTGGATCAGCAGCTCGACCCGCGAGGTGATGCCGGTGACGCGGCTCGATGGGACGCTCGTCGGCACAGGCCGCCCTGGGTCGTTGTGGCAGCGGATCGACGCCTGCTACCAAGACTTCAAGGCCGACTGCCGGCGCGCTGCTGCCTGACCATTTGCAGTCCGAGGCATCGATGACTGATACCAACGTCGACCAAGACGAGACCCTGCTGCGGTTTCCTTGTCGCTTCCCGATCAAGGCGATGGGCCGCAACGAGGCGGGCATCGAGGCCATCGTCACCCAGATTATCGAGCGCCATGCACCTGACACAAACCAGGATGCGTTTCGTTCAAGACCCAGCCGCAATGGAAACTGGGTCTCGGTGACGGTCGAGATCGAGGCTCGCAGCAAGCGCCAGCTTGATGCGATCTACCACGAGCTTTCCGAACATGCCCAGATCACCTGCGCGTTTTGAGGGGATCGGCAATCTGGGGGTTGCCACAGCGCCTCTCCCTGTCGTCCGAGTCTGAACCAGTGTCCGAGTCTGAACCGGCGCTAACGCCAGCATCGCGAACGGGCGTCTCTGAGTCGCGTTCGGCTGAGCAGAGGGCGTCGCCGATCGGTCCGCTTCGGGTGCGTTGGTTAGGAACTGGCTGCGACTACCAGCTGATCTGGGCCAAGATGCGTCAGTTCACCGATGAGCGTGGTCCGCAGACCGATGATGAACTCTGGCTCTTGGAGCATGCGCCGGTCTTCACCCTAGGGCAGGCGGGTCTGCCTGAGCATCTGCTTGATCCCGGCCCGGTTCCGGTGGTCCAGTGTGACCGCGGGGGGCAGGTGACCTACCATGGCCCCGGTCAGTTGGTCGCCTACCTGCTGTTGGATTTGAAGCGAGCGCGCGTGGGTGTCAAACAATTGGTCCATCTGCTCGAGCAGTCCGTGATAGATCTATTGGCAGACTATCGGATTCTGGCCCAACCCCGCCCGGACGCACCTGGCGTCTATGTGGGCAGAGCCAAGATCGCCTCTGTCGGCCTGCGCGTGCGCCACGGTTGCAGCTATCACGGCGTGGCGCTGAATATCGATCTCGATCCAGCGCCCTTTGCGCGCATCAACCCCTGCGGCTATCCAGGGCTGGCGATCACCCGGACTCGGGATCAGGGGCTGGAACTCAGCGTTGAGGCCGCTGGGCAGCAGTTGGCGGCCCACCTCAGTCGCCTATTGGCCAAAGATCGCGCGGACGGGGCGCTGCTAGCCGGAGTCGAGTCCGCCTAGTGCTCCCTGCGCTTGGCTGCGCTCGTGCTCAGTCTGGCCCGCGGCAGAGTCGCGGCTAGAGGTAGAGGGCGAGCGGAAAGGTCTCACTGATCAGGATGACCGGTTGGCCGTCAATGATGATGCGATAGGTCCGAAACAGGGCGCGATCGCCGTCGACCGGTGCTGGCTCGACACCGACCTCCATGACCTCGCGGAAACTCTCGAGACCGCTGTCGCGAATCAAGACCCCGATGCCGATCTCGCGGTTGATCAGCCGTTCTCTGAACGAGCTGGGGATCAGCTCCGAGCGGATGACCGAAAAGGCCCGAGCGTACTCTTTATTGCTGTCCGTGCCTCGCAGCAATGCTTCTCGCACCATGACCTGGTCGCCAGGGTCGACTGCAATCCAGGGGATATCGGCGGCGGCATCGATGAATTCTTGGCGCAGCGTATCGACCACCACGGGCTCCCAGAAATAGGCCTCGAGCGCCTTGGTGACGGTGCCATCCGTGACGAGCAGTGCGCGAAGGAACGGGGGTAATGTTTCGATCGGCAAGGGCGCACCGTCGTGGCAAGCGATCGTGCCGTTGCGAACAAAGCCTTGGCAGCGAAAGGGATTGGGGCCGCTGTTCGGCAACGGGCGGCGATAGTAGCGATCGACCAAGACTGGTCCCTCTCTATAGGTGCTGATTCGTTGGCTCAGGGTGTACAGTCCGGCAGGGACAAATCGGCTGCTCGGTAGGGGTGCAAACAGGGGAGATCGTCGTTGCGAATGGGTGGTTTTGCCTGCATCACCCTTTCCCGTCTTCCGGTGGCAATAACACGACGCTGTCTGGTTCTGATAACATCCAGGCCCGAGGGTACAGAAATAAGCCCCAGTCTGTGATATAAATCAGTTGCCAATCGGCAAATCTCAAAAATGGAGAAAAATTCATGACCATGAAACTCAAACTCGCTTCCCTGTCTGCCGCTGCTTTGCTGAGTGCTTCTCTGCTCGGCGGCTGCGCCACCGACCAAGAGGCCCGTGATATGGCCCAAGCCGCAATGGACGCTGCCAACGGGGCTCAGGCTTGCTGTGAAGCCAATGAGGACCGCATCAACCGCATGTATCAGAAGATCATGTCGAAGTGATGCCAGCTCTTTGAGTCTTTCCGGCCTCCCACAACCTGCGGGAGGCCGGTATTCTCCTGCTGAACCCGCCTCACCTCGTCCCAATCAATCATCACACCGTCGGCATTGGCGATCGACGCCGGAATGATCTCCTTCGCTGATCGTAGCTTGTCCCCCTCCAGTCGACTGACCTCGAGAAAGAGCTGGTCACCCAGCCACCCCACCTTGTACGGCTGATCGACGATCGTCACCCGGGTACCAACCTCGACCCGACCGAACAGATACTCAATATCCTCCGGGAACATCCGGGTGCAGCCTGAACTCACTGGCATGCCAACGCCCCAGGGTTTGTTGGTGCCATGGATCAGATAGCTGGGATTGCTGAGGCGCAGACGGTAGGCGCCGAGCGGGTTATCTGGGCCAGCAGGCACCACCGCTGGCAGCGTTTTGCCATTTTTTGCATACTCGGCACGAATCGACGCTGGCGGCGTCCAGGTAGGATTCTCTGTCTTTTCGATGATGTTGTAAGTGCCAGTCGGTGTCTCCCAGCCGTCGCGGCCGATCCCGATCGAAAAGGTCTCGATCTCGGTCGGCGAGCGATAGTAATACATGCGCCGTTCGGCCAGATTCAATACGATCCCGTTGCGCGGGCCATCGGGTAAGACATGACGATCCGGCGCTAGCACTGTGGTCCCTTCGCCGGGAATCCACATATCGACGCCTGGATTGGCCTGCTTCATCTCATCGACGCCGAGTCCATGGTGACGGCCGATGTCCAGGAGCGTGTGCTCGTCCTTCGCCTTCACATAGAAAGGGGTGCCGATGACAGTGTCGCTCGGGTCAGTGAGCCGATAGACCTTAGTCTGGGCCTGTGCTGGCGGCAGCACGCAGAGGCCGAGCAGGCCGACCATGGTGATCAGCCAACTGCTGGGCTGTCGGCGTCGGCGTGCTGTTAGGATGCGCTGGCCGCGCTCCGACAGACGCGTTGGATGGGCGGTATGGGTCATCATGTGCTGGGCTCCGAAACTGATGGCCTGCTCCAGGGTTTGGACCAGGATGTCTGCCAAGTATTCAATTCAGGTCGATGGTGGTTCATGAGTCAATCCAGTCAGCATTCCCGCAGCCGTAAGCAAGCGCAGGCCGCAACAGCGCTTGATCACGTTCGCAACATCGGCATCGCCGCTCATGTGGACGCGGGCAAGACGACACTGACAGAGCGCATTCTGTTCTACACCGGTGCTTCGCATAAGATCGGCGAGGTGCATGACGGCGCTGCGCACATGGACTGGATGACCGAGGAGCAAGATCACGGTATCACGATCACCGCGGCGGTCACCAAGGCCCCTTGGCGCAATCATCTCTTACAGGTCGTTGATACCCCCGGTCATGTCGATTTTACCATTGAGGTCGAGCGCTCGATGCGCGTTCTTGATGGGGTTGTCTTGGTGCTCGACGGCGTCCGCGGCGTTGAGCCGCAGACCGAGACTGTTTGGCGGCAGCGCTGTCGCTTTGGACTGCCAGTGCTGTTCTTCGTCAACAAGATCGATCGGCCTGGCGCCGATTTCCTGCGCGTGCTCGATGCGATTCGCGAGCGGCTTGGGGTGGAACCTGTCGCGATGACGGTGCCCTTGGCTGAGCAGAACAGCTGTATTGATCTGCTGCATCGGCGCCTGCTGCAGTTCAATGGCGACCAAGGCCAAGTGGTCTCGGCTGAGCCCTGTCCTGACGACCTCTGGGAGCCAGTCGCTGAGCTGCATGAAGCCCTGTTGCTCGCTGCTGCCGATGCCGACGACGCCTTGGCTGACCTGGTGCTCAATGGCGGCGAGCCGGAGCCCAAGGCGGTCCTTGCGGCGCTGCGGCGCGGCACCTTGGCTGGGCGTATCTTCCCCTGTTTTGGTGGTAGTGCCTTGCGCAACCTCGGCGTGCAACCGGTGATGGACGCAGCAGTTGATCTGTTGCCAGCGCCGCTCGACCGGCCGGCGGCGGTTGCGCGGCGGCCTGACGGTGAGGCCGAGACTGTTGCCATTGGTGCCAAGGGGCCTCTAGTCGCCCTGGTGTTTAAGGTGCAAATGTGGGACGGTCGCCGGCATTGCTTCACCCGCGTCTACCGCAATCGGGTCAAGGTTGGCGATACGGTCGCCTTCCGGACCGCCGATGGCCGCGTGCTCAAGGAGCATGTCGCGCGGATCTTCGATGTCGATGCCGGGCGTAAGACCAAGCTCGACGAGGCCGGGCCGGGCCAGATCATTTTGATCGCCGGACTGCGCCATGCCGCTACCGGCGACACTCTCTGTGATCCTGAGCATCTATTGGCCCTGGAGCGGATCGAAGCGCGCCAGCCGGTGCTCAGCCTCGCGATCGAGCCAGCCGCTGGTACCGATGAGGATAAGCTGTTGGAGGTGCTGGATAAGGTCGAGCAGGAAGACCCGACGCTCAGGGTCGAGGAAGACCCGGAGACTGGCCAGCGCCTACTGCGTGGTATGGGCGAACTCCATCTGCAGATTGTGCTCGAGCGACTGGAGCGTGAATTTGGCCAGCAGGTCCGCACTGGCCGTCCGGCGGTCGCGGTGCGCGAGACCATCAGTCATCAGGCGCGGGCTGAACAGCTGCATTGCCGACCGGCGAGTCCGGACGGTAAACAGCCCGAACTCAGCGCCTGGGCCTTGGTCGAGGTTGCGCCTCGGGGGCGCGGCGAGGGTAATCAGGTGCACTGCGATCCGCGTCTACGACCTGAGGGTGTGGCGCTCTCGCCCGAGCAGCAGCAGGCACTGGAGGCTGGACTAGAGGCTGGATTGGGCAGCGGCGTGCTGCAGGGTGCCCCGGTCGATGATGTTGCTGTGACCTTGGCGGAGGTCGAGCTGTTCGGCCAGCAGAGCACATCAGAGGCCCTGCAGGCGGCTGCGATGCGCGCCCTTGCCAAGGCCCTGGCAGATGCAGGACCGGTTGCACTGCATCCGGTGATGAGCGTCGACGTCATCATCCCTGAGGCGAATCTCGGCACGGTGCTCGGTGATCTGCAACAGCGCCGCGCCGCAATACAGGCCACCACTACCGCCCAGGCGAGCGGAGATGATTCCGCGAGCATCCGCTGTGAGGTTGCGCTCGAGGCCCTGCTCGGCTACACCACTGAGCTGCGCAGCCTCACCCAGGGCCGGGGCCAGTACAGCATGCAATTCGAGCGCTTCGACATCGTCTGAGCCGACCGCCGCCCAGACCAGGCCAGGCCGGGCGGCTCTCTGTCATGGCTACCGGCTCGCGCCAAAGAGGGCTGCTACGGCCTCTTTCTGCTCGCTGCTCATCGCCTCGATGGTCTCGCGGTAGGCCTCATATTGGGCGAGCGTCTCGGTGCTGAGGGTCTCTGAGGCTTCCACGCTGCCATCTCCAGTTGGTGCCTGGCTGTCGAAGGTCATCACAAAGGTCACGGGTACTGCATTGCTGATGCTCTCTAAGCCGGCAATCTCGCGCAGCTTCTCAACGCCTTCGCCCATGCCGAACTTGGCTGCATCGAGCACGACCGGTTCAGTGCTGGCGACCATGATGGTATCGGCATCGAGCCTTGCGGCCTGCATCTTCAGCACCAGCGGCTGGGACTCGCCATGCAGGCTGAGACTGCTTTCGGCGACCAAGTCGATCTGGTCTCCGGGCTGCAAGGCGTTGATCGCGGCTGGATCGATCTTCGCGCTCAAAGTGGCATCGCTGTATTTGGTCGTCTTAAACAACATCTCGCGCATGCGCTCGTTGCGAATCGGGATCAGGGTCTCGACGCTGTCGAGCGTCGTCGCGACGACAGCCTGGCCTTGGTCATCGATTGTGCCTGTGATCTCGGTGAAATGGTGCACCTCGCCAATGTTGCCGGCCTTGATCGAGACGAACGAGAGATGCGAATTCGCTGGGTCGAGTGTCCACTCGGTGGCGACGGCGGGTGCAAGGCTGGCGCAGGCGATACTGGTCGTGAGCAGGGTGGTAACTAGGCGCTTCATCTGGGGCTCCTCTGGATGATCGATCTTGGGTGATGGGTCTCACTGCGATGCCGTTCGACGCCTTGCGCCGAGCTGACCGGCCGATATCCTTAATGCGACCAGTTCCCCCTGATCCCAACGTCTTGGGTGACGAAAACAGGCGCGGTTACGCTGAAGTATCCTGTTTCAGCAGGCGTAATCGAACCCGTAGCCCCGGTTTTGCGTCTTCCAGGCAGAGTTCGGCGCCATGGAGCTGGGCAACCGCCTGCACCAAACTGAGGCCGAGTCCATGCCCGGGCGCCGCGCGGCTCTCGTCGATGCGGTAGAAGCGCTGTAACACCTTATCGTGCAGCTCGGGTGGGATGCCAGGGCCCTCGTCGGTGACGCTGAGCTCAACCGCGGTGCTGGTGCATGCGGCCCGGAGTCGGATCTGACCACCGCTGGGGCTGTGCTTGATGGCGTTGTCGACGAGATTCGCCACCGCCTGGAACAACAGGTCGCGGTCTGCGTACAGGCGGCAGGGGTTGCTGATTTTGGCGCCTTTGCTGTCTGTGCCTTTGCCCTGGGTGGCGTTCAGGCTCGTCTCCTCGACGCTGATCATCTGCAGCGATTCGGCCGCGAGTGGCTCGTAGAACTCGGCAACATCCTGTAGCAGCGGTAATGGGTCGAGTGCGGCAAAGGCCGCGCGCCGGCTGCCAGCCTCGATGCGAGCGATCCGCAGCAGCGCGTTGAAGGCGCTGAGCAGTTCGTCGGCGTCAGCGATCGCGACCTCGACCTCGGCACGGGCCTCGCCGCTGAGGTCGGCCCCCTGCAGCAACTCGAGCCGATTGCGCAGACGTGTCAGCGGCGTGCGCAGGTCATGGGCAATATTGTCGGAAACCTGACGGATGCTCAGCATCAGCGCCTCGATCCGCTCGAGCATCCGGTTCAGATTCGCAGCCAGCTGATCGAAGTCGTCGCCGGCGCCTGAGGTCGGGACGCGGCGACTGAGGTCCCCTTGCATGATCTCGCGACTGACCTGATTGACCACGTCGAGCCGGCGCACGATGCCGGCACCCATCAGCCAGCCGCCCAGCAGTGCTAGACCAACAGTGATCGCGAGTCCCCAGGTGATCGCATCCAGGATCAGATCGCGGATGGCGGCGAGCTCGCGCACATCGCGGCCGACCAGCAGGCGCAGGTCGCCGCGTAGCCGAAAGACCTTGGCTCGCGTCTCATGCTCGATGCTGACACCTGTCTCGGCCTGGGTTTGGCGAGCGCGAAACTGGACCCAGCCACCTGCGTCCGCTGTCACTGGCGGCCAGCTGTCGAGGTTGCCGATAATTGGGCTGCCGCCCGGGTCGGCCAGCAGGTAGATCGAGGCGCCTTGCGGATCATGCGCTATGCGCTCGGCGATCACCGTTGAGAGTCCGGCTAGGCCGCGGCGTCGATACTGTTCGGCGAGTCCCTGAATCTCAGCGCCGATGGTGGCATCGGTCTGGCGCGCCATATAGCCGGCGGTCGACCAGTAGATGAAGGCGAGCAGGATCGCCACTGAGGCGCCGACCAGCAGCATGTACAGGAGCGCCAGGCGGAAGGTCGAGCTGGTCAGAATAAACCGCGATGACAGCTGCAGCCGGCTCAAGGTGGGATCGATTACGCGCGTCAGGCGCTGGCTTAGCCGGTGAGCTGTTATCGTCATCTGCGGAGCGTCTCCGGCATCAGGGGTGTCTAGACCGCCGGCGTCGTCTCCGTTAGTCGGCACGCATCATATAACCAGCGCCACGCACCGTTTGCAGCAGTGGCTGATCGAAATCCTTGTCGATCTTCGCTCGCAGCCGGCTGATGTGCACGTCGATCACGTTGGTCTGGGGGTCGAAGTGATAATCCCAGACGTTCTCGAGCAGCATGGTGCGGGTCACGACCTGACCCGCATGGCGCATCAGGTATTCGAGGAGCTTGAATTCGCGCGGTTGTAAGGCGATTGGCTGTCCCGACCGATTGACCTGGCGCTTGAGCAGATCCAGCTCAAGATCGGCGACGCTGAGGTTGGTTGCTGGTGCGTCGCCTGGTGCTGAGCGCCGCATCAGGGCCTCAATGCGGGCATGCAGCTCGGAGAAGGCGAAGGGCTTGACCAGATAGTCATCGCCACCGGCACGCAGCCCTTCGACCCGATGGTCGACCTCGCCGAGCGCGCTCAGGATCAGCACCGGTGTGTGATTACCTGAGGCGCGCAGGGTGCGGATGATCGCTAGGCCGTCCAGCTCTGGCAGCATGCGGTCGACAACCATCACATCGTATGGATTGCCGGCGGCCAGAAACAGACCTTCGCGGCCATTGTCGGCCAGGTCGACGTTCGCCCCCATCTCGCCGAAGGCCTTGGTCAGGTAGCCGGCGAGCTGGGAGTCGTCCTCGATAACCAGTACACGCATGCTTCGAGATTATCCAATTGGGACGGCGACAAAGCGCTGCTCACCATCTTGCTCGACGCGCAAGAGTACCGAGGGACGGTCTGATGCCGCGGCCTTCTTGACCGCCTCGACCACCTGGCTTGGTTTGGTAACCGCTTGCTGGCCGACCATCGAGATCAGGCTCCCGGCCTGGATGCCGGCGGCCTGCGCTGGGCTGCCGGGCGCCACCCGGGCGACCAGTACGCCACGGGTGTCGGCGTCAAGCCCGCGCTCGGCGCGCAGTTCTGGTGTCAGCGGAGCCAGATAGAGACCGATGCTTGGCTCATCACCGGCTGGCTCGTTGTCGCTAGAGGCTTGAGCCAGGTCTTCGCTCGGCATCTCGCCGATGGTGACCGGGACGGTTAGGGTGTCGCCGGAGCGATAGAGGACGACATCGATCCGCGTGCCGGCATCGATACTGGCGATCAGCTTCGTGAGATCCCGGTAGTCCTCCATCGGTTCGTCGGCTGCTTGCAAGATGACATCGCCACTGCGGAGACCAGCCGCTTGCGCCGGGGTTCCGGAGATCACATCGGCGACCAAGACACCGCGAGTCTCGGGCAGACCCAGGCTGGCGGCGATCTCCTCGGTGACGGGCTGGATCTGCACGCCGAGCCAGCCACGATCAACGTGGCCCTTAGTCTTTAGATCGGCGACGATCTCGGCTGCGGTCTCGGCCGGGATGGCGAAGCCGATGCCGATGTTACCGCCACTCGGCGAGAAGATCGCGGTGTTGACGCCGATCACCACACCGCGGGCATCAAACAGCGGTCCGCCCGAGTTACCGCGGTTGATCGGTGCGTCGATCTGGATGTAGTCATCGTAGGGGCCGGAGTTGATGTCGCGTCCCCGGGCCGAGATGATCCCGGCGTTGACCGAGCCGCCAAGACCAAACGGATTGCCGACCGCCAGCACCCAGTCGCCGACGCGGGCACCGCGGCTGTCGCCAAGGTCGACGTGGGGCAAGGAGTCGGTGGTATCGATCTTGATCAGCGCGAGATCGGTTTTGGCATCGCGGCCGATCACCTCAGCCTCATACTTCTGGCCGTCGTTTAGTGTCACCTCGATCCGTGAAGCGCCCTCAACCACGTGGTTGTTGGTGACAATATGGCCTTTGCTGTCGATGATGAAGCCGGAGCCTTCACCTTCTCGCTGGCGCGGACCCGGGAATGGCATCTCGTCGACGTCGCCGAAGCGCTTAAAGAACTCGTAGAGTGGTGAGCCTTCATCGGGCATCTGGCCGTCTGGCATCGACATCACCGGCGCCGCCTCTTGCGCGACGGTGACGTTGACGACCGCCGGCGTCACGCGCTCAACAACGTCGGCGAAGCCAGTGGGTCCGGCGGGTGAGTTCAATGGCTCCGGCACCGACTCGGCGTGGCTGATCTGAGCCAGCAAGCCGGCCGCTGACAGCAGCACTGCCAGGCTGATGGTGGCCGCGAGGATTGAGCGACTAGCGCGCCTGGGACTTGCAAGCACGGCGGCTGACGCCGGCGTTGGTCGAGGTCTTGTTGGTATCGGTGGTTGGGTCGAAAACATTCGAGAACTCCTGAAGTAGACTGGGTTAGGAAGGCTCGCAAGAATAGGCTGCGGTGCTCGCTCCGATTGCGCCTAGTGTTGGGATTGGGGCTTTACTGTGCGGTTGCCGAGGGGTTACCGATTGTTAATGCTTCACGAGCCCGTTGCCGTTGGTTGGTTGATCGCCAGTGCCTGCCGCTGGCGATCGGTTCGGCTGCATCGCTGGCGAGGACCCGAACGGCAATCGTCGCAAGCTTATGCCTCGGATGCGACAATGCGCACACGCGGTCCTGGCGGCGAAGCAGATAGACCCAGCCGCGTATTTAAACCTCAACCATAACGATGCCGGCGCATTGACGAGCACCTGAACCCTCGCTGGTGAGCCTGGCCGACCCGAAAGGGGGAGATGAGATGGCAAGCCTCGAACAAGTGGAGATCCGTAAGTATCACAAAGAGCTGGTACACGATGTGCGACATCTTTTGCAGAAGTATGGCCGGATAATGGGCTGGGAAGTGCCAGAACTTGATGAGGCTGAGGCGAGCAAGCTGATCCTGCAAGCTCTGAAGGATGCGCTCGCTGACGTTGAGCGTGAGCAATAGCGCCCGGCGCAGCAGGCTTCTGATGTGGGTGGCCGCGAGCGTCTTGGTTGACGCTTGTGGCTCACCACCCACAAAGCCGCGCTGCTTGCCAAAGGTCGGCATGACAACCGAAGACCTGGTCGGCTGCGGTTGCCGGCTGATGGATTCCTCGAATCTTGGCTCGGCGGCGCTGGTGCGCTCGCAATCGAGCCCGATCGTGCAGACGATCATCGTCGTCAATTACGTTTGCCCGATGGGTAATCAGGGCCTGGCAACCGTATCCGTAGTCAACGGGGTTGCCGATGAGGTCTTCTACTAGCGCTTGCCTTGGAGGAGGGCCTCGGGATGCCGCTCGAGGTAATCGGCCAGAACGCGGATCGAGCGGGCGGCCTGGGTCGCAGTTGCGAGTAGCTGATCGAGCTCGTAGCGGGTCGAGGAGCCCTCGCCGGTGAGCTGGCGGATGGCGCGCATCGCCGCTGCGGCTTCATCCAGGGCAGCTTGCGTTGAGCCGGCGATCGGGTCGACCTTGGCCTCGACGCGAGCAGCGACCGCGTTGACGGTTTGAATCGCCTGCGACATCTCCTCGAGCAAGGGGCCAGCGTCGCTGCGCAATGTCTCGGCGAGCTGCTGGTATTCGGTGAGGGTCGTGTTGACACTCGCGCCCAGTGGCGTGATCTCCTGATCGATCTTCTCAACAAGGCTCGCAATCCCGGCCAAGCTCTTATCCAAGCTATCTAGGACTGAGCGTGTTTCATCGGCAGCAAGCAGTGCGTTGATGGATTCGAACGCATTGGTGGCGGCGTCCACCAGCTCGTTGAGATGGAGGTTTTCCAACATCGCCTGAACCCGGTCTCGAGTGGCGGCAATCGCCGGCACTCGAATGACCCCCTCAGGACCCTGCTGATCGTCGTGCTTCGGCAGAGTCGGGTTTAGGCTCAGGCTCACGAGATACTGGCCGGTGACGAAGCTCACCGATTCGAGCTGGGCCCGCAGACCACGCCGGTTGACGAGGTGTTTTATCAGCTCACTCGGCTCGGTGCCTTCGAGATCACCGAGCACATGGATGGTCTTGGGCCAGACCTCGTAGCGGACTGGGATGCGGAAGCTATCACGGTCGGCAATATAGTCGAGCCCGATCTCGACCACCTGGCCGATCGGTACGCCCTGGAACTGCACCTCTGCGCCAACGCTCAGTCCTTGGACCGAGCCCGGGAAATAGGTGACCAAGTAGATTCGCTCGCGTAGCCAGGCGCCGCTGCTGAAGACCAAAATACCGATCACAACCAGTGCGACAGCGCCCAGCACGAAGCCGCCGATGATGGTGGGGTTGGCCTCGCGGCTCATGGCTCGCCTCGGCGCAAGAAGGCGCGGACCTCGGCGATCTCGCTGTGGTCGCGCAGCTGTTTGGGGTTGCCGGTGGTGAGCATGGTGCGTGTCTCGGCGTCGAGGAAGACAGCGTCATCGCCGATCAGGAAGATGCTGTCGAGGTCATGGGTGATCACCACCATGGTTGTTCCCAGGCTGTCGCGTAGCTCGAGGATCAGGTCATCGAGCCGCCGCGCCGAGAGTGGGTCGAGGCCGGCCGAGGGCTCGTCGAAGAACAGGATATCCGGGTCCAAGGCCATGGCGCGCGCGGCACCGACTCGCTTGCGCATGCCACCACTGATCTGGCCCGGATAATAGCCACCAAAGCCAGCGAGGCCGACCAGTGCCAGCTTGTACTCGGCCAGCTCGCCGATCTGCTGCCGTGAGAGCCGCGTGTATTGCTCAAGTGGTAGCGCGACGTTCTCCTCCAGCGTCATCGAGCTCCAAAGCGCACCACTCTGATACATAACGCCGACACCTCGCAAGAGCTGCGTCCGGGCGTCCTCCGAGACCTCCCAAAGGCTTTGATCCTTCAGCAGCACGCGACCCTGCTGCGGTGGCAGCAGGCCGGTGAGTGCGCGCATGACGGTGCTCTTGCCGCAGCCGCTTCCGCCCATGATGATAAAGACATCGCCGCGATGGATGACAAAGTTGAGTCCCTGCTGAACGAGGGTGGAGCCATAGCCGAGCGCAATATCCTCGAGCTTGATCACAACCGGATCTGCCTCGGCGTCTTGGCCCCTGCCTTGGTTCCGGACTTGGCCCTTGGCTTGGCCGCTGGAGTGGGGCTTTTCTTCATCGAGCGCTTGCGGCTCGGCCCTCGCCGGAGTCTGGCGCTGACCCTCAGGACTCTGCGGCTCAACGGAATGGCTCATCCGGACAGTCCAATGGCGTCGAAGATCACAGTCAGCACCGCGGCGGCGATGACGATGAAGACGATGGCGGTGACCACTGCAGACGTCGTGGCCTCGCCGACGGCCGCCGCGCTGCGACCGCATTGCATGCCGCGCAGGCAGCCAGACGCAGCGACGATGGCGCCATAGACGGTAGCGCTGATCAGGCCCTGGATGATGTGGTTCCAACCGATGGCGGTCTGGGTCTGAACCAAATAGGCGGTCAGGGTCACACCGCCAACAGCGGTGCCAACGAAGGCGCCGCCGAGGATGCCGAGCAGATCAGCGTAGAGGGTCAGCAGTGGCGTCATCAGGATCAGCGCAATCATTCGCGGCAAGACCAGGAATTCCATCGGCGGGATGCCGAAGGTGCGCAGGGCGTCGATCTCCTCATTCACCTGCATGGTACCGATGCGCGCAGCGAAAGCGGCGCCGGTGCGGCCCGCGAGGACGATGCCGGTGATCAGGGCACCCATCTGGATCACGGTGGCCAGCCCAACCAGATCGGCAACATAGATGCGGGCGCCGAACTGGGCGAGCTGCTGATCGCCGATGTAGCCGAGGATCATGCCGACCAGGAAGCTGACCAGGCTGACGATAGGCAGTGCATCGGC
>CAZEZH010000013.1:0-40601 GCA_964516305.1 uncultured Halochromatium sp. | reverse complement strand
CATCTGCGCCGCTGCATCGAGACCCTGCAGCAGTCGTTGCGGCTGTACCAAAGCGCCGAGCCCGACAGCATCGAGCAGGAGGTGTTTCGCAATGCCATCGTCAAAGGCTACGAGCTGACGCAGGAAATCGCCTTCAAGCTGCTCAAGAAGGCCCTGAAGGCGTTCGGCCACGGCGCCCGAAAGCTCGAATCCACGCCCATCAAGGACATTCTCCGCCTCGCCGCGGTGCATGACTTGCTGACCTTGGAGGAGGTCGAGCGCTGGTTTCGGTATCGCGACAATCGCAACGATACCGCCCACGATTATGGCGAGGCCTTCGCCAGGGAGACGCTGACGCTGATTCCCGGATTCTTGGAGGATGTCTCACGGCTGGCGGATCGGTTGGACGCCAAGCTCGGCAAGGAGGCGATATGAATAGCGACTCCGACCGCCCGGCTCTGCACCTGCCCACGCGTTACCTGGCGATCGTTCAGGACATCCTGCGCCGCTACCTGCCTAACGCCGAGGTCTGGGCCTACGGCAGCCGCGTCAACGGTGACCATTATGACGCCAGCGATCTCGATCTGGTCGTACGCCAGCCCGATGACCTCACCCGCCGGCAGTCCGACCTGGATGAGGTCGCCGCCGCTTTCTCTGACAGCGATCTGCCGATCCTGGTGCAGATCGTCGATTGGGCGCGCATCCCCGATGCCTTTCGGGAGGAGATTGAAGCGGGGTATATGGTTCTGCAGCGGGTAGATAGCTCGACGCTTTCCCCACCCGCGTCGTCGACTCCGACATCGGCCCCGTGCCGGAGCAGTGGGAGCTGAGGGCGCTATGTTTGGCGAAGCCGTTGACCCGATGTTCGCTTGTGTCCGGACAGGGATGGATGAAACCCGCAAGCTCTCCCAACTACGCAACTATCTCCTTCCCAAACTCCTTGACGGCGCGGTGCGCGTGAAGGAAGCGAAACGAGTCCTGGAGACCACGCTATGAGTCCCGCCAGCGACACGGTGCCTATTCCAGCGCGCATCGAATACCTGAAGGTGCAGAACTTCCGCGCCCTGCGCGAGGTGGAATTCAAGGAGCTGACGCCGCTGACGGTGCTGCTCGGCCCCAATGGCAGCGGCAAGTCCACCGTGTTCGACATCTTTGCGTTCCTCTCCGAGTGCTTCGAGCTGGGACTGCGCCGAGCCTGGGACAAGCGTGGGCGGTCAAAGGAGCTGAAGACGCGCGGAGGCGACGGGCCGGTGGTGATCGAGGTCAAGTACAAGGAGCCGGGCTATCCGCTGATCACCTATCACCTGGCGGTGGACGAGCGCGACGGTGCACCGCTGGTGGTCGAGGAGTGGCTGCAATGGCGTCGCGGTCAGCGTGGGAGGCCCTTCCGCTTCCTGGACTATCGGGAGGGACTGGGCCGCGCCGCGAGCGGCGAGGCGCCGGACGAAAAGGACCAGCGCATCGAGATCCCGCTCAAGTCGCCCGATCTTCTGGCGGTCAACGCGCTCGGGCAATTCGCGGACCATCCGCGCGCGGCGGCGCTGCGGGAGTTCATCACCGGCTGGTATGTCTCGTACCTGTCCGCCGATAGCGCACGGGGTCAGCCGGAGGCGGGGCCGCAGGAGCGGCTGTCGCGAACCGGCGATAATCTGGCCAACGTGATCCAGCACCTGGTAGAGCGGCACGGCGACCGGCTGGAGCGCATCTTCGAGGTATTGCGCCAACGGGTGCCGCGCATCGAGCGCGTCTTGGCCGACACCATGCCGGATGGCCGGTTGCTGTTGCAGATCAAGGACGCGCCGTTCAGCCACCCGGTTTTGGCCCGCTTTGCCTCGGACGGTACGCTGAAGATGCTGGCCTATCTGGTCATGCTCTACGATCCCAGCCCACCGCCGTTCATCGGTATCGAGGAGCCGGAGAACTTCCTGCACCCAAGGCTGCTGCCGGAGCTGGCCGAGGAGTGTCGCGCGGCCACGGCCGCGACGCAGTTGCTCGTCACCACCCATTCGCCGTTTTTTCTCAACGCGCTGCGACCGCAAGAGGTGCGGGTGCTCTGGCGCGATGAGCAGGGTTATACCCAGACGCGGCGTGCCGAGGACTTGCCGGGTGTGCGCGAATTCACCGAGCAGGGGGCGCTGCTCGGCCATCTGTGGATGGAGGGTCAGCTTGGGGTCGGCGATCCACTCGTCAACCAAGGCGCGCCGACCCGGCCGCTGAAAGGCGGACGCTCCGCATGAGAGCTTCGCATCTCGAGCTATTGGTCGAGGAGCCTTCGATGGAGGCCTTTCTGCGCGCCCTGCTGCCACGTCTGTTGCCACAGGACAGGACCTTCGAGGTGCACGCCTTCCAAGGCAAGACTGACCTGCTGGGAAAGTTGGAGGCACGGCTGCGCGGCTACGCGACCTGGCTCCCCGCCGACTGGCGCATCCTGGTCGTGGTGGATCGTGACGACGAGGATTGCCTGGGCCTTAAGCAACGGCTGGAAGTCACGGCGCACCGGGCCGGGCTGCTTTCCAAGCGCCGTGCAGGAGGACGGCCTTGGCAGCTCGTGAATCGTATTGCCATCGAGGAGCTTGAGGCCTGTTATTTCGGCGATTGGTCGGCGGTGCGTTTGGCGTACCCGCGCCTGTCCGCGACAGTTCCGAACCAGCAGGGTTATCGAAATCCTGACGCCATTGCCGGCGGCACTTGGGAAACCTTCGAGCGCATCCTGCAGCGGCGCGGTTATTTTAAGGGCGGCCTGCGCAAGATCGAGGCGGCGCGGACGCTCGGCGGGCTGATCGAGCCGGAGCGCAATCGCTCACAGAGTTTTTGTCATTTTCGGGATGCACTGCTGGAGGCGGTCGCTTGACGGCCGCCTAGCCCAGGCAGTGAGTTGAGTAAAATAACTCAACGTGGTGAGTAAAATACAAAACGGCTAAGACCTCGCTAAGCGGCCGACCAAGTCCTGGCGATCCTGGATCAGATACCACCAGATCGAGTCAGCGATTTGCCGCCGATTCACGCTAGACTTGCTGATAGAGAACCTGGATCGTTTACTGAATTAGGAGAACACCGTGAACAAGGCTGTATTCATCGATCAAAGCGCAGGGTCTTGGTGCCGTTGATGTCCACGTGGTCCGTAACAATACCGGTGCGCCGTTGCAAATGCGGCTGCTGTGCAGCCTGACAGCGCCTTGGCCAGCAAACTTCGAGCCATGCGCTGGCGAGGAGTTCATGCCGCTTGCGGACGAGCGGGTTTTCGAAATGGCGGCATACGGTGCATGAACGCGATGTAGAGCTCGCCGCGCTCGGCTACGCTTTGCGTCATGGTCCCGAGCTCGGTCCGGACGCGCCCGGCGCTGAGAGACAAGATGTGCGGGATGTCATTCTTACCGGTCGGCTCGCTTACACAGCATCAGTTCGTATTTTGTTTCGCCAAGTAGTTGGTCATGGCTTTCTTGGCCGTGGCCAACTGATCTTGAGTGCAGCTGTTGCCATAACGCTTACGCAAGCCGATGTCGTTGTAGAGCACCGTACAGCCGTTGGCCATCAGCACCTCCATCTCGCCGTTGGCGCGGACCTTGACCTCTGGCGCTGGCGCTGGCGCGGGTCTGGTGGTGGCAGCGGCCGGTGCCTTGTCTTTCGACATGGCCGAGATCGCAACGCCAGCGGCAATGGCCGCGGCGGCGCCGATCGCGAGTGATTCGGCGGAGCCGAGGCCCTTCGGCTCTTTGCCGTTGTATTCGAGCTTGACCACGCGGCGGTCCTTGATCTCGCAGGAATAGTCGTACTTCTTACCATCGACCTTGGTCTTGCCGACCACCTTGTAGCGGTGCCCGCCACCGGGGATCTTCTCGGCCGACTCGCTGCGGAAGTCGGTGATGTTGTAGTTGGCGCGCATGCGCTCGTTGCAATCGCGGATCGCGTCCTTCTCGCCATAGGCGAAGGCGGCGCCTGGGAGGCAGAGGCCAAGCGCAAGACCACCGGCGATGAGTGGCTGGATGATGCGTTTGCTGTTCACGACGATAGGTTCTCTTGATGATCAGGGAGATGACGAAGATGAAGGTCAGCGTCGACCGCAACGGATTCTACTTCAGGTCAGGCACAAGTTTGAAAATGGCCTACGCCGAGCCGCGAGATGGCTCAGTCGGCCATTGCGCGAACAGATCCCGCAATAATGGGCTGCGGACCAGGTAGGCGATGATGGCCAGGTTGAGCAGCAGAGAGATCAAGGAGGCCTCGGTCAGGGTCGTGGTGAGCGGGTGCGCCGAGGTCAGCAGGTTGGCGCCGAGCAACAAGAGATAGAGCCCGGCCGAGGCCAACAGCAGCCCGCGCCCAAGGCGCCACAGCTGCGGCATCCAGCGCGGAGACCGCGGACGACGGCGAACGCCAGCAATGAGGACTGGCAGTGCGATGAGATCGGCGAGCAGATAGTCGGGGCGGATCAGCTCACGCAACACCGTGATCTCGTCACCGGTGGTCGGCAAGAAGGTGATCCCGAGCAGCAGCAGATGGCGAACCAGGAATACCAAGCACAACCAGAGCGTCACCGGCACCTTCAAGCAGAGGTGGTCGTCGTAGCGTTCCGGGGCGTATTTCAGCGTCATCGTTAAGCGATCCTGTCACGGGCATCGGTTCTCATGCGGAAAACATCCGCGCTGGTTTCGATAGCGTGCCGCCACTTCGGATGATCAAGCGCTTGTTTCATGGTCAAGCCATCGACGTCGATGGTGTCGTTTTGGCATGTGCTGCTTGCCGTTCACTGGACTCCGCCACTCGGCAAAGAATCTGTAAAGAAAGTTTCCAGTCTGTGAGCGACTGCACATAAAGTTATCGGCTAAGCGATTGATGTATCGCAACGACTGACCGGTAACAGTCTGTTTCATAAGGCAATCAGAAAGCTGGCCCAAGCCGCAACCTGGCTTTGCTAAGGCAGGTTCCAGTCGATGCCGCTGCCTTGAGCCCAGAGCGTATGCTGGCCGGTTTATGTCGGCCCATGCTCGGCCGCTGCCCATCAGGGTTCTCATACGGACTCGGCTACAAGGCGCGGTGCGAAACTTTGCATTGTTTCTCCCCAGCACTTCAGTCAACCTTACGCCTTGATTGTTGACCACTTAGTTGAGCCCCTTAGTCGAACCCCTTAGTTAACCCCTATAGTTGATCTCTCTGTGCATCGATTTCCGCTGTCTTTTCTGCTGTTGACCCTCTTGGCCTTGGCCTTGGCCTTGGCCGCGCTGCCGCTGATGGGCGCGAGCGCCGTGCCGGATGCTGAGCGTCCGGTGCGGCTCTGTGTCGGTCCGTCCTGGGCACCCTTTGAGTACCTCGACAAGCAAGGCCGGCACCAAGGGATGGCGGCCGACTACTGGCAGCGCATGACCGAACGTGTCGGGCTGCAGACCGAGATCGTGCCGACTGAGTCTTGGGAAGAGTCCCTCAAGAAGGCCAAGCGGCGAGAGTGCGACGTGCTGACCCTGGCCATGAAGACCCCGGACCGCAGTCAGCATTGGCTGTTCACCGAGCCTTACGTCAGCTATCCGCTCGTCTTGGCCACGCGCAGTGAGGCGCCCTCGGTCAGCCGCCTGGAAGAGGTCGCGGATAAGACACTGGCGGCGGTGAAGGGCTACGCCTACACCGAGCTGGTTCGCGAGCGCTATCCACGGATCCGATTTATCGAGGTCGAGAATATTACCGAAGGCCTGGAACGGGTGCGGCGCGGTGAGGCCTACGGGGTGATCGACTCGCTGGCCACCGTGGCCTACGCGATTCAGCAGGCTCAGCTCCACGAGCTGAAGGTGGCTGGCCGCTTTGCCGATCGCTGGGACTTGGCGATCGGGGTGCGTAACGATCGCCCAAAGTGGTTGCCGTTCTTCGATGCCATGGCGCAATCGCTGACGGCGGAAGACCGTCGCGAGGTCGAGAACCGCTGGCTGGCGGCCTGGATAGAATCTCCGCCCGATCTTCGCTGGCTGTGGGCTTCTCTGGGGGTCTTGGTGCTGTCGACGTTAATCGCCGGCTTTTTCATCTGGCGGCACCGACAGTCGAGCAAGCAAACGGCGCTGCTCGAGCAACTCAATGCGGCGCTGACGGAGGCGCGCGACCGCGCCGAATGCTCTGAGGCGCGCTACGCGGAGCTGGCGAATCAGAGCCGAAGCTATGCCTGGGACACCGACGACAAAGGCTTTTACACGGATGTCTCGGACTCGGTCGAGACGGTTCTTGGGTACCGGCCCGAGGAGCTGATTGGGCGCCCGTTCTGGGACATCATGCCAGCCGAAGAGCGCGAGCATGTGCGCGACCTGGGCCTCGCAATGATCCACGAAGGCACTTACCTCGCTGGGTTCGAGAATCAGGTCGTCGACTGCAACGGACGCCGGCTTTGGGTCTCCACCAGCGGCATGCCGATTCGGGACCAGTCCGGCCAGGTCATCGGTTTTCGCGGCATCGATATCGATGTCGACGAACGCCGGCAGCAGCGGGACTTGCTGCAACATTACGCCTTCTACGACGGGCTCATCGGGGTCGCTAACCGGCGCCTGTTCCTCGAACGCTTAGACGCTGCGATCGCGCACTTTGGCCGCCACGGACAGATTGTTGCAGTGCTCGAGTTCGATCTCGATCACTTCAAGGCGGTGAACGACACCTATGGTCATGCGGCCGGCGACGCGTTGCTGTGCCAGTTTGCAACGCTGGCGCAAGGCTGTTTACGACGCGGTGACCTGCTTGCGCGACTCGGCGGTGAAGAATTTGGCGCGCTCTTATTTGAGACCGGCCCCGAGGGCGCGATGCAAACAGCAGAGCGCATCCGCGCCTGCATTGCCGCAGAGCCAAGGACCTTTGAGTCACATCAGATCGCACTCACCGTCAGTATTGGTGTCACCTGCATTAGGGAGAACGATAGCCCCGAGTCTCTCTTGGCTCGCGCCGACGCCTCACTCTATGTAGCGAAGCAGACCGGGCGGAATCGCGTCGTCCTCCACGACAGTGATCAGCCGGCTGCGGCGGTCGCCTGAGCCGCGCTCGAGCCGTGCCACTAGAGCCATGCCCGAGCGGTGCCTGAGCCACGCCGCCGGAACTGCGGCTGAGCGACGCCTGAGCCGCCTGTCCATCACGCCAGAGACCACCGTATACCGAGGCCACCGATGCCGATCGATCACGCCGCGATTCGCGCAGAGTTCCCGCTTTTTGACGTCCGATCCGGCGACCGGCCGCTGGTGTTTCTCGACAGTGCCGCCAGCACCCAGCAGCCGAGCAGGGTGATCGAGACGGTTGCCGAGTATCAGCGCCACCAGCATGCCAATATCCATCGCGCCGTCTATCAGCTCTCGCAGGGCGCCACCCGCCGCTATGAGGAAGCGCGCGACACCGTCGCCCGTTTCATCAATGCTGCAGAGCCCGCCGAGTGCTTGTTCACCAGCGGTACCACCGGCTCGATCAACCTGGTCGCCGCGGCTTGGGGACGCGCGAATCTTCAGCCCGGCGACGAGATCATCCTGTCCACCCTTGAGCACCACTCCAATATCGTGCCCTGGCAGTTGGCCGCGGAGGCCAGCGGTGCGCGGATCAGGGTGATCCCGATCAACGATGCCGGTGAGCTGGATCTAGACGCTTATAGGCGCCTGCTCTCAGCGCGCACGCGGATGGTCGCGGTCAACCATGTCTCCAACGCCCTTGGCACCATCAACCCGGTGCGGGAGATCATCGCCGAGGCCCATGCGGCTGGCGCGCTGGCGCTGATCGACGGCGCCCAGTGGGTCGCCCACGGGCGCACCGACGTGCAGGCGCTGGATGCCGATTTCTACGCCTTCTCGGGCCACAAGCTCTATGGGCCGACCGGGATTGGCGTACTCTATGGCAAGCGGGCCTTACTCGAGGCCATGCCTCCCTATCAGGGCGGCGGCGATATGATCGAGCGCGTGAGCTTCGACGGCACCCGCTTTGCCGGCCTGCCGAACCGCTTCGAGGCCGGCACGCCAAATATCTCAGGAGCGATTGGGCTTGGTGCCGCGATCGAGTGGATCGAGTCGATCGGCCTCGAGCAGATCGGTGGCTATGAGCAGGGGTTGCTCGCTTATGCGACCGAGCAGATGCTCCAGGTTCCAGGCCTCGAACTCAAAGGAACGGCGGCGAAGAAGAGTGGCGTGCTCTCGTTCGTGCTGACCGATCCGCCGCTATCAACGCTCGATGTTGGCACCCAGCTCGACCTGCGTGGTCTCTGCATCCGCACTGGGCACCACTGCTGCCAGCCCTTGATGGACCGGCTCGGGGTCTCGTCAACCGCGCGCGCATCGCTCGCGCTCTACAATGACCGGGCTGATATCGACCGCTTCGTCAGCGCGCTGGCTGAGATCGCGGAGGCTTCGCGAGTCGGGTCTGTGGCAAAGCCGCCTAGCACTCATAGCAGGCCTGAGGCAGCCGACGAGCCAAGCTATCCGCCTGCGGCGGCTGAATCACCGCAGGCGGCTGCCGATGCGCTGGCCGAAGACTTTGAACTGCTGCCGGATTGGCCAACACGGCATCAGTATCTGATCGAACTCGGCGAGCGATTGCCGACAATGACTCCGGCGTTGAAGACCGAGGAAACGCGGGTCGAGGGTTGCCAGAGCCTGGTCTACATGGCGGCTCGGCTCAAGCCTGGCACCAAGGATCTAATCGAGTTCCTGGCCGACAGCGATGCAAACATTGTCCGCGGACTGATCGCGATCCTCGAGCAGCTCTGCTCGGGCCAGCGCGCCGGCGCGATCTTAGCCTTCGACTTGAATGCCTTCTTCACCCGCATCGGACTCGACGCGCATCTGAGCCTCTCTCGACGTAATGGCTTAGAGGCGATGGTTCAGCGCTTGCACAGGCTGGCAGGTCGATACGCTGAGTGATCGCGCCCAGTCGTACAGGATCACAAGGGTGCTCCAGGCAATGTCTCGGCGGTCAGCCTGCACCAGTTGGCGTTAACGCTCGAGCAGTCCTGTCGCGCTCCTGCTGTGCAGACGATGCCGCACAGACCAGCGGCGTCCTCAGCGACTGGCTCGCGGTGGCACTGAGGCGCGTCTGAACGGCGCTCAATGAGTTTGAGCATTTCGAGACGACTGGACCCCTGCCTGCCATCGATTTGAAATGGCTCGAGGTCGACAAAGGCTCGCACAATTCAGTTCGATAGGGCACCTAAGCTCTGGTCGAGCACCTGCGGGTCATCGACGAAGCGAAGCGCTGTGATGGTGCCGGCGTCGGCCTCGATCAGCGTCACCTGACCGCGCTCGCGCGGTAGCATCGCGGTGTCCTCGTCCTCGCGGCCGAGCAGCATCGGATAAGACCGCTTACGCATCTGCGGAAGTGCGATCAGCTTGGTCACCATCCCCGGCATGCCACTGATATCGGCGACATAGACGATACCGGCTGCGTCCAGACTGTCCTTGGTTTGCTCAGCGAGCGCATCCTCGATCAGGCCAGAGGCGTCGCGATCGGCCGAGAATAGGATCACGTTTGTCTTAGCGTTGATGGCATGGGGCTGATCGTGTTGATCATTCAGGGTCAGCGCTGGCAATGGGTCGCCAACCGCGAGCGAAGCCGCGGGCAGGGCGCCTGGCAACAGGAGGAGAGCGAATAGGATCAAGGGTTTCATAGCGGACCTTTGCCTGGTGTCGTTGTTTACATTCACAGCCGCTGGCAGGTGGCGGCCGCTACGATTCGACCGCGTCCAGAGCGTTGGATTCATCTGGCTGATGAATCTTGCTCATCAGGTTGGGGGTGTGCTCCGTCGCTCAAGCCGGCGTCTGCACGATTGGATCTATTCAACGGACATCAGGCGGCTGTTCTGACTCGACCATGCGCGTGACAAGGATGTCATGCCTCGCCAAAGCCACCGCCTCCGGGTGTTTGCAGCACGAAGACGTCGTTCGGTGCGACGGAGCAGGTGTCGCTGCCGTCGAGCGGCTCGATGCTTCCATCGGCGCGCTCGATCCAGTTGCTGCCGCAGGCACCTGGCTCGCCGCCGGCGAGGCCAAAGGGCGGCACGCGACGGCGATTGGCGAGGATGCCGACGTCCATGGGTTCTAAAAAGCGGATGCGCCGCTCGACGCCATCGCCGCCGCAGTGGCGTCCTTTTCCCCCTGATCTGCGGCGGATGGCGAACGATTCCAGTCGCACTGGGAAGCGCCACTCCAGTACCTCGGGGTCGGTGAGGCGTGAGTTGGTCATGTGCGTCTGCACCGCGCTGGTGCCATCGAAGTCGGGGCCAGCGCCGGAGCCGCCGCAGACGGTCTCGTAGTATTGGTGGCCTGCGTTGCCGAAGCTGGTGTTGTTCATGGTACCCTGGGCCGCAGCGAGCACGCCGAGGGCGCCATAGAGGGCGTCGGTGATGGCCTGGCTGGTCTCGACGTTGCCGGCGACCACCGCAGCCGGATAGCTCGGGTTGAGCATCGAGCCTTCCGGGATGATCAGCTCGATCGGCTTCAGGCAGCCCTCGTTGAGCGGGATCGCGTCTTCGACCAGGGTACGGAAGACATAGAGCACGGCGGCGCGACAGATGGCGGCCGGTGCATTGAAGTTGCTCGGCTGTTGCGGGCTGGTGCCGGTGAAGTCGACGCGGGCCTGGCGCCGCTGGCGATCGATCGAGATGGCGACCGCGATCACGGCGCCGTCGTCCATTTCAACACGGAAGCGACCCGGCTTCAGCACCTCGATGACGCGGCGCACCGATGCTTCCGCATTGGCTTGGACATGGCCCATGTAGGCCTGCACGGTGGCAAGGCCGAAGTGGTCGACCATCTTCAGCAGCTCTTCGA
Organism: uncultured Halochromatium sp.; assembly: GCA_964516305.1. Lineage (GTDB taxonomy): Bacteria > Pseudomonadota > Gammaproteobacteria > Chromatiales > Chromatiaceae > Lamprobacter. The sequence continues at coordinate 29,865 of CAZEZH010000013.1, read as the reverse complement.
CACCCTTGGCGTTGGCCGCGATCTGCGCCTGCAGGTCGGCAAGGTTCTGCTCCGGATTACGGGTCGGATAGGGGCCGGCGCTGAGCAGCGCCATCACCGCCTCGCGCTGGAAGACGCCGCCCTCGACCAGCTTGAGGTTGTCGATCAGCACGCCTTCCTCGTCGACGTTTCGCGAGCGTGCCGGCATCGATCCGGGGCTGATGCCGCCGATGTCGGCATGATGGCCACGGCTGCCGAGATAGAACAGGATCTGTTCGCCAGCGGCATCGAACACCGGCGTGATGACGGTGACATCGGGCAGATGGGTACCGCCGTTGTAGGGCGCGTTCAGCGCATAGACATCGCCCGGTGCCATGTGGCCAGCGTTCTGCCGGATCACCGCGCGCACACTCTCGCCCATCGAACCGAGATGCACTGGGATGTGCGGGGCATTGGCGATGAGGGCGCCATCCGGATCAAACAGGGCGCAGGAGAAATCCAGCCGCTCCTTGATGTTGACCGAGAAGGCGGTGTTCTGCAGCCGATAGCCCATCTGCTCGGCGATCGACATGAAGAGATTATTGAAGACCTCGAGCATCACCGGATCGCAGTCGGTGCCGATGGCGCGGGCATCGGTGCGGGCCTCGACGCGTTGCAGCAGCAGATTGCTGAGATCGGTCACTTCGGCCTGCCAGCCGGGCTCGACGACGGTGGTGCCGGTCTGCTCGACGATGATCGCGGGGCCGGTGATGCGATTGCCCGAGTGCAGGGCGGCGCGCTCGAACAGCGGGGAGGGATGCCAGTCTCCGCTGCTGAACACCGAGATGGTGGCGCTCGGTGGTGGCACTGGCCCCTTTGATGCCTTCACCGCTGCCGAGGAGCCTTCGGCCTTGCCGATGGCCTCGACAGCGACGTTCGCCGCAATCAGGGGTGTGCCAGGCATCAAGAAGCCGAAGCGCGCGCGATAGGCGGCCTCGAAGGCGCGAGTGATCCTTGCAGCGAGTTCTGTGCAGCTCTCGGCAGTGAAGGTTCGCTCCTGTTCACGGTTGCCGCTACTGTTACAGATGCCGCTACCGCAGCCGCTGCCTTTGTTGCTACTGCTGTCAACGTCCACCTCAAGCGTGGTGTCGGAGCCTTGATAACGCAGATGCAGTCGGCGGCGCAGCTCGATGCGCTCAGGCGGGATCGACTGGTCACCCAGCTCCTGCTCGGCCTCGGCCGCGATGGCAGCGAGCGCCGCCACGAGTTCACCGTTCTTGAGTGCCTCGTCCAACGGCTGCTCGAGTGATCGCTCGCGCAGCGCCCGCACATCGGCGAGCCCCATGCCGAAGGCCGAGAGCACGCCGGCGAGCGGATGCAGCAGCACCCGTGACATTCCCAGCGCGTCGGCGACCGCGCAGGCATGTTGGCCGCCGGCGCCACCGAAGCTGACCAGGGTGTAATCGGTCACATCGTAGCCGCGCTGCACCGAGATGGTCTTGATCGCATTGGCCATGTTCTCGACGGCGATGCGCAAGAAGCCCTCGGCGACCTGCTCCGGGCTGGGGCCGTCGCCGGTTGCCGTGGAAATCTCGTCAGCCAGTGCGCTGAACGCGGCCTGCACAGCATCTAGGTCGAGCGGCTGATCCTGATGCGGGCCGAACACCGCCGGGAAGAAGGCCGGCTGCAGCTTGCCGAGCATCAGATTGCAGTCAGTCACTGTGAGCGGGCCGCCGCGCCGGTAGCAGGTCGGCCCCGGATTGGCGCCGGCGCTCTCTGGGCCGACCCGATAGCGGGCGCCGTCGAATCGGCACAGTGAGCCGCCGCCAGCGGCGACGGTGTGGATCCGCATCATTGGCGCGCGCATCCGTACGCCGGCGACTGGGGTCTCGAGGGTGCGCTCGAGTGTGCCGGCATAGTGGGCGACGTCGGTTGAGGTGCCGCCCATATCGAAGCTGATCAGCTGATCGAAACCGGCTTGGAACGAGGTCTCGACTGCACCGACGATGCCGCCAGCAGGGCCGGAGAGAATCGCATCCTTTCCCTGGAACAGGTGCGCATCGGTGAGCCCACCATGCGATTGCATGAACTGCAAACGTGGCTGGCCGGTTGAGCCCGCCGAGAACGCCTTGTCCGAGGCCCCTGTCACCCGAGCATGGGTGGCTTCTTGAGGGCCATCGATGTTGCCGGGCCCCTCGTTGTCCTTCTCGCCGGGCACCGCACCGACCCCGCTGCCAAGGAGGCGTTCGACCTGTTCAACATAGCGCCGCAGCAAGGGCGAGAGATAGGCATCGACTACGGTGGTGTCGCCACGACTGATCAGCTTGATCAGTGGGCTGGTCTCGTGGCTGGTCGAGATCTGCGTGAATCCGGTCGCCTGCGCAAGGGCCTTGATGCGCTGCTCATGGGCTGGATAGCGGTAGCCGTGCAGGCAGAGGACGGCGACGGCGCGGATACCGTCGCGGTGCGCCTGCTGCAGGCGCGGGCGCAGCTCATCGAGATCGAGCGGGGTGATCAGGCTACCATCGGCGCCGATGCGCTCGGTGACCTCTTCGACGCAGTCGTAGAGCATCTCCGGTAGGCTGATCTGGCGCTCGAACAGCCGCGGGCGGGTCTGATCGCCGATGCGCAGTGCGTCGCGGAAGCCGCGTGTCACGACCAGCAGCACGCGGTCGCCCTTGCGTTCGAGCAGGGCGTTGGTGGCGACTGTGGTGCCCATCTTCACCGCTTCGACCGCCTCGCTCGGCAGCGGCTCCTCTGGTGCCAGATCGAGCAGCAGCCGAATGCCATGGATTGCGGCGTCGGGATAGGCCTCAGGGTTCTCGGAGAGCAGCTTCTGCGTGACCAGGCGACCATCCGGTCGGCGGCCGACGATGTCGGTGAAGGTGCCGCCACGGTCGATCCAGAACTGCCAACCGGTGTTTTGGGATTGCGTCGGCTGGAATGCGGCCGAATCGCTCGGGCTCATTGCGGCATACTTCGCGGCTTGAAATCGTGATGACCCCTGATTCTAACCTGGGAGAATGGATGACAGTTTGCCGAGCGATCTCTTCAATGGCCATCGTTGGCGCGCTGCGCGCAGCCGCGGGTGCTTGGGCTTGGGCTAGGGCGCGAGCGCAGGGCTTAGGAGCGGGCGTTTCTGCAGCGCGTTCTGTCTTGGAAGCTAGCAGACCCTGCGCCGTGATCAAGGCTCGTGCGATCGCCGCTGTGTGGATGCTGCCATGCTTGGCGGTGCTCACAGCGGGCTCTTTGCTTGGATGTCCAAGGCCTGCGGTGGCCGCACAGCCAGCGGTAGAGGCAGGGGCAGCGGCAGCAGCAGAGCGAGCCCAGGCAGACTCAGAGTTAGCAGGCGGACCAGAGCCAGAGACCAGGCTGGAGTTGCCGCATGCGGACGCCGACCTTGCCACGCTGCGCGCGGCGATTGCGGATGGCTCGCTCTCGCCTGAACAGTTGTTGCGCCGCTCCTTAGAGCGTATCAAGGCCTTCGACGCCAGTGGTCCAAGGCTAAACAGCCTCGTCTCTGTTGATCCTCGTGCGGACTCCACCGCAGCGCAGAGATCGGATGCTGCAGGGTCAGATCGAACTAGTGGCGGTGGGAGTGGGCTGCTGCAGGGTATTCCGGTTGTCGTCGGCGATACCATCGATGTGCAAGGCCTGCCGACAACGGTCGGCTCGGCGACCCTGCGCGGCCATCTTCCCCTTGCCGATGCCTCAATGGTTGCTGGGCTGCGTGAGGCGGGAGCCCTGGTGTTCGCCAAGGGCAATACACGCGAACTCGGTTTGGCGCTCGGCCGACCGGGCTACAGCTCTGCTGGTGGTCGAACCCTGAACCCTTACAATCTCGCTCGCGTCGCCTCTGGCGTGGGAGCCGCCGTTGCAGCCGGGCTAGCGCCGGTGGGGGTTGGTAGTGACGGTGCAGGCGATCTGCGCAGTGCCGCCGCGCAGACCGGGCTGGTGGCGATACGCCCGACGCGCGGCCCACTGAGCATCGCCGGTTGGTTACCTGCGCCATTGTCGCTGGACGCTGTCGGCCCCTTGGCTCGCTCGGTCGATGATGCGGCCTTGGTGCTTGCCCTGATGACGGGTAAGGACCCTGAAGACGCGACCGCGCGAAGCCTAAGGTCGGATAGCACGGGTACTGACAACGGTACTGGCACTGACACTGATACGGATAAGCAGCAGCCGAGCGGGTTGCGGCTTGGTGCCTTCGAGGCCTTGGCCGGCGGTAACCGCTCGGTCGACCAAGCCTTTGAGCGGGCCCTGCAGCGCCTCGAGCGCGACGGCGCCGAGGTCGTCTCGCTCGAGCTTCCTGCAGGGTTCAGAGAGGACTGGCCGCAGTGGAATACGCTGCTGCGCGAGACCGAGCTGCGGGATCAGCTCAACGCTTATCTCGCGCAGGTCGGTGGTGGTCGGCCGAACGATCTGTCGGGGCTCCTGCGGATGAGCGAGTCGCCACTGATCCGCGGCTCTGAATCCCCTGTTGACCCTGCCGCGCTTGTTGCACTGAGACGCGCCGCGGAGGCGCCGGGCCTTGCCAGCGTCGAGTACCTCAAGGTGCTTTCGATGCGGTTGCCAGCGCTGCGCTCGGAGCTGCTGGCGCTGTTCGCCGAGCATGAGCTTGATGCCCTGACGTTTCCAACGACACTTTGCCCGGCACCGTCGCGGCTCGATGACTATGACACCAGTTATGACTGCGACGCAGTCGCGCCGAATCTGCCGCTTGGCCTAGCGGCCGTCTCGGGTCTGCCGGAGATCACCGTGCCCATGGGAAAGACCGCGCGTGGGCTGCCGGTTGGTCTTTCATTTCTGGGTGTGGCGGATTCGGAGTCTGTGCTGATCGACCTCGGCGCGCGTTTCGAGCAGATGCGTGGCCCGTCGCCCTGGCCGGAGTCGGTGCCAACCTCTTCCGAGTGAGTCACTCGCCTTTTCCGGGTTGCAACCTGGGTATTTGCCGTCACTGTGGAAAGTTCAATTGAATTTAAGAGACCGCGGCGGGCAGAATCATCGTTGCGGCAAAACTTCAAGGTGGTTCCAACCCATGTCTGATCTGTCCCATGACGAACGTCTGATGCTGACCCAGCGCACTATGAACCTGCTCGAGAGCTGGAACCTGTCAGCTGCCGATATGATGGTCCTGCTGCAACTACCCGACAGCGTCAAAGCTCGCAACATCTCACGCTTCCGTGAAGAAGAGCCGTTTCCTGATACGGCCGAGGTCAACCGTCGTGTCTCCTATCTGTTGCGCATCGAGGAGGCCTTGCATACCTTTTTTCCACGTAACCCAGACATGCGGGATATGTGGGTCCGGCGTGGCAATAAGCAGTTTGGCAAGCGCGCGCCGATTGCAGTGATGGTCGAGGACGGTGAGAGCGGGCTGATCTCGGTGCTCTCCCACCTCGATTGCACCTTCGCCTGGGATCTGACCGGCTCCAAGACCGATTATGAGGTTGCGAGCTAACGCCCGCTCGAACTCGGATTGAGCGCAGGCAGCCGGGCGCGTTGCAGACGGTCTCCGATCAGGCCGCGGAATGCGCCCCAGCCGGGCCGCAGCGCGCGGCGCAGCTCGCGCTTCCAGCGTCGCATGTCCAGTTTGGCACCATTGTAGAGGGCATCGTCGAGTTCTTGGATCAGCCGGCGAACACGCGCTCCATCGGCCCCCGGGCGCAGCCTCAGGATACGATCTGCCAGATGCGGCAGTGGCTCTCGGTTTGGGGTGCGTAGGCTCTGGCAGGCGCTGCTTTTAAATCTCAGCACCCACTCGCTAGCGCTGCTCGCTCGTTCGGCCTCGATGGCGCAGTGATACACGCGCATGCTTGCTGGCATCAGCTTTCGCAGGCCTGTCTGCAGGCCCCGCCAGATTGTTGCTGCGGCTGCTCGTGGGTCGAGTCGCCTCAGTCCGGTCCGAAGCCCGGCGCCCAACCTTGAGCCTAATCGTGTGCCGGTGCCGGCCATTCTTTGACTGAGCGGTGCACGGGATATAGTCCGATCTCGCGCCGCTCGTTCATCAGCATTAGACGACCCCGGCCTCTTTATTCGATACCAAACGCCGGCCCAATAGCCGATCAGCAGCAGCATGATGCTGCCGACGGGAATCCAGAACCAGCTCCAACCCTCGCCCTTGCTGCCGACCTCGCTTTTGGTGCGGCTGCCACCCCGGTCACCGAGCCAGCCCGAGCCCCGGCCGAAACCGAAGGGTCCGGATTCACCTGCCACCGAGACGTTCTTTATCGGTACGCTCGAGCTTTCCCGGCGGGCTGTCTCTAGGTTCCACCAATTGATACGAAGCTCGGGCAGCTGGAGACGGCCGCCGGAGTAAGGAACCAGCGTATAGATCTCGGTGCGGATGCCTTCAAGCACAGTTCCATCGGCGCTGAGCCGAGTGTCGATGATGGTCTGCTCGCGATAGGCGCGGAAGTCGTTCGACTGGAGCATGGGCTCTAGGTCGGGCAGCTGAGCGCCAGTGCCGCCTGTGGCCTGCATGCGCAAGGTCAGGGTGGTGGGCTGGCCTTCGGCGAGGGCTGCGCTTTCGTCAAGCTCGCGGGTCAGCTGCAGCGCCCGCAACGGGAGCCAGGGTCGTACCGAGGCGACCACAGGTCGCACCTCGAGTCGGCTGTGTGTTGACGCCTCGGCGGAGAAGGGGACGCCACCTGCAAGCGTGCCAGAGACCTCGAACGGTCCCACCTCAAGGGAGCCGGCGCGCAGCGGGGTCATCGCCAGCACATAGCTGTTGACGATCTGCCGGTCACGGCCGCTGCTGCGGACGCTGGTGGTGGGTCCGGAGACCTCCTCGAGCAAAATCGAATCGAAGCCAGCGAGTTCCGGCGAGGCTGTCGCTAGATTGCCAAAGCTGACCACGTCGAGCTGCACCAGCACCGGCTGCTGCACGTAAGCTTGGGTCTCGAGTAGGTTGACTTCGAGCGACGGCCTAACGGTTGGGCTCGAGCCTTGCCGAGACGTTCCATAGCTCGGACTGCCAGGATAGCCGCCAGGCTGCTGAGCCGGATAGGCGCCAGGATAGGGGTTCGATGTGCCCGATCCTGGGTACTTCGGCGGCATCTGTTGCCAGGTTCCGGGCTGCGGGTAGCCTGAAGGCGGTGCCTGGCCAGAGGTTGATGCGGGCGGAACGCCGCGCGCATTGGTCGGGGATCTCGGCCGAAAGGACCAGGGGTTGCCCGGTTGTTGCGGATAGGCCTGCTGCGCGAGTCGAGGTGGCTCCCAAGGCGGAGGCTGCAAATCTCGGTCCCCCGCAGCGGCGATGCTGGCAAGCGCCGAGGCGAGGACCGAGAGCAGGAGCAGACCGATCCACCGGCCCCGCGGTATTTCGCCGAGTCGATCCCTGTGCTGCTTCACCGTCACGCGCTGACTGCGGCTTGATCCGAGCCTAGCGGTTACCATGGCCGAGCCTCCTGCAACTGCCCACCACTCTCGCGCAGCCGTCGCGCTTCCTCGAGTCGGAATTGGTTGCGCATCAAGTGCGTTGGATCACCCTCGACCTGCTGCAGACGCTGCTCGATGACTGCCATCCCTGGGCCGAGTGCGGCTTCGCCGTCGAGTGATGGCCGATCGCTGAGGCCTTGCTCCGGGTCCAACGTCTGCCAGGGCAGGGCACCCTGCTGATCGAATCGATCGATTGACTCTGCGGTCTGGTCCGCGGCACTGAGATCCGGCTCCGCACTCGCTTGCCCAGGGCTGTCACCCTCGGTGTTGGCTTGCTTGCCGCGTTCACTCGAGTCTGGCCCTGGAGGTTGATCGCCTTCCTCAGGGTCGTCTTCCGAGGCCGCGGGCGCGCCTCGATCGCCTGGCTCGTCGCCATCCGCGCGCGGGTCTGCAGCGTCCTCATCTCCCTGATTTCCCGACTCGCGATTTTCAGGCGAGGCTTCATCCGCGTCAGTAGTAGGCTGTTCGCGATCTTGCTCGGCCGATGCGTTGGCGCCCGCCTGATCCTGCCGCGGATCGCCGCTGGTGCTGCGGTCCTCATTGGCGTTGTCGCCCTGCTCACCGGTCTGATCGTCCACCTGTTGCTCGTTGCTGCCGGACTCCTCACTCGCGGTTTCGTTATCCTGCTGACCCTGGTCTTGGTCGGGCTCTTGCTGTTCATCGTCGCCGCTCTCGCCGCGCTGCTGAGCGTCGGAGCCTTGATTGCCGGTTGTAGCCTCAGAGGCCTGGTCCTGGGTGTCGCCTTGTTGCTCGCCACCGCCTGTTTGTTGTCCCTGCTGCTCTCCCTGTTGCTGTTCGTCCTGCTCTTGCTCGCCTTGGTCCTCAGGCTCTCCTTCTTGTTCTTGTTCTTGTCCTTGCTCCCCGTCCTGCTGCTCAGACTGTTCTTGGGGTTGATCCTGCTCGGATGCTTGTTGTTCGGACGCTTGTTGCTCGGACTCTTCGGCCGGCTGTTGCTGGTCGCCGTCGTCATCGCTGGCGTCTGGGGGCTCGTCGTCCTCTGCGCTCTGTTCGGTGTCCGGATCTTGTTCCAGCTCAAGCTGCTGCTCCTCGGCAAAGGCCTCTTGTTCGAAGCGTGCGAGGCGCGCGCGCGCAAGTGCCAGATTGTGCGCCGCATCGTCATGCGTCGGCTCGGCACTGAGCACCTTTTCGTAGGCGTTGATGGCGCCGGCATAGTCGCCTTGCGCAAAACGCGCATTGCCGAGGTTGTATTGGGCCTCGGTGCCCGTCGCTGAGCGTTGCGGCTTGGCAAAGGCCGCCTCGGCCTCGGCATAGCGGCCCGCCCGATAGAGCGCGACCCCGCGTCGGAACGGATCACTAAAGGTCGCTGCGGCGCTCGAATAGGCGCCGTTCTCGTAGGCAGCGATCGCCTCTTGCTCGCTGTTCTGGAACCAGCCCGCTTGTGCGGTGCTGGGAAGCGTGGCGGTCGTTAGGATCAGCAGCAGAGCGCTGAACGCCGAGCCTAGGCGGTTGCTCTCCAACCGACCGAGCTTGGTGAGACCGAGCCAGATTAGGCTGAGCCAGACTAGACCGAGCCTGAAAAGACTCAGCCTGGCTAGACCGAGCAGCCCTCGCCCACGGCTGCAGTTGTGGCAATGAGCCCGTTGCATCAGGCTCGCCTCCCGCCTGCTTGGCTACTGCCCGCGCTGCCTGGACTGTTTGGATTGCCTGGACTGCCTAAGTGACGCGCTTTACCTGCGCTGCCCCCACTGGCCTTTCGCTTGGGTCCAAGCCAATCGCGGAAACGCGGCAGCAGGAGCAGCAGGAGGAGGGCGACTGGGATATAAAAGCGCTCGTGCCAAACGCGCGTACGGTCATTGCTGATACTGGCCGGGAGCCGGCTCTGCGCGGCAACCTTGAGGATGGCGCGGGTGTCGTCGTCGCGATAGTCGGCCAGTTGAAACAGGCCACCACCGGCGGTGGCCAGTGCCTGCAACTGATCAGCATCGAGTTGGGTTTGCACCGGCGTGCCGTCCGGGGCCAGCAGAGGTCCGCGATCGCCTGGGACATCGGCGCCTTCCGCAGTGCCGATGCCGAGCACGTGCAGCGGCATCCCGCGCTCAGCAAGTGCGCTCACGCGGTCGACGAGCCCAGGCTCGTCGAAGTCGCCATCTGAGATCAATAGCATCGCCTTGGCGCTGTCCTCCGGCAGGGCGGTGAGGAGCTGCTCCGCGCGATCGAGCGCGCCCTGCAGTCGACTGCCAGGTAGCTGGGTGAGCCCGGTCGACAAAGCGGGGAGCGCCAACAGCAGCGCGCGGCTGTCCTCGGTCACCGGTGAGATCACGTGCGGTACCGAGGCAAAGGCGATCAGCCCGAGGCGCAGCTCCCGATTTTGCAAGATCAGATCCTGCACCTCCTGGCGTGCTCGGCCAAGCCGGCTCGGGGCCGTGTCGGTGGCATCCATTGAGCCAGAGATGTCGAACAGGATCAGCAGATTGTCGCCCGGATGAAAGAGCTGAACCGATGCATAGTCCCAACGCGGGCCGGCCATCGCCGTGAGCAACAACAGCCAGAGCAGGGACCAGCTGAGGAATTGGCCCCAGCGCTCGCTGCGCTTGAGTTCGCGGACCCCAGACAGATGGGGCAACAGATGCGCATCGGCGTAGCGATGGATCGGGCCGCGCGCCGCCTTCGCGGCACTGCGCCAGAGCCAGAGCGCGACCAGCGGCAGTGCCAGCAGACCTAAGAACCAGGCTGGTTGACTGAAGTGAACGCTGGTCTCAAGCACCGGCTGCCCTCCGTAGGGCCCGGCGACGGCCCTCTGGGAAGAGTCCGAGCAGGAGCAGCGCGACCAGCCCGACGCCAAGCGGCCAGCGATAGAGCGGCTCGGGCAGGAACACCGTGCGTGTCTCGGATTCGGTCTTTTCGAGCTCGCCGACGCGATCGGAGATCTCTTGCAGCGCATCCGTATTGGTGGCGCGGAAATAGGCGCCGCCGGTGATGTCGGCGATCTGCCGCAGGGTCTCCTCGTCCATCGTCAGGTCGTCCCAATACTCGATCTTGCCCTGATGCAGGATTGGGATGCGCGCCTGCTTGCTGCCGACCCCGATGACGTAGATGCGGATGCCGGCGAGGCGCGCGAGTCCGGCCGCCTCCAGTGGCTGGAAGCTGCCCGCGGTGCTGTCGCCATCGGCGATCAGGATCATCACCCGCGAGCCCTCGGGGCGCTGACGCAGCTTTTTGACGCCGAGTGCGATGGCATCGCCGAGCGCGGTGCTGCCGCCGGCGATGCTTGGTACGACGCCGTCGAGCAACTGGTGGACGGCGTAGCGGTCGATGGTCAGTGGCGACAGGACGAAGGCCTCGGTACCGAAGATGATCAGCCCGATGCGATCGCCAGCACGCTCGTCGATGAAGCGTCCCATCACGCCCTTGACCACCTGCATCCGGTTCACCTGCTGGCCGCGATCGCTGAAGTCGAGCGCGTCCATCGAGTGCGAGGCATCAACCGCCAGCATCAGGTCATAGCCGGGGGTGCTGACCTCGGTGTGGGGTACCAGCCACTGCGGGCGCATCAGAGCCAGCACCAGGGCTGTCCATAGCAGATAGAGCAGCAGGCGGTTGAGCGCGCTCGCGAGGTCACGGCTTGGGCGCCGGGCGTGATAGGCACTCTCGAGCGCCTCGAGCTGGGGATGCAGCAGGGTCATGCGCTGGCCTTGGCTGTGTGGCTCGGTCTCAGCATCGCTGCCCGTCTTGTGCTGCCAGAATCGGTTGATTAGAAACGGCAATAGGAAGGGGAGCGGTAGCAGCAGGCCAAACCAGGGCCAGGCGAATTCGAAGGCGTTCATCAGGCAGTCTCTGCGGGCGGTTTGCGCTGACGAAAGGCCTTGGTTAACCGGCGAGACGCCTTAGTAAGCATGCCAAGCGCGGTGCCGCTTTTGCTGTCTTCGCGCTCGACTGACCGGCCTTGAGTGGACTCGGCTTCGCGCTTGGGCGCCTTGAGGGGGGCGGTGATCCAGCGCTCGGTGGCTGCGATCAGCTGCTCGAGTTGTTGCTCTGCGATTTCTCGGTCTGCGATCGGTTGCTCTGGAGGCAGGTCTCGACCGCGATCGTGGCTAGATCTTGAGGCGTTCTTAGCGACGGGTCCCACTTCCAGACCCACCGCCGACACCGCCGCCGGTTCCGCGATATCCGGCGCATAGGGTGCGCTGACGATCAGCTGGCCGTGTTGCTGCCAGTCGAAGGCATCCGGATCATGCGCGCTGAGCCAGTCGAGCCAAGCCTGGCCATGCAGCCCGGCGCAGGCGGTACGTCCGTAGCGCGCCATCGCGACCCGTTTGAGCAACTCAGACAGCTCAGCGAGCCGTAACTTCAGTGATGTCTGGCGCGGGGCGCGGCGCAGGCGTTTCAGCTCGCGATGAGCGTCCCAGCGCCAGTCGCCGATGTAGAGCAGTGGAATCGCTGGTAGAACCCGACGAACTCGTCTGAAGTGCCAGACGAGCGCCACAACGCCGGCAACCAGTGCAAGCAGCAGCCACCAGCCAGGCGCCAGCGGCCACCAAGGATTGCCTAGGGCATCGTGGATGTCGCGCAATGGCTGCAGATCAGGATTCAAGCGTCGAACCTCAGGCAGCGCGAGACCGCGCTCGTTGCTCTAGGCTGCTGATCAGGCTGGCATGGATGTCTTGCTCGGTGTGAATCGGCATCAGGATAATATTCAAGCGATTGGCCAGGGCGGTGAGGGTGCGGCGGCGCTGCTCCCAGGCCTCACGGTATGTGGTTTGGGCTTGCATGTCATCGGTATCGATCTCGATCAGGCGGCCGTCGGTGCCACTGAAACTGACCTGGCCCATGGCCGGGATCTCTCGGTCCGCCGGATCATCGACCGGGATCAAGACCACCGAGCTGCGCTGGCGCAGATTGCCGAGCACTGATTCCAGGTTGCGCGCCTCGCGATTGAGATCAGCGATGACGAAGATCAGCGAGCCGGTTGGCAGGCCGCGCGCAGCCCGCTTCAGCGCCCCGGCTAGGCAGTCGATCGAGGCACTCGACGCGGAGCCGGGCAGGGTGAGCGTGCGCAGAAGTTGCCAGAGCGCGCGCCGGCCGCGTGCCGGGCGGAAGTGCTGCAGGCCTTGCTGCGGGTCGCCAAAGGCCATGCCGCCGACGCGATCCTGCAAACGACTCGCGGCCCAGCCGATCAACGCCACCGCGCGTGCCGCCTGCACGCCCTTGAAGGTGCCACGGGTGCCGAAGGCCATGTGCGGGCCGCGATCGACACAGAGCACGACGCTGCGCTCGCGCTCTTCGCGAAAGACCTTCAGGTGCGGCTCGTTGATGCGCGCGGTGACCTTCCAGTCCATGTAGCGGATGTCGTCGCCCTCGCGGTACTCGCGCACCTCCTCGAAGTTGACGCCGGCGCCACGAAAGACCGATGCATAGAGACCAGCAAAGGTCGAGTTGACCAAGTGATGCGAGGAGACGCCAAGGGTGTGGGCCTGGTGTCTGAGTTCGAGCAGGTCGTCGAGGCGAGGATAGAGACTCACGTGCCGAGACCGCCTGCCATCAAGGGATGGCGACCAGGTTCAGCAGCCGCTCGATGAAGTCATCGGTGGTAATGCCCTCGGCCTCGGCCTCGAAGGTCAGCAGCAGGCGATGACGCAGCACCTCGGGGGCGATCAGCTGGATGTGATGCGGGGCGACGAACGCATCGCCATCGAGCCAGGCGCGGGCTCGCGCGCACCGGGCCAGCGCGATACTCGCACGGGGCGAGGCGCCGAATCGGCACCAACGTGCGAGTGCGTCGTCGTAGAGCTTTGGCTGTCGCGTCGCCTGGACCAGATCGACGATATAGCTGAGCAGCTTAGGGTCGAGATAGAGCCCAGAGACCTTACGCCGCATCGCGAATAGCGCTTGCTGGCTCAGGCGCTTGGGTGGGATCACTTCGGTGCGCTGCTGTTCGCTGGCGTCGAGTTCGAGAATTCGCAGTTCTTCATCGCGGGTCGGATAGGTAACCACCGCTTGCATCAGGAAACGGTCAAGCTGGGCCTCGGGCAGATGATAGGTGCCTTCTTGCTCGACCGGGTTCTGGGTTGCCAGGACCATGAACAGGTCGGGCAGGGGGTAGGTGCGTTGGCCGACGGTGATCTGCTGCTCGGCCATGGCCTCGAGTAGGGCGGACTGCACCTTGGCCGGCGCGCGGTTGACCTCGTCGGCGAGCAAGACATTGTGGAACAGCGGCCCTTCGCGGAACTCGAACTCGCCCTTCTCGTGACGGTAGATATCGGTGCCGATCAGATCCGAAGGCAGCAGATCCGGCGTGAACTGGATGCGATGGAAATCGCCCTCGATCGACTCGGCCAAGGCCTTCACCGCGGTGGTCTTGGCTAGACCGGGCATGCCCTCGACCAGCAGATGGCCGTCGCTGAGCAGGCAGACCAGCATGCTGTCGACGAAGCGCTGTTGGCCGATGATGCGCGAGGCGATGTGATCGCGAACGGGTTGAAGCGCGTCTGGTGTCATACCGGTCTTGGTGACTCCCTGCAGATAGCGACAAGGCGGATGGAGACAGGTTGGCCCGCGACGGGCGCTGGATCTATCTCAGGCTCTGCCGCGCGGCGCTGCTATCCTGAGCGGTTTGACCGGGTCGCGCAAGCCTGCAGCGCTCTGTGCCCGCTGCTGTCGAGGCCTTCGGTGCCTGAACTGAGCTTCGGAGGTTGATCCAAGAAATGGTTGACAAGCCGGCGGCTTGAGGTTCTATCGACCTCAGTTGTCCACATCGGCCACCGGTGCTGGTCGCCGATCGATCCCTGCTCGGACGCGACCAGGACGTCATCGGCTCATACAATAAAAACAATGCGTTATATGCCTGGTCAAAAAATCGTCAATGTGTCGCCGGGGTAGAAATCACGGGCGCTTAGCACGCTTGTGCTTATCTTTCCCACAGACTTATCCACAAGGGCTGTTGAAGAAACGCTAAGCCCTTGATGACGCACCTGATGATACGTTGGCTCAGCGCACCACTCTCATCGGCTTCACCGCGGTCGCGAGTACATAATCCAGCCCGGCATAGACGGTTTCCGGGTCTCGTCGCAGTGCGAACTTCGCCGCAACGCGTGCGGCAGGGTGCAGCCGCCGCAGAGCGGCGCGGTGCGAATGCAGCCAGTGGTGGAGCGGCGCATAGACCTTGTCCCTAATCGATGCGACCCGAATCTGCTCGTAGCCACGCAACTTCAGCTTCGCGTGATAGGTCGGGATGGGGTAGGCATTGTCCCAGGGAATCGAGAACTTGCTGGCGACCAAGGCCCAGGAGGCCTTGCGCTTGAAGCGTTGCCAAGCGCTGCCGCGCGCAGGTCGCGGCACGATGTCGGCGATGGCGATGCGTCCGCCCGGGCGCAGTACGCGGAACGCCTCGCGCAGGAACTGCTCGCGTGAGCGAAAGTGAAAGGCGCACTCCAGTGCAATCACCTTGTTGACCGACTCATCGGCAAGGTCCATCGCGGTGGCCGAGCCTTGGCGCAGATCGATCTGGTCGCTCAGGCCGCGCTCAGCGACGCGGCGGCGCGCGATCTCTACCTGCGAGTGCGTAAGATTGAGGCCGATGATCTGGGCCGGCTGATAGGTTTCGGCCCAGCGGATGTCTTGATCGGCAAAGCCGTAGCCGACATCCAGCAACTGGTCGCCGGGCGCAAGCTGAACCGTATCTGCCAGCAAATCGGCGAGGGCTTCGCTGGCGCTGTCGAGATCTGTCGCGTCTTCCCAGAAGCCGAGGTTCAGATAGAGCGCGCGCTCGGTTGCCGCGCGTGTCGAGAGCAGATCGTAGATGGCTGGTACGTCGAGCCGTTGGAAAGGATTGAACAGCCAGTTGAGATAGCGCAGCGTCTCCTGGCGTTGGGTTGGTCTCGGCACGGGCTCCAAGGAGTGATCAGGGTCTTGCATCGTGAGGGGTCTTATTGTTGGAGTGGTCGGAGGTTGTCTCAAGGGTTGGGGCGTTTGCCGGAAACTGGCAGCCGTGAAGCTTGGCGGCACCGCTGGGTTTTGGACGGAGCCTTGCGCCACTCACCTGCAAAGGCCCTTGCGTTTGTCACGGTGTTTGTTCGTTAATGGGCTGGTTTTTTGATTGGCTAGGAGAAACTCCTCATGGCAAAGACACGCTACTCGTTGGTGCAACGGTTGCTGCACTGGTTGATCGCACTGATGATCTTCGGGCTATTGTTGATGGGCTTCACCTTCTGGTGGCTTGGCTACGAAGGCGTCAACGGTCTGTTCGGGGACGAACTGACCAATACCTTCTATATGGCTCACAAGACCTTTGGCATCCTGCTGTTCTTCCTGGTGGTGGTGCGCTTGCTGCTCTTTCGGTTCTCGCCGGTGCCGGAGTATCAGACGCCGCTCACTGGCACCGAGCGGGTGATCAGCACGACGACCCATCTGCTGCTTTACCTGCTGCTCATCGGCATGCCCATCGGTGGCTGGCTTGCGACCGCGATCAGCGGTTTTCCGATCCAGTTCTTCGGCTGGTCGCAGCCTGGCCTTGATCCAGCCAATAAGGAACTCGGAAACCAGCTGTTCCTGATGCATGGCATCGGCGGCTTGGTGCTGCTGGCGATCTTGCTGCTCCATATCGGCGCTGGACTCAAGCATTGGAAGCAGAAGGACGGGATCATGAAACGCATCAGTCTGCCCTGAATCTGTCTCAGGCTTTTCTGGATCTCGCATCTCAGTCCGCCCCGAGCGCTCAACAGCTCGGGCGCGGCCTTGGCTGGCGGCCCTCAAGATGATGAGGATTGGACGCTGCCGGCGGAAGCGGTAACAATCTAGGGACCCGGCCGTGGTCATCGACCCGGCGCAAATCGGTATCGAGGTTGATGGCGGCGCCCATGGAGATTGATTGGTCTGACTACGAGTGCGATGGTTTTTACGATGAGCTTCTGGCGGCACGCGGTGAGCCGCGCCCAGAGGTCGATGCATTGGCCGCTGACATCCAGGCGTTGGGCGGTGCTGAGCTGATGGCCCGCCAGTTGGCGGCCGAGGTGTCGATCAAGGAGATGGGCATCACCTTTACCGTCTATTCAGAGGAGGGTGGGGCGATCGACCGCGCTTGGCCGTTCGATGTGATCCCACGCGTGATCCCTGAGCGGGATTGGCGCCGAGTCGAACTTGGGCTCAAGCAGCGAGTGCAGGCGTTGAACCTGTTCATCGATGATCTGTACCACGATCAGCGCATCGTCAAGGACAAGGTCTTTCCGAAGGAGGTGCTGGCCAAGTCGGCCAACTTCCGTCCCCAATGCGTCGGCATCGAGCCGCCATTGGGGATCTGGGCCCACATCTGTGGCTCGGACCTGGTGCGTGATGCCGATGGCACCCTCTATGTGCTGGAGGACAATCTCCGGGTTCCTTCCGGTGTCTCTTACATGCTCGAGAATCGCCTGGTCACCAAGCGTGTCTTCCCAGAGCTGTTTGAGCATTATGCGCCATTACCGGTGGACGATTATCCGTCGCAGCTGTTCGATACCCTGGCCTCGCTCTCGCCGCGTCCGGCCGAGTATCCCGAGGTGGTGGTGTTGACCCCGGGCATCTACAACTCGGCCTATTTTGAGCATGCCTATCTGGCGCAGCAGATGGGTGCTGAACTGGTTGAGGGGCGTGATCTGTTCGTCGATGATGACGATTGCTGCTATATGCGCACCGTCGACGGCCCGGCGCGGGTCGATGTGATCTACCGGCGTGTTGATGATCTGTTTCTTGACCCGGATGCCTTTCGCGAGGATTCAACGCTTGGCGCCGCCGGCCTGATGCGGGCCTGGAAGGCGGGCAATGTCGCAATGGCCAATGCCCCGGGCGCTGGCGTTGCTGACGATAAGGTCGTCTATGCCTTCGTTCCTGAGATCATCAAGTACTATCTGGACCAAGAGCCGATCGTGCCCAATGTGCCGACCTATCGCTGTATGGAACCGGATGCGCTGCAGTACGTGCTTGAGCACATGGCCGAGTTGGTGGTGAAACCGGCCAATGAATCCGGTGGCTACGGCATGTTGGTTGGACCGGCCTCGAGCCAGGCCGAGCGGGATCGGATGGCGATTGCGATCAAGAAGGACCCGCGCAACTATATCGCCCAGCCGACCTTGAAGCTCTCCACAGTGCCAACCGTAATCAAGGACAGACTGGAACCGCGCCACGTCGACCTGCGACCCTTCATCCTCTCTGCGGATCGCCAGCAGGTGACCATGGGTGGGCTGACTCGGGTTGCGCTGCGCAAGGGCTCGCTGGTGGTCAACTCCTCGCAAGGGGGTGGTAGCAAGGATACCTGGATACTGCCCGAGGACGTTGCCACTGGGACCTATGAGCAAGTCCAAGGCCAGGCTGGCCAGCGGCAAACGCAATCGCAAACGCAATCGCAATCGGCCGTTGGCTGACCGCGTTGGTACTGCCCAGCCCAGAGCCCATGCCGCAGAACCCTGGTTCTAGATCCCAGAGTATTCCCCGTCAGCGAAGTCAGAAATCGCCATGCTATCCCGCGTCGCCGAGAACCTTTACTGGCTCGCTCGCTACATCGAGCGCGCCGAGAACACCGCCCGCATCGTCAACGTGAACGCTAACCTGCTCCTCGACCTGCCGAAAGGGGTCGCGCCGGGCTGGAAGCCGCTGGTCGATATTACTGGGGCAAATGAGCTGTTCGAGGAGCATTACAAAGACTATGGCGAGCGCCAGGTGATGCGCTTTCTATTGGGCGACGAGCAACACCCGGGCTCGATCCGCTCTGCGCTCGAGGCCGCGCGCGAAAACTGCCGGACCATTCGCGATTTTGTGCCGCGCGAGGCCTGGGAGCAGATCAATGGGCTAACACTCTATGCACGTGACGGCTTGCAGAAGGGACTGACCAAGAATGGCCGGCACTCCTATCTGCGTGGGCTGATCACCCACAGTCAACTGATCAATGGCCTGTTGGATGGCACTATGCTGCATGATCAGGGCTTCGAGTTTTTGAGCTTGGGTCGCTACATTGAGCGTGCGGATATGACCACACGGATCGCCGACGTGCACTCAGCAGCCCTCCTGCCGGATGCCGATGAGGTGCGCCCTTACGACAACATTCAATGGGTCAGTGTGCTGAAATCCCTCACCGCCTATCAGATGTACCGTCGCAGCACCCAGATCCGGGTCCAGCGTGGGCCGGTGCTCGGCTTTATCTTCAAGAGCCAAAGGTTTCCCCGCTCGTTGCGCTGGTGTATCGATCATAGTCGCACCTGTCTTGAACGCCTGCCGCGCGACGAGGCCTGCCTGCGGGTCAATGGGCGCTTAGCGCGGACCTTGGATGCGGCTGAGCCGGAGCGCTTCAGCCAGAAAGATTTGCATGAATTTGTTGATGAGCTACAGCTTGGTATTGCTGATCTCCACCAAGAGATCGCGCAGACCTGGTTCCCGCCGCTCATCTCCGCTGGTGCTGCTTGAAGACGGGCAGCCTTGACTATCGTCATTGTGCAGCGCAATTGCCATGGCTGGGTCGCTGTGGCAGCCTAGACTGTCGATTCATCACAACCGGAGGTAAGAGTTCATGCGCGTCATTCTGCTCGGCGGACCTGGTGCCGGAAAAGGCACTCAGGCGGGCTTCATTAAGAACCATTTCAAGATCCCGCAGATCTCGACCGGAGATATGTTGCGCTCCCATGTCAAGGCCGGCACTGAACTCGGGCAGGCGGCCAAGAAGATTATGGACGAGGGCGGCTTGGTCTCCGACGAGATCATCATGGGAATGGTCAAGGAACGGATCACTGAGCCAGACTGCGAGAAGGGCTTTCTGTTCGATGGCTTTCCGCGCACCTTGGCGCAAGCGGACGCGTTAAAGGAGGCTGGGGTGCCACTCGATGCGGTGGTCGAGATCGACGTGCCCGATGAGGAGATCATCAAGCGGATGGCTGGGCGGCGAGTCCATCCAGAGTCAGGACGAACCTATCACATCGAATACAACCCGCCGAAAGAGGCCGGCAAGGACGACGAGACCGGCGAGCCGCTGGTGCAGCGCGATGACGACAAGGAAGAGACGGTGCGCGCGAGGTTAAAGGTCTATCACGACCAGACCGAGCCGCTGATCGCCTACTATTCGGCCTGGGCCGAAAAGGACGGCGAGGATGTGCCACGCTACCTTCGCGTCGAGGGCGTTGGTGGCGTGGAAAGCATTCGTGACAAGATTATCGCTGGGCTGGAGGCGAGCACCAGCTAGATCCGGATCAGCACCCACTGCGGCCTGGCGGCCGGCATGACGCCGGCCAGCCGTACTTGCGTGCGCAAAGCCGCGCCGCGCGCTCTGCCGCACTTGCTCGACCCCTGATGACGATCAGGCGGGCTTGCGGAAGTGCATGATACCCCAGCTCAGGTAGCCATTGCGGCCACCCTCGACCCAATGGCCAAGTCCGGCCAACATGCGCTCGATGTAGTCTTCCGAGACCTTACCCTTGAGGCTCTCACGTTGCTCACGCAGGGTATCGGCAACCCGTGCGTAGTGCGTGATCAGATTCTCCGTGAGATCAACCACCTCAACCTCTTCCCAGCCCAACCGTTTGGCCTGCGCACGATAAAACGCGAACGAGCCTAGGCTCGAGAGATGGATGCGGTCAAAGATCGGCTGCAACACGCCCTCTGGGCAATCGTCGGCCTGCATGGGGTCGGTGAAGATCAGTTCGCCACCGGGCTTTAAGACCCGATCGACCTCGTCCATGACCTTGTCTCGATGGCCTGAGTGCAAGATTGCATCCTGTGACCAAGCGACATTGAAGTGTGAATCGGGCGCAGGAACCTCTTCGAAGCTCGCGTCGACGACCTCGATCAGATGATCAAGGCCAGCGGCCTTGTTCATCTCGCGGTCACGCTGATTCTCGGCTTCACTCAGGTTGAGGGCCATGACCTGGCAGCCAAATCGCTTAGACAGGTGGCGGGCGGCGCCGCCATAGCCGGCACCAAGGTCGATGACGCGAGCGTCAGGTCGCGAGAGCGGCCCGGCGATGCGATCGGCGATGCGCTCGACGGTGCGTGCCGAGGCCGCCGCGATCGGCTCATTGGCATCCTCGTAAAGCCCGACGTGAATGTCTTCACCACCCCAGACGTGGAAATAGAAATTATCTGCGTCCTCGCTGTTGTAATACCCGCGAGCGGTTTCAACGGCGTCTGAATACTGTTGACTCATCCGTCGCCTCCAAGGTAAGCCTTCTCGGCGAGATGGATAAAGAAGTCTGGCTCGGATTCGCGGTAGGTCTCTTGGAAGTCACCAAAGGTGTTGACGCGTTGGAAGCCGACCTCGTGCATCAAGCGCTGAACATAGGGCTTGCGCAGGGGATACATATTCAGATGGTAGGAGGAGCCGTCGCCAAAGCTGTATTTGAAGCGAGCGAGCGATTCGTCGACATGCTCCGGCTCGGCGCGCACGCTATCCCCGCAATAGTAAAAGTTATGAGTCGGCTGTACCTGGTGGTCGAGCAGAGCGTCATAATTACGCTGATCCAGGATGAGGACACCATCATGCCGCAGGGTGGCATAGAACTCGGCCAAGGCCTTGCGGCGGTCGACCTCTTCGTGTAGGTGCGTAAAGGAGTTGCCAAGACAGATGACGGCGTCGTAGAGGTCGTGGACGCTCTGGTTTAGCCAACGCCAGTCGGCATGGATGGTGCGCAGGATGTGACCGCGGCGGCGTGCGTTTTCGAAGGCCTTGGCCAGCATCACTGGGCTGCCGTCGGCACTGGTGACCTCAAATCCAGCCTCAAGCAGCTGGACCGAGTGGAATCCTGTGCCGGTGGCGACGTCGAGCACCTTTTTGGCGCCGCGCTCACGCAGCTGGTCGATGAAGAAATGGCCTTCGGCGTTGGCACGTCCGTCCCAGTCGATGAGCTCGTCCCATTTGTCAACGAAGGTCTCGATGTATTCCTCTTGATACTTTTCGCTGTCACGGACGGCGAGCGGATTATCACCGTAATCTTGTCGAGTCGTTTGTTGCTGCATGGTCTAGCTTCCTAGTGATGGGCTGCGCGACGCACCGAATCGGCCTCGCTAGCAAACGGGGCACAGCGTGACAGGTTGGTCAGTCGCGAGCAGGGTCATCCGTTCTTCGCTGCATTAAGGATGTGCGGAAGAACGGCGAGGAGAGGAGTATGGTACATCGTGTACGAAGCTTTTGAAACGTTGTTGCTGGGGTTTTTGCCATATGTACCTGTAGTCTTGTAAGCTAAGCGACTGATATTGATGTTTTTATTGTGAGCGATCGGTGGTCGATTGTCTCTGAAATTTATTTTGTGACCAAATATTGGCGGATAGATGACGATGACGACTGCGGAGAGTCGGTGTGATGACGTGTTGGTCGCCCTGCGGAGGGTTATCCGTGCGGTTGGGCTTCACTCGCGGCAGCTAGAGCGAAGCCACGGCCTGACTGCGCCGCAGGCATTGGTGCTGAAGGCGATCATGGGTCTCGACGAGGCGTCTGTTGGCACCGTGGCGAAGCGTGTCAGCCTGAGCCAGGCGACGGTAACCGATATCCTGAACCGGCTCGAGAGCCGGGATCTCGTGCTGCGAGCCCGCAGCCGTGAGGATCGGCGCCGGGTCATGGTGCGCGCCACCGAGAAGGCGGTTGCGATCATGTCGCGCTCACCGCCGCTGTTGCAGGAGGCGTTCGTGCAGCGTTTTCAAGCACTCGAAGAGTGGGAGCAAAGCCTACTGATCTCATCGCTGCAGCGGATCACCACCCTCATGGGCGTGGAGCAGCTCGATGCCTCCCCTGTTCTTGTGGCGGGACCCGTTGCGGCGGATGATGAGCAGGCGGTGACGACCGCAAGCGATGCTGATGGGGTTATGTCGGGGCACGCTTCGCCTGGGGGTTGAGCGGCCCAGCGCGGTTTCAGGCTGGCGTCACGCATCCGAATCGCGCTAGCAAGCGCGAGCGGCCGCACCTGGCAGGCCCAGTTCGGCTAGTATGCTGCCTCGCGGTCGCGCCTGGTGGCCGCCTTGGCTGTGCAGAGGTCCTGCTGACCAGCGAGCCACATAATGCCGATCGAGAAGACCGCCCGTGAAGACTGACCACCCGTGAAGACCGCCAGCATTGCTTACCGCGTCGCCGATTTCCTGCGGCGTCATCCGCCATTCCAGTACCTGGATGAGTCCGAACTGCTCGAGCTGGTTGCGGGCGGTCGCGTGCTTTTCCACGAGGACGGCGAGCTGGTGTTCGAGCGTGGTCAGAAGCGCCGACCCTATGTCTACGTGATCCAGCAAGGGGTCGTGCGTCTAGTCGACTATGACGACAGCGGCGCCAAAGAGGTCTTGCGCGACGTGCGCGGTGAGGGCGACCTGCTTGGCGTCGGGCGCTATCTCGGCATCGCCGAGCATACCTACACGGCGCGCACCGAGACCGACGTCATTCTCTATGCGCTGCCCGCGGCGTTGCTCTGGGAGCAGATCAAGCGGCATTCGCGTGCCAGCCACTTTCTCGCGGCCTATTTTACGGTCGCCATTGCGCCCTCTGAGCTTGATGGCGGGCCAGCGCGGGCCGATGAGCGACGTCTGGGTCGTCGACCGGTCGACTGGATGGCAAAGCGCGTCGAGGAGCCACCCTGGGCGGTCACCTGTGGGCTCGAGACACCGGTGCGCGCAGTGGCTGCGAGCTTGGCCGATCAGCCGCCCGGCGCGGCGGCCGTGATCGTCGATTCTGAGGGGGCCCCCCGAGGGCTGATCGCGACCCGGGCGCTCAGCGACCGGGTCGCGAGCGGCGAGCTTGCGCTCGACGCGCCGGCAGCGCAACTGATGTCTCCGGTCATCGGTACCCTGCCTGCTGGCTTGCCCGCGGGTGCCTATCTGACCCGGATGCTGGAGCTGCAGGTCGAGCATCTGGTGCTGACCGAAGATGGCTCGGGTCAGGGCCAGGTGGTCTCGGTGCTGGCGAGACGTGATCTGACGCGGATCGAGGCCGCCGCGCCGCTTGCGATCGTTGAAGACATGTCCCGCGCCGGTGGTATCTATGAGCTTTCCCGCCTCCTGGATCAGGGGCAGACTTTCATCGCCGGGGGGCTCACCGATGCCGCAGCCATGCGGTGGCTGGCGCCGATGGCGACCGCGCTCTATGCCGCTGTGTTGCGGCGCGTGGTAGTCTTGGTAGAAGGCGCTTTGGTTGCCGAAGGCCACGAGATCCCGGACCTCAAACACTGCTGGGTATTCTTCGGGACCGCTGGCCGCGGCGAGCTGACCACCCTCTATGATCTCGACCATGGGCTGATCTATGACGAGCCCGAGCCCGACCAGCGTCGAGTCGCGCGCAGTTATTTTCTCGAACTCGGGCGGCGGGTGAGTGCGGCGCTGTCTGCCTGTGGTTTCGTCAGCACGGCCAAAGGCATCGTCTCCGGACACCCCAGCGCGTGCCGCTCCATCAATGAGTGGGAGATCGGTTTCAGCCACTGGATTCAGGAGCCGATCGAGAGCTGCGTCTACCGCGCAACCTCTTTCTTTGACCTGCGACCGGTCCATGGCGACTGCACCTTGGTCTCGCGGCTGCAACAGCATATCCATCGCGAAAAGGACCGCGGTGCCGGCTTCGTGCCCTTGTTGGTCGCGGATTCGATGGCCAACCTGCCACCGCTAACCTTCTTCCGCGGCCTGGTCGTCGATGACGACGGTCGTTACACCGAAACCTTAGACCTGCAGCGAGCAACCTTGCAGCCGGTGGTTGATTTGGCACGCGCATTGGCGCTCGATGCCGGTATCGAACAGCCGGTCGGCACGCTGGAGCGCCTGCAGGCATTGACTCCTGAGGATGAGGCCGCGCAGTCGTTGGTCGACGAGGCCATCGCCGCGTTTCGCAATGCGCTGTTCTACCGCACCCGTGCGGGTCTGACAGCGCACTCCGATGGCAGTCAGGTGGAGCCCTCGAATCTGACGCGGCTCGAGCAGAATCTGCTCAAGTCCGGTTTCCGGACCGTCTTGCAGCTGATGGAATATACCGGCAAACGCTATGGCGTGCCGCGCCGCTGATGCCGTCAGGCCGATATCCTCTATGACCGATCACAAGGCACTGAAGACGCGGCTTGACGCCTATCGGGCAGCGTTTGATGAAACCTGGTCGGAGGCGGCGCCGTTGGAGCAGGTCCGCTTCTGCGTGCTCGATTGCGAGACCACTGGCCTGGACCCGGAGCGTCATCGCATCGTCAGCATCGGCGCCGTCGGCGTGATCGAGGGAGAGATCGATCTTGGCGATACGCTCGAGGTCCTGCTGCGGGTTCGTTTCAATACTGCGGCGACGCTGGTACACGGTATCACTCGCAACGAGACCCGCGATGCCCTTGATGAGCCTGATGCGTTGGCGGCCCTGCTGGACTATCTCGGCGACGGGGTCATTGTGGGCCACCACATTGGTCATGATCTGCGCATGGTCGATGCAGCACTCGCCCGTCACAGTCAAGATCGGCTCCACAACCGTCACCTGGACACCGGCGAGTTGATGGGGCGATTACTGGATGAGGCCGCCTTCGGTGCTGATGCCGAACTCAACGACTATTCGCTCGACGGGCTCTGCCGCTTTTTCGGTATCCTGCCCTATGATCGGCATACGGCACCCGGCGATGCATTATTGACTGCGGGCATCCTAATGCGGCAATTGCGTGCGGCAAAGCGAAGCGGCCGACAGTGCCTTGGCGACCTGCTCCGTCTGGCTCAGCCGCCTCAGTAACCGCAGCGAAAGCTGCTGGGGCGCTTGAGCCCGGCTAGTGATTTGGCTGCGTTGGCTGATGCAGGGATTCGACCGAGGCCACCATGTATTCGACTGCGGCTTCGATCTGGCGATCGGTCAGGCGTTCATTGCCGCCGCGCGGTGGCATCTTGTATTTGCCGTCGTCGCCTTTGATGCCATGGATCGGGCTCTTGAACAGCGTCTGCAGGCCCTTGGCGATACGCGGCTCCCAATTCGGATAGTCTGTCACTGCTGGCGCGCCGGCAGCGCCCATCAGATGGCAGGCGCGGCAGGTGCCCATCCAGACCGAACGCCCTTCGGCCAGCACTGGGTCGGCGAAGCGGGGCATCTCGAAGCCAGCGGCCGGATCGGACGATCCGGGACCGCAGCCTTGAGTCAAGGTGGCGGTTAGCATGATTAGGCCGGTTAGGGGCAATCGCAGCGGGTTCGGAATCGTCATTCGGTCCTGGCTTTGGTCGATGCAGACGGGCCGCGCGCGGGTGGGCGCAGGGGCGGGTCGGTTGGTGGATTGCGGTTAGCATGCCACAACCGCGGTGAGACATGGGCGACTAGCGTGCGGTTGTCGGGTTTGGTCTGGTGCTGAGGCACCTGACGCGCTGGGGTTGTCAACGGGTTCAGCCGAGTCCATCTAATCTACATGCTCCAAAAGTCGAGACTCACTCGGACGGTTCTGATCCTCTGCATGCTGACGTTTCAGCTGCAGGTCTTTGCTGCGTCGACCCTCAGCTGCCGTCACACGGCTGATGCGGCCTCGGGGGCCAGTCATGGTGTTGAGGATCGCGTTCTTGTTCATTGCCCGCATTCGAGCAGCCTCTTGGCACCAACCGATGCGCTGACCGCAAGCGTCGACTCGGACGGCACGGCCAACGCCGCACTTGGCGACTGTCAAAAATGCATGCTTGATCTCTGTCTCTTTGGCGCGCTCGGGCTGCTTCCCCAACCATTACAGATGGCTGAGCTGGCGCATTCGACGCCCACAGCTGGGCGTCAGCCTCACTTTTATCGCTACTCTGTCGATCTCTGGTCGAAGCCGCCGATCTCGGTCCCAAGCTGAATGCAACGACGACGGTGCCAAGTGGCCGTCGTCCATCCAGCCTGAATGCCGCTCGGTAGCCGAGCGGTCTAAGGCTGTACAGCCTGACCGGAGAGTCCCGATGTCGATGATCCCCTCTTGCCGTCCGCGGTACGGTAGTCCCTTTGGTATGTCCCTGCTAGCCCTGGCGCTGTCGATGGGCCTGGTTGGTTGTGGTGCCGAGCTTGGCGCTGAAACCGAGACCCCGACCCCGACTGAGCCGGCCGCTGAAGCAGCCGATGATTCGCCGATGGAGCACGCGGCGAAGCACCTCGATCCGAAATACGTCTGCCCGATGCATCCGCAGATCATCCGCGATGAGGAGGGCACTTGCCCGATCTGCGGCATGGATCTGGTCAAGAAGATGATGGACCCGATGACCGGTAAGTATCCGGAGGTGGCCTTGACGTCGGCCGTCGTGCAGACGCTTGGGGTGCGTACCGCGCCGGTCGAGCGTGGCACGCTGTGGAAGTACATCAAGACCGTCGGTCGTATTGCCTACGACGAAACGCGATTGGCGCATGTGCATCCGCGTGCGCAGGGCTGGATCGAGTCGCTGAGCCTGCGTGCGGAGGGTGAGCCGGTGCGGGCTGGGCAGGAGCTCGCCGAGCTCTATGCGCCAGAGATCCTGAGCGCGCAGGTGGATTTCTTGCTGGCGCAGGATCGCAATGCGGCCGATCGGCGCCGGGTCAGTGCGGACAAGGCGCGGAATATCTTGCGTCTGTTGGATGTGCCGGATGATGTGATCAGTGCGATCGAGCGCGATGGCGAGGCGCGCAATCGAGTGCCGATCCGGGCGCCGATCGATGGCATTGTCACGCAGATGATGGCGCGCGATGGGATGTATGTGACCGAGGCGAGCGAGATGTTCACCATCGCGGATCTGAGCCAGGTCTGGGTGATGGTCGACATCTATGAGTATCAGATCGATTGGCTGGCTGAGGGGTTGTCGGCGGAGATGCGGGTGCCGGCGCGGCCGGGGCGGACCTGGGAAGGTGAGGTCGATTATCTGTATCCGGAGCTGGACCCGGTATCGAGGACGTTGCGGGTGCGGTTGGTGTTCGAGAATCCGGATCTGGCGCTGAAGCCGAATATGTTTGCCAATGTGGTGATCTATGGTGGGCCGAAGCGCGAGGTGCTGAAGATTCCGGCCGCGGCGCTGATCGCCACTGGCGAGCGCGAGAGTGTGGTGACGGTGTTGGAGGATGGGCGTTTCCAGCCGGTCGATGTGGTGACCGGGATGCAGCGTGGCGACGAGGTTGAGATCCTGTCTGGGCTTGATGAGGGCGATGAGATCGTTGTCTCTGGGCAGTTCTTGATTGATTCGGAGTCGAATCTGCAGGCTAGCTTTCGGCGGATGTCAGAGGGTAGCGGCTCGGGTGCTGGTGATGATGGCGATACTGGTGGCGGTATGGCCGCGGGAGGGTCGCATGCGCACCATTGATGCTTCTGAGACGGGTGTTGTTTCTGGACGCTTTGGTTTCCGTTTTGCACTGGCGTTGCCGTCAATGCAGGGGGAGCAGGGCCTTGAGTGTGGTGGTCTGGGCGACCGGGTAGCGCCCGGCGGGGGACGCCGTGAATCCGTCCTTGGAGGCTTGAGCGCAGCATCCTTGCTGCGCACACCCCCGCCGGGCGCTACCCGGCCACCCCTTGTGGGTGTTGGTGTTGCTTCGGCGTTGGACGGTGTTGTGCTCGATGGTGGCACTGGCATTCGACTTGAGCGCGGGCCTGTGTTGATTGGCAACGGTTCTGAAACAGGCGGCACAAACCCACCAACGATGCCCGTTCGAGAAGGGCTGAGCTGGTCGACAGGTGCTTCGATCATTGTTGCGCCAGTCCTTGGGGTGCTCAGGAGCGATTTTGCGTTGGCGGTAGCAGCGGCGCTAGCTGTGGCTGCGGTCAGTGCGGTCTTGGTTCAGGCTGATCGGGCATCTGCGACCCAGGGGGCTGTGCTGTGAAGTCCGTCATCCTCTGGTCGATTCGCAATCGTTTTCTCGTGCTGATCGCGGCGGTGATGCTGACCGGTTGGGGCATTGTGGCGGTTAAGCAGACGCCGCTGGATGCGATCCCGGATCTATCGGATGTGCAGGTGATCATCAAGACCCGCTTCCCGGGGCAGGCGCCGCGGGTGGTCGAGGAGCAGGTGACCTATCCGATTACGACGACGATGCTGTCGGTGCCGGGTGCGAAGGTGGTGCGCGGCTACAGCTTCTTCGGCGATTCGTTCGTCTATGTGATCTTCGAGGACGGGACCGACCTGTATTGGGCTCGGGCGCGGGTGTTGGAGTATCTGAATCAGGCGGCGGCGGAATTGCCGGAGGGGGTGGAGCCGCGTATCGGGCCGGATGCGACCGGGGTTGGCTGGGTCTACAGCTATGCGTTGGTGGATCGGACCGGCCAGCACGATCTTGCGGAGCTGACCAGCCTGCAGAACTGGTTCCTGAAGTTCGAGCTGCAGTCGGTGCCGGGTGTCTCGGAGGTGGCGACGGTCGGCGGCATGGTGCGCCAGTATCAGATCGTCGTCGATCCTTCGAGGCTGCGCGCCTATGGCATCCCGCTGCAGCGGGTGATGGCAGCGGTGCAGAACGCCAATCGCGAGGTCGGCGGCTCGGTGCTGGAGTTGGCCGAGGCCGAGTACATGGTGCGCACCCGCGGCTATCTGACCTCGCTTGAGGATATCGAGCTGATCGCAGTCGATAGCACTGAGGATGGCACGCCGGTGCTGCTGCGCGATATCGCGCGGGTGCAGATCGGCCCGGAGATGCGCCGGGTGGTCGCGGATCTGGATGGCGAGGGCGAGATCACTGGCGGCATCATCGTGATGCGCTCTGGCGAGAACGCGCTGGCGACCATTGATGCGGTCAAGGCGCGGCTCGACGAGCTGAAGGACGGTCTGCCGGACGGGGTTGAGATCGTCGAGACCTATGATCGCTCGGAGCTGATCCTGGCCGCGGTCGATAATCTGCAGATCAAGCTGATCGAGGAATTCATCGTCGTCGCGTTGGTCTGCCTGGCCTTCCTGCTGCACCTGCGCTCATCGCTGGTAGTCATCATCAGTCTGCCACTGGGCATCCTGACTGCATTCATCATCATGCAGATGCAGGGTATCAACGCCAACATCATGTCGCTCGGCGGCATCGCCATCGCGATCGGGGCGATGGTGGATGCGGCGATCGTGATGATCGAGAACGCGCACAAGCATCTGGAACGCTATGAGACGGAGCACGGCGAGCGTCCGCGCGGTGAGCAACATTGGCAGGTGATTGGCGAGGCGGCGAGTGAGGTCGGTCCGGCCCTGTTTTTCTCGCTGCTGATCATCACGCTGAGCTTTCTGCCGGTGTTTACGCTGCAGGCGCAGGAGGGGCGGTTATTTGCGCCGCTGGCGTTCACTAAGACCTATGCGATGGCGGCAGCGGCCGGTTTGGCGGTGACCCTGGTGCCGGTGCTGATGGGCTATCTGGTGCGCGGGCGTATCCCGAACGAGATGCGTAATCCACTCAACCGTGTGCTCATTTGGCTCTATCGGCCGCTGCTGCGTGCGGTGCTGCGCTGGCCAAAATCGACCCTCCTGGTGGCACTGCTGGTGCTGGCGAGCACGCTGATCCCGCTCACAGAGCTGGGCTCCGAGTTCATGCCCGATCTCTACGAGGGCGATCTGATGTACATGCCGACGACGCTGCCTGGGCTCTCGATCGGCAAGGCACAGCAGCTGCTGCAACAGACCGATCGCCTGATTGCGAGCCTGCCCGAG
>CAZEZH010000012.1:23517-42010 GCA_964516305.1 uncultured Halochromatium sp. | reverse complement strand
GCAGAGTGGTTATGCAGCGGCCTGCAAAGCCGTGTACGCCGGTTCGATTCCGACCTCAGCCTCCATCTCATGATGGTACCTAAGCCCGCACTCGCGGGCTTTTGCTTTTTGTCGAGCAGCGCCCGATCAGCGCCGACGCTTTGCTCTACGTGCTATGGTTTCGACGTTTTCAGCCATAGCCGTCGAGGCGACGTGAACGAGTTAACGCATTTCAACCGCGCGGGCGAAGCACAGATGGTCGATGTCGGCGCCAAGCCCGAGACCGAGCGCGTTGCCCAAGCCGAAGGCTGCATCCGGATGCAGCCCGAGACGCTGCGCCTGATCGAGCAAGGCGGGCACGCCAAGGGCGACGTGCTCGGCATCGCACGTATCGCCGCCATCATGGGCGCCAAGCGCACAGCGGATCTGGTTCCGCTTTGCCATCCACTAGCGCTGACCAAGGTCGATTGCAGCTTCGAGATTCTCCAGGCGAGAGCACAGGAGGATCACAACCCTAAGCAGGCGGCCAAGAACGGTGCGGGCGCTGGCGCGGAAGCCGCCGTGATCTGCCGCGCAACGGTGGCCACACGCGGCCGGACCGGCGTTGAGATGGAGGCCCTCTGTGCGGTGCAGGTCGCGCTGCTGACCATCTACGATATGTGCAAGGCCGTCGACCGGGGCATGGTCATCGACGGGGTTGGCCTGCTCGAGAAGCGCGGCGGCCGCAGTGGCCATTGGGTACGCGGCAGATGAGCGAGCCCATCACCAACCCGATGTTCCAGCGCGCAGCCTTCCTCAGTGCGGCCCCAGAGCTAGCGGCAGCGCCCGAGGACAGCGGCTACGAGGTGGCCTTCGCAGGCCGCTCAAACGCGGGCAAATCAAGCGCCATCAACGCCATCTGCCATCAACGAGGGCTGGCGCGTACCAGCAAGACGCCGGGACGCACACAGCAACTCATCTTCTTTCGCCTCGACGACGAGCGTCGCCTGGTGGACCTGCCCGGCTATGGCTTTGCCAAGGTCTCACTCTCGATCAAGCACCGGTGGCAACAGCTGATGGAGCGTTACCTAGAACGTCGCGGGTCGCTCAAGGGACTGGTAGTGGTCATGGACATCCGCCATCCGCTAACCGACATCGACCAACAGATGATCGACTGGGGCATCGCGGCCGAGTTACCGCTGCTGCTACTGCTCACCAAGGCGGACAAGCTCAAGCGCGGGGCGGTCGCAAACAGTCTTGCTCAGGTCCGCAAGGCGATGGCGAAGGCACCAGTACCGGTTGCGACGCTCGCCTTTTCGGCCAGTACCCGACTCGGGCTTAACCAGGCCCAAGACCAGCTCTCAGCATGGCTGGCGCTGCCGAACGATGCGGTGTAACACGCAGCAACTCAGAATTCGCCAGCCGCGGCGCCCTTCATCATCTCAAGCAAGGTACCGCGGACGCTGATGGCCGCCTGTTTCAGCTCCTCGGGCAGTTCCTGACCGCCGTGGATCATTAGATCCAGGTTCATTGAGAAGAGCCAGAGCTTTCCGTCAGGGTCCTCGACTACCGCTATGCGACAGGGCATGAAACCGCTGTAGTGATTGCGATACTCCAGCATCATCTTGCCAATCTGCGCATCACAGAAGGAGAGAAAGTTGACGTAGCGATAATCCTCGCCCGTCACTGCCTCGACCTGCTGATAGAAGGGTGATTCGCCAACGTAGAGCAGATTGTTCGTGGTCGCGAGACTCTTCAACGAATCGACCACTTCATCAGCACTGAGCCCCTCTTCTACCGGCACCGACCACATCATGGCGACACCTGGATCACCGGTCTCGAGCAGTCTTGAGGCGAAGCTGGAATAGGTCGGCACAAAGTCCGGATCAAACTGAGCGAGACGTGGCCCGAGCCAGATCGCTGCCCCGAGCAGCACAATCAGGGTCAGGCCACCAATCACCGCGAGCAGGTTGCGAATTAGCGTCATACCAGTCTCTGCACAGGGTGAGGGAAGCGGCCGACGGTGGGTGCGGTGCCCGAATCGCCGTGGGCCGGGTGGAGCCCGGAGGGGGCTCCAGAACGCCGACTAGCACAACGCCAGCCGGCTGCCCGATCAGTTCGAGGATGCGGCCGGGCCAACGCTTGGTGCTGCTGGCATCTCTGGCATCGCAGGACGTTCAGGCGTTGGTGGCATCTCCGGCATGTTTGGCATCTGAGGCATCTCACGCATCATCGGCGGCATGCGATGCATGCGGGCACAGTCTGCTCCCATCTCTTGGCAGTTCGGGTGCATGCCGTGGTAGCCACGGCCTGGATGACCGGGGCCATAACCGTACCCACCGTGCGGCTGAGGACGGAAGCCAGGACCAGGGCCCATCGGCGGCCTCTCGGGCTGGGCAGCACTGCCGAAGAGCGCAGCAATGGCCTCTTTCTGCTCATCGCTCATGGCCTCGATGGTCCCGCGATAGGCCTCATAGCGCTCCAGCATCTCTTTGCGACGCTGTTCTGCCTGCGCGCGCATGTCCTCAATGCGCTTAGCCCGCTCTTCCATCGCCTTCTCGTAACGCTTTTGCATCTCGGCGCGCATCGCTTCCATCGACTCGGCCGATGACATCTCCGACTTTGCCGGCGCCTCACCTGAGGCCTGTTCTGGCGCCTGGGCTGCAGTCTGCTGTGGCGCCTGCTCCGAGGGCTGCTGGGGTGCCGCACTCGCAGCAGCTGGCGCGGCCGGGGCCGCAGCTTCCTGAGCAAGGGCAGCCGTCCCAAGGCTCAAGGTCAGGGCAATGGCAGATACAGTCGACAGGAAGGGGTGTTTTTGTGACATCGTGGTGGAACTCCTCATCGTACTTTGCTCTATGGACAGAAGGACGCGGCGACGATAGCACGGTTGCCGAGGGCGAGAAAGCAACGTCAGGTGCCTAGCGCCTCGCTCGAGAGACCCGAGACAATCGCTCGAGAGCGTATAGAATGAACGGATTCGAGGCGACTGAAAAGCAGGAGAGCACAGCATGCAGATCGGCGACCTGATGACCGAAACCGGTGTCAAGTTCGGAACAAGCGGCGCACGTGGACGGGTCGAAGATATGACCGACCTGGTCTGTTATGCTTACGCGCAAGGCTTCATGCGCTACTTGCTCGGCACGGGAGTGCTAACGGCTGGCGCCACGGTCGGACTCGCCGGCGATTTCCGCGCGAGCACGCCGCGCATCCTTGGCGCCTGTGCCAAGGCGGTCACCGACACTGGCTGCAGACCCGAATACCTTGGGCGTATTCCGACACCGGCCCTGGCGGCCTATGGGATCGCCAAGGGCTGGCCAACGATGATGGTGACGGGGAGCCACATCCCCGACGACCGCAACGGCATCAAGTTTAATCTGCCGAGCGGCGAGATCCTGAAGCAGGATGAGGATGGGATTCGCACGCAGCCTATCCACTTGCCAGATGGACTCTTCGACGCCGCTGGCAACTTTACCGATGCGAGCCACAGCAACCTGCCGTCCGAGGACCCCGCTGCTCTCGAGCATTACATCGCGCGCTATCTCGATTTCTTCCCGGCAGACTGGCTGGCCGGGCAGCGCGTCGGTCTCTACGAGCATTCCAGCGTTGCCCGTGACGCACTGTTTCGTGTGCTCACCGGACTTGGCGCTGAGGTTGAGCGCCTCGGTTTCTCGGAGACCTTTCTCCCGGTCGACACCGAGGCGATCCGTGCCGAGGATGTTGCCCTCGCCCGTGACTGGACCGCGGATGGGCGTTTCGGCGCACTGGTCTCAACCGATGGTGACGGCGACCGGCCGCTCGTAGGCGATGAGCACGGCGAATGGCTGCGCGGTGACATCGCCGGCATCCTCTGCGCGCGGGCCTTGGGCGCCGCCGCGGTAGTGACGCCGATCAGTTCCAACACCGCGCTCGAGACCAGCGGCTGGTTCCGCGAGACGCTGCGCACCCGCATCGGCTCACCCTATGTGATCACCGGCATGCAGGCACTCTCTGCGCGAGGCATCACCCCGGTGGTCGGCTATGAGGCAAACGGCGGTTTTCTGACCGACTCCGACATCGAGCGTGACGGCCGCGTCTTACCGGCGCTACCAACTCGGGATGCGGTGCTCGTTGCGGTCACGCTGATCGGCGCCGCGCGCGCCAGTCAGCAGCCGTTATCGGCGCTGGCCCGGTCATTGCCGCAGCGCTTCACCGATAGCGATCGACTCCAGGACTTCCCGACCGCACTGAGCGAGCAACGCTTCGCTGCGTTCAAAACCGGCGATCGAGCCGCCAACCGCGCCGCATTGGATGGCGTCTTCGCCGCCGAGTTTGGACCCGTGGCCGAGGTCGATGAGACCGACGGCATCCGCATGACCCTGGCCTCCGGAGATATCTTGCACCTGCGCCCTTCGGGCAATGCGCCAGAGTTGCGCGCCTACACCGAGGCAGACAGCGCCGAGCGGGCACGGGATCTCAACCGGCGCTGCCTAGCGATCCTGGAGCGCTGGCGCAGCGAATAGCCGAGGCGAATACGCTGACAATCAACGACTTCCCGACTTGGCCGCCACTGCCCTGCAACAAAGGGGAAGTAGACAATGGGATGCCACCAAGCACTCGCCTAACCCCATGCGCGGCGACTGTAGCCAACCCGCACCAAGCCCCGATAACGCTCGGCACGCGTCTCCAATAGGGTAAGAGCAGCGGCATCGAGTTCTCGTTCAAAACTCGACAAGCGCTCGTCCGCCGACTGCTCACCCCCACTGCCATTGCCATTGCCAAGGTCGGCAACCAGCTCAATTCGGGACGGGTCGATATAGCGCGCCCGCCCGCCACTCAAGCTAATGTGCATGGGTCCAATCGAGCTTGAGCGCTGCCCGCTGGGCGGAGCACGGAGCGGCTCGATCCCGAGCATGGTATCCGCATGCAAGGCCAGCGGGTGACCACCGGCATCGACCACGATCAGCAGATCGCCACTCGCAGCCGGCTGCAGCGCTGATCCGCCGAGCACGGCCGGGCTCACCACGGGCGCCAGTTCACCGCGCAGATCAAAGGCGCCGACCAGATAGGCCGGGGTGTCATCGAGGGCGGTCAGACGCGGCAAGGATAAGCAGGTACGCAGGCGCTCAGCCGCGACAGCATAGGTCTGAGCACAGAGCGCGAAGACCATGCACTCCTCAGCAACCCCTAACCAGGGCGGCTGAGAGATCGGCGTTGCGCAGCGCTCGGCGGAAATCATGCAAGGGCCTCCGGGCCATAGCGGCCGACTGACCAACCTGGAGACCGGGGCGCCCGAATTCGACCTGCAGCGTCACGGTCTCATTGCGCTAAGCCTAGTCGAAATTTCGGTTTTTTTGCGTCTGACCGCTGATTTCTGGAGCCAAAAGGCTCAATCGATCGGACCCTCGCGCAGCAGCGGACGCATGGCATGCAACAGGTTGGCGAACAGCTGCGGATGCTCGGCCTCTTCCCGCGCTAAAAGGGCCTTCATATGCTCACGGCGGGTCGGCATCTGGAAGCAGGCCGGGCAGCTATCAGGCACCACCGGCAAACCGGCGCTGCTGGCGAAGTCGTGCATCTGCCGCTCGCGGCAGTAGACCAAGGGCCGAATGATCCGCAGGTCGCCGGCATCATTGCGGTAATGCGCCTTCATCGTGCGGAGCTGACCACCATGGAACATCGACATCAGCAGGCTTTCGGCGAGATCGTCGAGATGCTGCCCGAGGGCAAGTACGTTGTAGCCGTGCTCACGGCAGAATCGATACATAATCCCGCGCTTCATTCGCGCGCAGTAGGCGCAAAACGAGTCACCATCCATGTGCTCGCGTGCCTGCTCCATGATGGGCTGTCGCTCATAGTGCCAGGGCAAACCGCGCTGCGCGTACCACTGGGTCAGCGATGCAGGGTCAAAGCCCGGCACCTCGGGGTCGATGGTCAGCACGGCGAGTTTGAACCGCACCGGCGCATAGCTGCTGAGATGCCGCAGCACCTCGAGCAACGACAGCGAATCCTTCCCGCCAGATACCGCGAGCAGGATGCGGTCGCCGTCGCGAATCATGCCAAAGTCCGCGATCGCTCGACCGACCTGACGCAGCAGGGACTTCGGCGGTCGCAGCAAGGGGAGCGGCTGCTCTGGTACGGCTGTCTCTTGCACGAATGAATCAGGCATCGCCAAGCTCAGCG
Source organism: uncultured Halochromatium sp. (assembly GCA_964516305.1). GTDB lineage: Bacteria > Pseudomonadota > Gammaproteobacteria > Chromatiales > Chromatiaceae > Lamprobacter. The sequence continues at coordinate 35,893 of CAZEZH010000012.1, read as the reverse complement.
CATGCGCAGCACAAGCTTGCCAACCATCCCGCCGGCCTCGAGCCGGCGATGAGCTGCAGCCGCCTGCTCGAGCGGAAAGCTCTCGGCCACCTCCACACGCAGCTTGCCGGCATCGAACAACTCCCCGCAGCGGCGCAGGATCTCGCCTTGATGATCCAGGGCCGCGGTCAAGCCCTTGAGCTGCGGGGTTAGCATCAGCTCAAGGCTGATGCGCAGGTTGCGGTTGCGCGCCTCTTTCAGATCCAGGTCGGCGCCGGGATCGAGGATCGTCACCAGGTCGCCGTAGACCGCCATCAGCGGAATCGTCTCCCGGAACACCGCCGGTCCAACGGTATCCAATGCGACCTCAACCCCGCTTCCTGCGGTCCAGTCAGCAAGGCCGTCACGGAGGGACTCTTCCCGGTAGTTGATGCTGTACTCGGCGCCAAGATCCTGCGCAAAGCGCGCCTTTTCCGCACTGCTGATCGTGGTTGCGACTCGCGCTCCTGCAAGGCGCGCGAGCTGGATCGCGACGTGGCCAACACCGCCGGCACCGGCATGGATGAGGGTACGCTGCCCCTCGCGCAGACCAGCGCGGTCGTAGAGCGCCTCCCAGGCCGTGATCAGGACCAGGGGCGCGGCAGCAGCCTGGACGAAATCCAATGAGGCCGGCTTGGGCTGAGCGACACGCTCGTCGACGACGATGTATTCGGCATAATTGCCATGTGGACCGCCCAGGCCACCCTGACAAAACCAGACTGCATCGCCAGGGTGAAAGCGGGTCACGCCCTCGCCAACCGCCTCGACGACACCGGCGCCATCACAGCCCAGCACCGCAGTCAGGGTCTCGGGCACGAGGGTGCCGCGAGCCCGGATCTTGGTATCGACTGGATTGACCCCAGCCGCCTCGAGGCGGACCAGGACATCGGTTGCGGATCGGATCTCGGGCTCCGGCAGCTCGATCAGCGTCAACACATCCGGCGCGCCGGGCTCACGCATCTGTATCGCCTTCATCGGGTCTCCTCGCGGTTGCGTCGGCAGGACGTTGTACAACACAACGTTTTCATCAAGAACGTCTTCATCAAGGCTGATTACGTACACTACACTTAATCGTATCGGCTATACCGCATCGGTACGTGATTGGGGGAAACCGCATGCAGATCGAACATTGGCATTCTGAGGACGACGGCCCGTTGAGCGAACTCGCTCTGCGGCACAAACTTGAGCGGCGTGGTTATCAAGTCACCCGTTATGTCTACTCGCCCCGAATGTTCTTTCCCGCTCACGATCATGCCGAGGACAAGATCGACGCCGTGTTATCCGGTCTCTTCCGGGTCACCATGCAGGGCCAAGAGGCCGTGCTGGAGGCCGGGGACCTTGTCGTAGTGCCCAAGCACGTCATCCACACCGCAGAGGTCGTCGGCGATGAGCCGGTGATCAGTCTCGACGCCATCCGCGCGCCCTAGCTGTTCAACCTCGCAACGGCAGTTGAGCGCTGCGTAGAACTTACAAAAACTTGGATGTCGTCGAGTCTCGAACCTGACCCGTTGGGTGTAGGCCGCCACGCGCCCATGGAGGCCATTCAACTTCGGTGTCTAGGTTGAAGAGCGCCACCGGCGCCGCGACCTTTCAGGCTCGCGGAGAATCCCGTGCTGCCGTTAGTCCACGCCGATGTAGGAGAACACCATCCAATGGCGACAATCATGCTCGTCGACAATGGCTCGCGCCGCGCTGACGCAACGCTCGCGCTGCGCAGATTGAGCGCTGAACTCGGAGACCGGCTTGGTCTGCCCATTCACCCTGTCTCTCTTCAGCATTCATCAAAGGTATCCGCAGAGACACTCGGTGGCCGCCCTGCAGACACCTTGGAGCCTTACCTAGCACGAATGGCTGCCGAAGGTCAGACAGAGTTTCTCGCGGTGCCCCTGCTTTTTGGACCGAGCAAGGCCTTGACCAAACTGATCCCAGAAACGGTAGCGCAGGTGAATCAGGCCGGAGCAAGGGTGCAGGTCCAGATTGCTGATGAACTCTGTCCATTGCCAGCCGGAGAGCCCCGGCTTGCTGCAATCCTGAACCGCAGCATTCGTGCGGCGATGAACGACCTCAGCGGACAAGCCAGGAATCGAATGTCGCCGCAGGCCCTTCTGGTCGATCATGGCTCGCCGATTCCAGCGGTGACCGCGGTGCGCCGCTGGCTGGCTACTGAACTCGAGACCTTAGCAAACGGCGATTATCGCATCGGCGAGGCAGCGATGGAGCGGCGGCCTGGGGCAGAATACGCCTTTAATGGCGCCTTGCTTGAAGAGGCCCTAGCAGCCATTGGCCGCTCTGAACCGCAGGCTCAGGTGGTGGTTGGGATGCAGTTCATTGGCCCGGGGCGCCATGCCGGGAAGAATGGCGATGTGGTGTCGATCTGCCAGCAAGCGCAGGTGCAATTCCCCGGACTGGAGATCTGTATCTCGCGACTCGTTGGAGATGACCCTGGGTTGGTCGATATCTTAGCCGACCGCACGATCGCGGCCTTGCCCGCGCGTACCGGGGTATCCCTACCCCACTCGGCATACGCCTAGGCAGACAGGCAGGCGCCTGACCACAATGACTTACCTAGGGCCTATTCCTGCAGGGGCTGCAGATAATTCGCCTTGAACGTCTCGCGATCCTCTTTGTTGCCCGAATCCAGACCCACTGCAGCCATCTTCTCCTTCATCCAGCGAGGTAGTACGCCGCGAGAGTAGACGTTGTTCGGGTTTTCCGGGTCCACATAACGCGTGTAATTGCCACTACCTGGCCGCTTAGCTCCGCTGCCCCCCATGCTGCGGCGGCGCTTGGCCGGTGGCACAAGATGGCTAACAATGTCTTCAACATCATGACCACGCGCCTCGATGAGGCCTTTAATCTCCTGGGCTATCTCCGTCTTTTCCGCCTGCCAGCGCTGGTTGAGCGCCTTCTGCAGCTCGGCCTCACGCTGCTTGGTCTGTTCGATCTGATTCTTCAGCTCTTCTGCCGAAAGATGTTGATATTCCACTAATCCCCTCCGGGGCGTATAAATGATAAACATGTCACCCAGTGGGCGCATTGCGCTCGCTGGGCAGCTCGTAACCCTGCTGATGATGCCAGTTAGCGGTCAGGCTACCAGGCTCTCGGTCGCCAGAAAAAGGCGCTGAGCGCAGCTAATCGGCCGCCACATCGCGCTGGCTGTTCGCCGCAAGCGATGCGATGGCCGCGATGCTGATCAAGCCTATTGGTGGCGCTATTGATGCTGCCAGATACGCGGTTCCAGCAGCAGGTTTATGGTCACCCGGTTCAATCTAAACTCAAACAAGGAAAAGTCAAGCTGAAAACCGGATGAACAGGTCCGTTATGAGGCCCAATTCACATTATTGCTTACCGACTCTTGCATCCGCCCTGAGGTCAATCTGCTGTGCTGTTCTATCTGAAACTCTACCTGCTGACGGTACCAGTGTTCTTTCTCATCGACATGCTCTGGCTCGGGGTTGTTGCGCGCGACTTCTATCGCAGCAATCTCGGCCATTTGCTCTCCGGTCGAGTGGACTGGCCAGCGGCAATCATCTTCTACTTGATCTACATCAGCGGAATTCTGCTATTCGCGGTTGCCCCGGGGTTGGCAGCGGATTCACTGCGCAAGACCGCCCTATGGGCGGCCGGCTTTGGCTTCTTTACCTATTCCACCTATGAGCTGACGAATCGCGCAACATTGCCAGACTGGCCGATGAAGGTCGTGCTCGTCGATACGCTCTGGGGTATCACACTCTGCACGCTGGTGGCCATTACGGCCCATCTCATCGGCAAGCAGCTGGCATAAAGGCCCTGCGCTGACTGGGCATCAGTCCCGCTGCAACCGGTAGCGGGTCCCGCAATAAGGGCAGGTCAGCTCGCCGTTCGGCTCTTCATCAATCGGCAGATAGACCCGAGGGTGCATATTCCAAACCTCATCCTCGGGTCGAGGGCAGCTCAAAGGCAGGTCTTTTAGACGGACTAGCCGCGCTTCAGTATCCGGCGGCGGTGGTTTTACACCAGCCGTATCCATTGCGGGATCGACGATTTGCTCTTCCATCGGTTCTTGCTCTCTCAACAGGCTGGCGTCAAAGGTAGGTCAACCAGTCGGCATGGCTTTCGCTATTGCCCTGAACGACGTCGAAATACATGGATTGCAGCCGCTCGGTGATTGGGCCGCGCGTCCCCGAACCGATCTCGCGGCCATCGACTAAGCGAATCGGGGTCACCTCGGCCGCGGTGCCGGTAAAGAAGGCCTCGTCGGCGATATAGACCTCGTCGCGGGTAATCCGCTTGCTCACCACCTGCAGGCCGATCTGGTCGGCCAAGGTCATGATGGTGCGTCGGGTAATGCCGTCCAGCGCGGAGGTGAGCTCCGGCGTGTAGAGGACGCCATCGCGCACGAGGAAGACATTTTCGCCGCTCCCCTCGGTCACATAGCCTTCGGCATCCAGCAGTAGCGCCTCGTCGTAGCCGTCGCGAATCGCTTCCTGTAGGGCCATCATCGAGTTCATGTAATTGCCATTCGCCTTAGCCCGACACATGGTGGCATTGACGTGATGGCGAGTAAACGAGGACACCCGAACCCGGATGCCGTTGGTCATGTTCTCTTCGCCCAAGTAAGAACCCCAGTCCCAGGCGGCAACGATGCAGTGCACGCGGAGGTTGTCAGCTCTCAGCCCCATGCCCTCTGAGCCGTAGAAGCACATTGGTCGGATGTAGGCCGAACGCAGCCCGTTTTCGCGAACGGCGATGCATTGCGCCTCATCGATGGTCTCGCGGTCATAGGGCATCCGCATGCCAAGGATATGCGCCGAGTTGAACAGGCGCTGAGTATGATCGCGCAAGCGAAAGATCGCTGGACCACGCGCCGTCTCATAGGCGCGAACGCCTTCGAACACGCCCATGCCGTAATGCAGCGTGTGGGTGAGCACATGCACTTGGGCCTCACGCCAGGGCACAACCTTCCCGTTGTGCCAGATGAGGCCGTCACGATCGTGCATCGTCATCGTTGTGAAACTCCGATTCGAAGGCCCGCGCAGCACGGGCGTTATGAGAGCGCAGACTGTCGAGGACAAGGACCACCCACCGGCAACGGGGTCAACCGGTCACATCGAGCTGGAGCCCATCAGCTGCTGCCAGATGGCGATGACAGACTGCCGCTCCGAACCAAGTTGAGCATCCTCGACCAGCCCGGCCGCATCTTGCAGCGCATGACGGTGATAAGCCGCACGCAAAGCCTTATAGGCCTGGGTCAGATCAGCACCGACCGACGCTGCCAGCAACCCCTGCTTGATGAGCGTCTCGAGCAGACGGATATTGTCGGTCCAGGTCGTCAAAGCAGGATAATCACAGGCCCAGCGCAGAACCGCGTATTGGACCATAAATTCGATGTCAGCAATACCACCTGCACCCTGTTTGAGGTCGAACCAGCCTGAGCGGGTCTTATCCAGATTGGCGCGCATCTTGGCGCGCATCGAGCGGACCTCATCGCGCAACCGATCCGGCTCGCGCCGCCGTTGCAGGACTGCGGCCCGGGCCTGCTGAAAGCGGTCGGCGAGCCTTTGATCACCGGCGATCGGGCGTGCACGCACCAACGCCTGATGCTCCCAGGTCCAGGCACTCTCGGCCTGATAATCAGCGAATGAGGCCAGCGAGCGCGCAATCATGCCCTTATTGCCATCCGGGCGCAGGCGCATGTCGACCTCATAGAGCACGCCCGAATAGGTGGGCGTAGTCATCACATGGATCAGTCGCTGCCCGAGTCGGACATAAAACTGCTCGCTGACAACCGGCCTCTGCCCGTCCGTCATCTTGCCAGCACTGGCCTCATCATAGAGGAACACCAGGTCGAGATCGGAGTTGTAGCCGAGTTCGATACCGCCGACCTTGCCATAGCCGATCACGGTAAAGCCCGGAGAGGATTGATCGGTCCCGGGCGGACAGCCGTGACGCTCGACCAGGTCTTGCCAAGCGATCTCCAAGCTGCGTGACGTCGCCACCTCGGCGATCCCGGTCAGATAGTCACTGACCACCATCAGAGAGATGGCGCCAGTCACGTCGGCCGCGGCAACCCGTAGCCGGTTGCCTTGGGCAAACTGCCGCAGCCGCTCCATGCGCTGCTCGAGGTCACTGGTATCGATCCCAGAAAGGAGCTGGTCGAGCTCCTGCTCCAGATCCGCGCGGTGCAGCGGCTCAAACAGCCGGCGTGGATCGAGCAGCTCGTCGAGCAGCAGCGGTTGCCGGGCGGTGCGCTCACCAAACCAAGGGCTCTTGGCACTGAGACGGACGAGCTGATGCAGCGCGTCCGGATGCTCGGCGAGCAGGTCAAGATAAGCGGTTCGCCCAAGCACGGCCTCCAAGACCTTGAGCACGCGGCTCAGGGTCAGATCCGCCGCACCGCTGGCGGCCACCTCCTCCAGCAACCGCGGCATCACCAGGCCCAAGCGAGCGACGCCTCGGCTCGACAGCCCTTTGCGATCGGCGGTGTCGCGAAAGCCGATGATCTGCTGCCAAGCCACCTCGGGATCATCGAAGCCGGCGGCCTGGAGCAGCGCAACCGCCTCCGCCTGCTCCGGCGCCCGATCCCAAAGCGAAGCGACTGAGGTCGCGGTCGGCGGACATTCATCCGGATCGGCAAAGACGGCATCGAAATGCTGCTGGACACGCCCTCGATGGGCGCCAAGGGCCATCTCAAAGCTGTGCCAGTCGTCATAGTCCATCGAGCGCGCCAGCCGCTCTCGGGCGCTGGTCGCTGAGGGCAGCGAATGCGTCTGCTCGTCCCGCCAGGCCTGCAGTCGGTTCTCGGTCAAGCGCAGGAAGCGATAGGCATCGGTCAGCTCGGTCACGGTCTCGGGCTCGAGCAAGCCCTTTTCGCCAAGCAGCGCCAGCACCTGCTGAATCGGTCGGATCTGCAGCTCCGGCTCGCGTCCGCCGCGAATGAGCTGGAATGATTGACCGATGAACTCGATCTCACGGATACCGCCAGGGCCGAGCTTGATGTTATCGGCCATCCCCTTGCGCTTAAGCTCACGGTCGATCAGCGCCTTGAGGTTGCGCAGCGAGGCAATGGCACCGAAGTCGAGGTAGCGACGATAGACGAAGGGCCGCAGCATGGCCTCAAGCTCGGCACGGGCCTCCGGCTCGCCAGCCACCACCCGCGCCTTGGTCATCGCATAGCGCTCCCATTCGCGCGCTTGGGAGTGGTAGTAGCCCTCCATGGCATCAAAGCTCATCGCCAGCGGCCCGGCATCACCGAACGGGCGCAAGCGGGTGTCGACTCGGAATACAAAGCCATCGATGGTCGCGGCATTGAGTGACTTGACCAACCGCTGACAAAGGCGGCGAAAGAACTGCTCGACGCTCAGCTCGCGTGGGCCACCCTCAACCCGGCCTGCGCTTGGAAAGGCGAAGATCAGGTCGATGTCCGACGACAGGTTGAGTTCGCGCGCACCCAACTTGCCCATGCCGAGCACCAGCAGCGACTGTGGTCGTGCGTGGCCATCCTGCGGCACACCGAGTTCGGCGCGGGTCCACTGCTCGAGCAGGCGCAAACTCTCGCAAATGCAGCTGTCGGCTAACGCGCTGAGGTCTTCGAGGGTCTCGTCGAGGTCGGCCCAGCCGGCCAGATCGCGGAAGACGATGCGCAGCATCTGCCGGCGCCGGAAGCGACGCAATGACCGCTGCAACGCCTCTTCATCAGCAACATCCACGAGCGCCTCGCGTAGCTGCTCGGCCATGGTATCGGCAGCGAAGGATCGATTCAGATCATCGGTCTCGAGCAGGCTCGCGAAGCGCTGCGGATCACGGGCACAGGTCAGTGCGATAAACTCGCTGCTGTCCCAAACCCGGACGCGGGCGTCACTGAAGGCCTGATCCGCAGGCACGCTGACCGCGTGCTCCGCTGCCCAATCGAGCCATTGTTGCCAATGGCCCTCGTTTGTACTCGGTTGGGGTTGTGGTTCTAGCATCTCACTCCTGGTGGATGCGATAGCTGGAACGCAGGCCGTGGCACTCGCCAGCACCAAGGGTCACCACATCCTCAGCGGCATTGGCGGTCTCGACACAGAGCATACGCAGATAATCCTCGTCACCGAAATCACCCATCGTACGCGACTGCTCGATCCACGGATTCCAAACAACCGCTGATCGGCTACCTTCACGTTCGATACGGATGCTGCGCCCGAGGCTTGGATCATCAATCACCAGGGTATCGCTGCTATCCAAGTAGACACGGTCGATCGGCCCGTCGATATTGATCGGGCCGGACTGAGTTGCTCGCGCGCCATCCATTAGTTTATCCAGGTAGTCATGGCCGGCCAGACCAAGTACCTGGGCTTGACGCACATCCCCAATGCCTAAGTAGGTATGCAAAGCCTGGGTGATTGAGAGAGGTTCCTGGCCGGTGTTAGAGGTCACCAGCGCCAGATCCAAGGTCTCGCCGATGGTGACCTCAAGTTCCAATGAAAACGCATGCGGCCACAAGGCGCGACTGCTGTCATCATCGCGCAGGCCGAGCAGGACCCGCGTACTGCCGTCGGCGCATGCTTCCGTCGCCAATAATCGCCAGGGACGATTGCGCACAAAGCCGTGATCTGGTCTTCCGCGCTGCTCCGGGTCGCGACCAAACCAAGGCCAGCAAACGGGTATCCCGCCCTTAATCGCCTTGTCCGGCTGGAAATAGGCCTGGCGGCTGACGAACAACAGGTCATGCTCGGCGGTCACCGGGCAATAAGACAGCACCTGGCCACCGTGCACTGAGATCGAGGCACTGGCGTAGGTATTCTCAACCGTCATCAGCGGCAGGCCGCCGTCACCGTCGCAGATCGCCAACACGCCCGGAATGCCGAACGCGTCATTAGCTTGAGCGATATCCATCGGGGGTACCTCGAGGTCTGCGAAAAAGCGATCCACCAGGAGATCGCGCCAGGGTTAGAGTGCGGCAGGAGTCAGGTCCATTCTGAAGCAACGCTGGAATCACGAGCCCTCGCGTTGCATCCGGTCGAGCCGGCCCTGGGCAAGCCGGGCCTCGGTGGTGTCAGGGAAGCGTCGCACAACCTCCTCAAGCAGGCTGTGGGCATCGCTTAGCTCATCTTGTTCATAGGCGACATAACCGAGCTTGAGCATCGCTGAAGGCACCTTCGGACTCTGCGGATAATTGGTCACTAAAAGGCCAAATTCGTTCTTCGCCGCTGCATAGTCCTGGGTCACATAGCCGATCTCGCCTAGCCAATAGCGTCCATTATCGGCGAACTGCCCCTGTGGATAGCGCTCAACCATCTCGCTAAAGGCAGTGCTGGCGGCCGCATAGTCGCGCGCCTTGAGCAGCTCGAAGGCATCGCGGTAGAGTTCCCGCTCACCACCCGCAGCGGTCTCCGGGATCGGCAACGCCAATATGCCGGGACCGCTTGCACTTGTTTGCTGCTGCTCCGACCCTGTCGCTTGCCCCGGCAGCTCAAAGGCGTTGTTAGCAGGTCCATCAGCAGCCGCACCGGTGCCCCCGTCGCGGGCGGGATCGAAAGAGAGCGAGGTCGGGCTTCGAACGCGAGCGCTGAACGGGTCATCAGCCCCTGCATCCAAACGGTTCGGCCCCGAGGTCTCAGCCCCGAACGAAGGCGATGCCAGAATACCTTTTTGGCGCAGCAAATACTGCTGGGTCTCGACTTGACCACGCAGGTCCTGCACTTCCTGTTGGAGCTGCTGGATCTGAAGCACGAGACCGGAGAGCGAGCGCTCGTTGAGCATCCGCTCCAGTCGCGAGAGACGTGCATCGAATGCCGGGTCAGCAGCCAGGACCGAAGTCGCCGGGATACAACAGGCGACCAAAACCAGCAGGAAACGAGCCGGTGCTGCGCAAAGACGGGAATGCAACATGCTGAAGTGCCTCTTAGTAGACCAGCTCAACGCGACGGTTCTTCTGCCAGGAGCCCTCGGTGCCCCTTGGATCGGCCGGGCGCTCCTCGCCATAACTCAGGGTGCTGAGCCGCTCGCCTGGTACACCCTCAGCCATCAGGAAACGCTGCACCGCCTGGCTGCGCCGCTCCCCCAGGGCCAGGTTGTACTCGCGGGTACCGCGTTCATCACTGTGGCCTTCAAGCGTCACCCGAACTCCCGGCGTATTGAAGATGTAATCCGCATGGGCACGCAGCAGATCGGCATACTGCGGTCGGATCTCGGCTACGTCGTAATCGAAGTAGATCACCTTGCGGTAGACCGGGCTTGAGGGATCATCAAGCGGTGATCGCTTGGGCTGCTCCGGCTGACGCGTCACTGAGCCGGCAGGTTCGTTGAGCGCATTCAGCTCATCAGCGCTGGGCGCAGCAGGGGACGGCGGCGGTGCCGTCGCACAGCCACTGAGCGCTAAGGCCGCGATGAGCAGCAACGGAAGCGGACGTTCGATCATGAGGACCCTGCAGTGATAGTGTTGATGGACGCACCGGTCGCCGGGACCAGCGCGGATCATTGAGTTCAAGGGGTAAACGGCGACCAGGCCGGCTCCCTCACCTCGCCCGACTCTTGCGACAAACGCTGGCCTGCACCGCCGGCGATTGGAGTGACTGACAACACGCCACGGTCATTGTTTTGACTAGCATAAATTACCATGCTGCCGTTGGGCGCGAAACTCGGGGACTCATCGAGTGCACCTCGACTCAATAAACGCCGCGAGCCACCGTTGGCATCGGTGACGACGATGCGGAACTGGCCACCAGCCCGGGTCACCATCACCATCGAGCGGCCATCCGGCGAGTAGCTGGCCGCTGCATTGTAATCGCCTTCAAAGGTGACCCGCTGGGCCGGGCCACCGCTTGCCGATATCCGATAGATCTGCGGCCGGCCGCCACGGTCCGAGGTAAAGATGATGTGGCTCCCGTCCGGTGACCAGGCGGGCTCGGTATCGATCGCGTAATGCTCGGTCAGCCGCGTCAATTGTTTGGACGCCAGATCCATCACATAGATGTCCGGACTGCCGTCCTTCGATAGGGTGATCGCCAACTTGCGCCCATCCGGCGAGAATGCCGGTGAGCCATTGATACCCTCATAGCTGGCAACGCGCTCGCGCCGCCCCGTGGTTAATTCCTGAATGAAGATGGCCGGCTTGCGCTTCTCGAACGAGACATAGGCCAAGCGTTGTCCATCGGGCGACCAGGCCGGCGACATAATCGGCTCGGCCGAGTCGACGATGGTCTGTGGGTTAAAGCCATCGGCATCCGAGACCCGCAGCGTCACCCGGGAGTCAGCGCCGCGGCTGCCGGAGGTCACATAGGCGAGACGGGTCGCGAACACCCCGCGCTCTCCGGTCAGACTGAGGTAGATCTGATCAGCAATCCGGTGCGCGGCGTTGCGCAGCCCGCGCTCGGTTGAGCGCAATGAGTTGGACGCGAGCTTGTTGCCCGTGAAGACATCGAACAGACTCCAGCGCAGGTTGTAGCCACTCCCCTCGGCCGGGCTGATGTCGCCGATCACCAGGGTGTTCATGCCGAGCAGCTGCCATTCTCGGAAGTCGATCTCATCTTGACGATGCGGCATGCTCAGCATCTCGCTGCGGGCCATAGAGCGGAAGCGACCGCTGCGAGCCAGGTCATCGCCGATGACCTTGGCCAGATCAACCGGTGGTCGCGCGCCATCGAGGTCGCCGAAGGGCACCACCGCGATCGGCTGCGCACCTTCAACGCCGCCGGTGACCTCAATGGTGAGTTTGGCCTGCACCTGCCCCATCGCGAGCGCTAACAGACAAGTCAGGGTGATGGTCAGCGCGAGGCGTAGGCGTTGCATCATGTCGTCTCCCTCTGGTGACCGGCTCAAGGCCGGAAGACAAAATTGAAGTCTCGGAATAGCTCGAACTCGTCGCCATCCGGCACCGGTAGCGGTGAGGCTCGATAGATGGCGGCAACCACCGACTGATCGAATCCGGCCTTGCCGCTGCGTTCAACGACACGGACGCTACCGGGTATCACCGCACCGCCCGGATCAAGACGTAGATTCACCACGGTGCGCAGGTCCGTTCTAGCGCCCTGTGGTCGTACCCAAAACTGGCGCACCTGATTCGTGATCATGGGCACCCATCGGCTAGCGATCTGAGCCTGAGTGGCCGCGCTCGGCTGCGCGCCAGAGCGGCGAGCGTTGTCGCCAGCCCCCGCACCGGTCTGACGCTGCTCTTCGACCTCTAGCGCCTCACGTAGCTCGCGCTCACGCGCTGCTGCGGCGGCCTCGCGCTCGGCCTCCTCGGCAGCACGACGCCGCGCTTCGGCTTGCTCGGCCTCGCGGATGCGGCGCAACTCCTCGCGCTGACGCTCGAGTTCGGCTTGACGCTCGGCCTGGCGCTCTAGCTCGGCCTGGCGCTGCGCTTCCTGCTCCGCTTGCTGCTGACGCTCCAGCTCGGCTT
>CAZEZH010000012.1:7403-23417 GCA_964516305.1 uncultured Halochromatium sp. | reverse complement strand
GGCGCTGGCTCCGGCGCTGGCTCCAATAGATCTGGCTCCGGTGGTTCCGGTGGCTCTTCAATCGGCTTTGGGGGCAGCTCGGGCTCAACCTCAGGCGGCACCGGCAGGGTCTCGACGCCTGAGCCCTCCTGCAACGCCGCGATCTGCTCCGCGATCTCAGGCGACTGCCCCATCTGCGCCTGGATCATCGTCTCGAAAGCGCCGAGACGCTGGTTCTGCATCCGCCAATCAATGCCAAACACCATCAGCGCAACCAGCGCCAGGTGCACTAGGATCGACCAGAGATAGGCCCTCGGGAAGCGCTGCAGGATCTCCCACATGGCACGCCTGTCAGCGGCGCTCCTCGCCCGACCCGCCAGCTGGAGGCTCGGTCACCAAGCCCACGCTCGGCACTCCAGCGGCTTGGGCGGCGACCATGGCATCGATCACAACACCGTAGTCAACGCTGGCGTCAGCACGCACGACCACGGCCAGCGTCGAGTCAGCCGCGCGTGCCGCCCGCAAACGGTCGTAGAGCAGCTGCTGGTCGACCGGCAAGAGGTCGGCATCACCTAAATCGAGATAGGTGTCGCCGAAACGATCGATATGGATGATCACCGGCGGCGCGCCTTCCCCGACTTGCGGCTCGGCATCGGCCTTTGGCAGATCGACCTTGACGCCCTGGGTGATCAAGGGCGCTGTCACTAGAAAGATGACTAAGAGCACCAGCATCACGTCGATATAGGGCACGACGTTGATCTCAGCCATCGGCCCGCGACGCTGGCGACGCGCTTTCCTCGTCATGTTGCTCTTTCGATCAGGTGCAGCACTGGGGCTCAGCCTCGTCCCTGGCGCTGCAATAAGATCGAGAATTCCTCCATGAACTCCTCGTAACGATTATGCAGGCGCTCAACCTGACTCGCATAGCGATTGTAGGCGACCACCGCCGGGATCGCCGCCAGCAGCCCGACGGCGGTGGTGATCAGGGCCTCAGACATACCAGGACCGACCAAAGCGAGCGTCGCCTGCTGCATATTGCCCAGCGCCTGAAAGGCGTGCATGGTGCCCCAGACCGTGCCAAAGAGGCCAATGTAGGGGCTAGTGGAGCCGACCGTCGCGAGAAACGGCAGGTTGGCTTCGAGCCGATCAACCTCTCGGCTCAGCGCGACCCGCATCGAGCGTTCCGCGCCCTGGATCAAGCCCTGCAGATCATTCGGCGTCACCTTGCGCAGGCGCACGTACTCCTTGAAGCCGCTGCGGAAGATCATAGGCAGGCCGGTCAGGCGCTGATCGTCCTGGCTGAGTTCGCGATACAGGGCGCTCAGATCGCCGCCGGACCAGAACTTCTGCTCGAAGGCATCGGCCGTCGAACGCGCCTGGCGCAGCACCCGCGAGCGATCGAAGATTGCCGCCCAGGACAGGATCGAGGCCAGCACGAGCAACAATAAGACGAGCTTGACGACCAGACCGGCTTGCGCGACCAGATCGATCAATGACAGCTCAGAGCCCATGGGCGAAATCTCCGTTGGCAAGGGCGTCTGCGGTAGGTGAAAGGGCGTTGAGCAATTCCTCTGGAATGCGCATCGGGCGCATACGCTCGGCGTCAATACAGGCAACATTGACCTGGGCGCGGCAGCACACTAGCCCATCATTAGCGTCAAGCACCTGCTGCTCAAAATCGATGCAGGCGCGGCGGCGATCACCCAAGGCCAGGGTGACGCGCAGGGCCTGATCCAGGCAAGCCGGACGCACGAAATCCAGCGACAGCTTGCGCACCGCAAAGAGGATGCCCTGCTCACGTCGCAGCCGTGCTTGCTCAAAACCGAGCGAGCGCAGCCATTCGGTGCGCGCGCGCTCAAGAAACTGAACATACCGCGCATGATAGACGACACCACCAGCGTCGGTGTCTTCATAGTAGACACGCACGGGCCATTCAAATGCGGGAGCCTGCGGGGACATAGCAACGGATCAAGACACAGCGGTTGAGGGCGAGTGCCCGTATCGGCACTGGAACGGGAACTAGAACAACCTTCAAGTCTACCTGTTCAGCTTCAATCGGTCGCGCTCCATCGATCTGAGATTAGAGCATCTGCAGGGAAGCCGATGCACTTGTCCGTTCATTGGACCCCACGCGCGTTGCTTGCTAAGAACCCGTTACCGCCGGGTCCGGGCGATCAGACTGGGGGTCGAATAGATCCTCGGACCCGTTCGGTCCCGAGGGGCTTGGCTCTAGATCAGGCAAGTCCGGCTGGGGCGGGCGTAGGCCAAAGTGCTGATAGGCGGTGCGGGTGGCCATGCGCCCGCGCGGGGTGCGCATCAGGTAACCCTGCTGGATCAGAAACGGTTCGAGCACGTCTTCAATCGTACCGCGTTCCTCGCCGATTGCCGCAGCCAGGCTCTCGACCCCTACCGGCCCGCCATCGAACTTCTCGATCACCGCGCTCAGCAGTCGCCGGTCCATGTGATCGAAGCCGCAGGCATCAACCTTGAGCATCGCCAGTGCGTCATCGGCAACCGTGCGGCTGATCTGGCCATCGGCCCGGACCTGGGCAAAGTCCCGCACTCGACGCAGTAGCCGATTGGCAATCCGCGGCGTGCCGCGCGAGCGGCGTGCGATCTCGGCAGCGCCATCGGCGTCGGTGGTGATTGCCAGGATCTCCGCTGAGCGCCGGACGATCCGCGCCAGATCTTCGTCCGAGTAATACTCGAGCCGCTGCACGATGCCGAAGCGATCGCGCAGCGGCGAGGTCAAGAGCCCGGCGCGCGTGGTCGCACCAACCAGCGTGAATGGCGGCAGATCGAGCTTGATCGAGCGCGCCGCCGGCCCGTCGCCGATCATGATGTCGAGCTGAAAGTCTTCCAGCGCCGGATAGAGCACCTCCTCGACCACCGGACTCAAGCGATGGATCTCGTCGACAAAAAGCACATCGCCCGACTCGAGGTTGGTGAGCAGGGCCGCGAGATCGCCTGGCTTCTCCAGCACGGGCCCCGAGGTCTGACGCAGATTGACCTGCATCTCGTGCGCGATGATGTGCGAGAGAGTGGTCTTGCCCAGCCCGGGTGGACCGAAGATCAGGGTGTGATCGAGCGCCTCGCCGCGACCGCGCGCAGCGCCGATAAAGATCTCCATCTGTTCACAGACCGCCGGCTGGCCAACGTAATCGGCCAGTCGGCGCGGACGGATGGCGCGATCCAGTGCGCCATCATCGCTGGCCGCTGCGGGGCTAATGAGTCGATCTGGCTCAGTCATGGCAAGGCTCAGCTCGGGCTGACCGACTTGAGCGCGGCGCGGATGATCTCCTCGGAGGTCTTGGCACCATCGTCGGCCGCTCGCGCCATACGATTGGCATCGGCCGGCTTGTAGCCGAGCGCGACCAGCGCACCGATCGCATCCGCCAGCGGATCATCAACCGCTGCCAGCGCTGCTGCCGGGATCGCGCCAGCGCTCACCGCCGGCGGTTGACCAAGCTCAGCGATGCGGTCCTTCATCTCCATCACCAACCGCTGCGCGGTCTTCTTGCCGATGCCGGGCAGCCGGCTCAGCATCGCGATGTCCTCTTGCCCGACACATTGGGCGAAGCGCGCCGCATCCATCCCGGAGAGGATTGCCAACGCCATCTTTGCGCCAACCCCGGTCACCCGAAGCAAGGCTCGAAACAGGGCACGATCATGCTCGCTGCGGAAGCCGTAGAGCACATGAGCGTCATCACGGATCAACAGATGCGTGACCAATGTCACCGACTCGCCAACCGCTGGCAGATCGTAGAAGGTCGACATCGGCGCCTCCACCTCATAGCCGACACCGGCGCATTCGATCAGCACCTGTGGCGGATGTTTGGCGATAATCTCGCCACGGAGACGCCCGATCATGGCCGAAAATCCCGCCAGCTGGCAGCGGCACGCTTGCGCTGCGGGATGCCCATCGAATGGGCGTGACAGAGCGCGATGGCGAGGGCATCGGCCTCGTCCTCTCCAGGTTGGTCGCTTAGCGACAAGAGCACACGCACCATATGCTGAACCTGGCTCTTATCCGCGTTACCGGTACCGACAACCGCCAGCTTGACCGACTTTGGGCTGTATTCGTGCACCACCACCCCGCCTTTGAGCCCGGCACAGAGCACCGCGCCACGCGCCTGACCGATCTTCAGCGCCGCGGTTGCATCGCGGGCGAAGATCAACTGCTCGACGGCCATCTCATGCGGGCGATGCTCGGCGACCAGGGCCGTGATCTGATCGAAGATCAGCCCGAGCCGCTCTGGCCAGGCATGCTGGCCGACTCGCACGCAACCCCGCGCGATGCAGGTGCTGCGCTGGCCATCGGTATCGATCACGCCATAACCGGTGTTGCGCGAGCCCGGATCGATGCCGAGCACGCGATGGCGAAGCGGCGGATGCGCCATGACGACCTGCTGAGGCATTGACGCTCCCTGGGCGACGCGGTGGCTGCTCAGTTGTCGAGCGCAACCAAGATATCGTCGGAGATGTCCGCGTTGTTGTAGACCTCTTGCACGTCGTCGAGGTCCTCGAGCGCATCGACCATCTTTAGCAGCTTCTCGGCCCCTTCGGCGTCGAGCTCGATCTGGGTCGCGGCATTGAAGCTGACCTCCGAGACGCTAGTATCGAAGCCGGACGCGGTTAGCGCGTCGCAGACCGCACTGAACTCTTCCGGAGCGGTGATCACATCGAGCGAACCGTCGTCGTTCACCACCACGTCTTCAGCCCCGGCTTCGAGCGCGGCCTCCATCACCGCATCTTCATCGGTGCCGGGCTGGAAGCTGACCACGCCCTGTTTCGAGAACAGATAGGCCACCGAACCGTCGGTGCCCAGGTTGCCACCGTACTTGCTGAACGCATGGCGCACCTCGGAAGCGGTACGATTGCGATTGTCGGTCATGCAATCGACCATCACCGCAACACCACCGGGCGCGTAGCCCTCGTAGCGGATCTCCTCGTAGTTGTCGCCGTCATCGGCACCAGCGCCGCGCTTGATCGCCCGGTCGACGGTATCGCGCGGCATGTTGGCCCCGAACGCCTTATCCATGGCCAGGCGTAGACGAGGATTTGAGGTCGGATCAGCCCCACCCTCTCGGGCGGCAACCGTCACCTCGCGAATCAGTTTGGTCCAGACCTTGCCGCGCTTCTTATCCTGCGCCGCCTTTCGATGCTTGATGTTGGCCCATTTACTGTGACCGGCCATGTGACTCCCTCGATTCGAGCCCCCGGACGGATCGGGGTCTCAGCAGCTATGAGATACAAAAAACAGGTTCGATGATGCATGCCTCAACCGTTGCAGGGCGCATCCAAGCGCTCCAGTCTATCACTGGCCTCAACCCAACGGCAGCCAGGCGGCCGGATCGGCTCCTTTACCCGGACGCGGTGATGCCGCAGAATCTGCGTCCATCCCCGCTACCGGAAGTGCCGCAGGAAGGCGTATCGTGTCGGAAGAAATGATCTTCGAGCATCCGTTGAACGAACGCATTCGGACCTTTTTGAGGCTCGAGCACCTCTTTGAGAAGCTTGAGTACTTCGGCGGACAATCGGAGCACTGGGGCACGCGAGCGGCGATCGAGGCCCTGCTCGACATCGTCGCCATCACGGCCCGCGCCGATATCAAGACCGAACTGCTGAAAGAGATCGACCGCAATCTCTCGAGCCTAGCCCGTATCCGCCATCAACCCGGGGTCGACCCCAACGCCCTCAAGGAGGTCTTTAACGGTCTGGAGCAGGCCGCTGCGGGCATCCACGAGATCAGCGGTCATATCGGCAGTCGGGCGCGCGGTGACGACTTTTTGAAGGCCGTCGCACAACGCAGCAGCATCCCCGGCGGCGCCTGTAGTTTCGATGTTCCGCTGTATCACCACTTTCTGACGCAGCCGATCGAGCAACGACAGGCCCGAATCAGCGGCTGGACCGACGAGATACACCCGGTTAGCGAGGCGATCCGCCTCGTGCTCTCGCTTGCGCGATCCAGCGCGACCCCGCGCAAGCTGATCGCACCTGAGGCCTTCTTCCAAGAGGCACTGGATAACCAGGCCCCAGCCCAGCTGCTGCGGGTCGGGATCAGCCCAGACTGGCCTGTCTATCCGGAGATCAGCGGACATAAAAACCGCTTCAGCATCCGTTTCATGCAGGCGAATCAGGCTGGACGGCCTTTACAGTCGCGTGACGATATCCCCTTTCTGCTGACCTGCTGTGTGTTCTGATCGAGCCATGCCTACGACCGTTGCCTGCCCCAGCTGTGGCAAGAAGATCCTCTGGGGCCCAGATTCAACCTGGCGCCCATTCTGCAGCGAGCGCTGCAAGCTGCTCGATCTTGGCGACTGGTTAGACGAAAACCACCGGATCAGCGAGAGCCTCGACGACGCAGACGGGGCCTTTGGGGATAGGGAGACCTGGCCAGATCCGAATAACGAAGAGGGTCAAGCTCGTCATTGAGCCGGCCGGCCTGGGCGGGGAAAGCACGGCTGGTCCAGCTCGGCCCGGGCGCGTCCTGGTTGACGAGTCGGCTCAGGTGACGAGACGATCAATGATCCGAAATCCGGCAAGGTAGGTACCCACGGCGGAGCCGATGGTGCTGAAGATGAACACCAGCAGCACGCGTGAGACACGGTTTCGCCACCAGCCACGCAGGCTGGTCACGTCGTCTCGCAGGCTACCGAAATCCCCGACACTTGGGCGTCGCAACGACAACTCCAGGGCCCCGGCCACCATCCCTGCGCCGATGGTCGGGTTCAGTGAGGTCAGGGGCGCTGCACAGAAGGCGCCGATCACCGTCAATGGATGCGCAGCGGCCAGTGCTGCGCCAAGCGCCGACAGGCCGCCGTTGATCAACACCCAGTCGGCGACCATGTGCCAGCCCAGCGTGGTGTTGCGAGTGAATCCGTAAGCGAAGACGCCGAGAATCAGGATCACTAAGGCCCAGGGAAAGACGCGCCAGAAGCGCGATGGCGGGGGTACCTGGTCGAGCGCGGCAATGGTGCTTTCAGGCGAGTCGGCATCGCGCTCGAGCTGTTCTGAAAGACCCTTCAGATGCCCTGCCCCAACCACGGCCAGGATCTTTCGGTAGCCCTGCTGCTCAGCCTCTTGGCGCAAACGCGCTGCCATGTACCGGTCGCGCTCGGTGATCAGTGGCGCATAGAGGCTCGCGCGATCCTGGGCGAACTCGGCGAAGGCGGTCTCGAGGATATCACCCTGTTTGAGGTATTCGACCTCTTCTTCGGTCACCTTCTCGCGGGTGAGCAGGCCGGCTAGCAGACCGCTAAACAGATTCAACCGCTGGAAGAAACCGATGTTGTGTGCAGCTCGTCGCAGCGTGGTGCCGACCTCGCGATCGATCAACAACAGCGGCAATCGGCGCACCTCTGCGAGGCGCATGGCCATGCGCTGCTCAGCACCTGGCTCGATACCGAACTGGTCCGCGATACGCTGTTGGTAGGCGCCCAGGGCCAGGCTCGCAGCAACCATATAGACGCGGCGCTGGCGAATCACCGCAAACAGATCCAGCCGGGCCAAGGCGTCAGGGTCGGTCATCGATTGCGCCCGACTATCGCAGAGTTCGACTGCCACCGCATCGACCTCAAGGCCATCGGGGCCCAGCAGCTCAGCGACCTTATCAGCACTTGCCTTTGAGACATGCGCGGTGCCGAGCAGCGTGATCTGGGTCGAGCCGATCTGCACTTCACGAATCGGTTCTTCGGGTCGTTGATCGCTCACAGGCACCAGGCAGAAAAAACGGAGAAGGCTGCATGATACACGGGCCTTGCGATCACCGCAGCTGCCTGTCCACAGCCTGCAGGGCGGCGGTTCAAGATACCGGCAGTGAGCAGCGACTGGCAGCAACCTGCCGGCTCGCCTATCATCGGACGCCCAGACATCGTACCCGAGCCGACTGCCCTGCCCGCTGTGAACAAGCCTTCTCTGTACCAAAAGATGGCATCGCCAACCCCTATCCGCGCGCTGCAGTTCGTGATGACCCTGCTGCTCATCACGCACATGATGGGCGGCTGTGGGCAGGTCAAGGAAGATGCCAAGCGCATCGCTCTGGAAAGCACCCTCAGCAGTTACCGCCAAGCCATCCGCTGGGGATACTTCCCGGCGGCGGCTGGATTCGTCAGCCCCGACCAGCGCACTGATCTCGATCGCAAGCAACTAGCAAATGTCCGCGTGACGGGCTACGAGGTTGTACAGCCTGGCGTCATCGGGCCCGATGATACGGCCGTGCAGCTGGTACAGATCCAGTATGTGCTCGAGGATCGGCAACGCCTCGAACAGTTGGCCGATCGACAACGCTGGCGCTATGACCCGCAGAGCGAGGCCTGGTGGCTCGAATCGGGCCTGCCTTCATTCGCTGGCCCTTCGGTCGCTGACGAGTAGGAGCTGAATCGCATGCAAGAGCCGTTGCCGTGAGCGAACAACTGCTGGCACTATTGCTGGTGTTTGCTGTTAGCTGGTTCTGGCTGGACGCAGCGCGGGCCCGGGAGATGGCCATCGGCCTTGCGCAGCGTGCCTGCAAAGAGCGGGGCGTCCAATTACTCGATCAGGCGGTTGCCCTGCGACGGCTCGGCCTGCGCTGGCGGCCTCAGGGCCTGCGCATCCGACGTGTCTATCGCTTCGAGTTCAGCGAAGAGGGTGTCAGACGACGCAGCGGTTACTTGGTGCTGCTTGGGCTCGACCTCGTCGACCTCAGCCTTGGGCTACCACAGCAGAGCGATGACGCCTGAGCCCAGCACTAGCTCATTTGACGACGCGCAGTGCCGGCCGTTTGGCCTTCTCGTCCGAACCATCAGCGGGGCCGTTGCCGTCATCAGAGGGATCTGAACCCTCGGGATCGGCGGTTCCCGATTCAGCCTGATCCTGCTCCGGAAAGAGCATGCCGTGCCCATTTTCGCGGGCGTAGATGCCGAGCACTGCAGTCACCGGGATCTCAACCGGGAAGGAGCGCCCACCGAAACGCGCCGAAAACAGGACGGCATCGTTCCCCAGCACCAGGCCCTGCACCGCGCTTGCGGCCACATTGAGCACGATACGACCATCGGCCACATAGCCGCTGGGCACCGCGACTCCCGGCTGCTCGGCATCCACCAGCAGGTGCGGGGTCAGGTCATTGTCGGCGATCCACTCATAAAGGGCGCGGATCAGGTACGGGCGATTCGACGTCATCGGCAGCTCCGAGAGTCTAGGCCAGCCCAGTCACCATCTCGCGCTCAGTCTCGGTCAGGCTGGAGCGAAATGAGGGCCATTCAAAGATGCGCGCTGCATACTCGGTTACCGGGCTCGCAGCGGCAGGAAGCTCGAGTTCGAGCACCGGTAGCCGCCACAATAGTGGTGCGACGCAGCAGTCGACAAGCGAAAATTCATCACTCATAAAGAAGCGATTAGCGGCAAAGATCGGGGCGACAGCAACGAGGCTTTCTATCAGCTCCTTACGCGCTTGGTCGGCAGCCGCGGCATCACCGGTGCGGATCATCCGCATGCGATCGTACCAATCACGGTCGACCCGATAGATAAACAGCCGAGCATTCGCGCGGCCGACCGGATCAACCGGTAGCAAAGGCGGATGCGGAAAGCGCTCATCCAGGTACTCCATGACGATCAGCGACTCATACAGACGCAGGTCGCGATCGACCAAGGTCGGAACCGTGCCGTACGGGTTAAAGTCCATGAGGTCGCTTGGTAGCGCTCGCGCGTCTACATCGAAGACCTCAATGTTGATCCGCTTCTCAGCGATCACCATGCGCACGCGGTGACAGTACGGGCACGAGGGATCAGAGAAGAGCGTCATGGTCGATCGTCTGTTGCCAGCCACTGGCTCTGTTTCCTGACGAAGAGCTTACCGCTGCACAACGGGGAGCACAGAAGCAGGCTACAGATGGTTACGAGAGGGTCACAATGACAAGGCGCCGCTCTCCCCGGAGACTGGCGCCAGAGAGGAAGGATACACCGAAAACCGACAGATAGGGCGCGGCAGATTGCCCGGGGCACGCCGGTCGAGGCCAAAGCCAACAACAGGACGGCAATCAGCAGCACCGAGCCACTGACTGCCGTCGATACCAAGCCTGGTTAGTGGACGTCCTTCCAGAACTCGCGTTTCAGGTAGAAGGAGAGGATGAACATCAGCCCCAAGAACAGCAAGACATAGAGGCCGAGCTGGCGACGCTCGAGCTTGGACGGCTCGGCGACATAGGTCAGGAAGTTTGTCAAATCTCTGACCAGGACGTCGTATTCCGCTGGTGTCAGCTGGCCTGACTCGACCAGTTTGACATCCACTACGTGGCCCGGATTCTCACCCTCACCGCCATGACCACCGGCGTAGACCGGCGCCTGGATGCCCTGCAAATGGGCAAAGGGATGGGGCATACCGACATCTGGGAAGACCAGGTTGTTGACCCCATAGGGCCGTTCCTCGTCAACATAGTAGGCCTTCAGGTAGCTATAGACCCAGTCCGGCGAGCGCCAGCGCGTCAACAAGGTCAGATCCGGGATCTCGGTCCCGAACCAGTCCACACCGTCGGAAGGCTTGAGTGCGTTTGTCATCATATCGGTCGGCTTGGCATCGCCGAACAACAGATTCTCGCGCAGCTCGTCCTCCGGAATGCCAAGATCATCGGCCATGCGCTGATAGCGCATGTACTGCAGCGAATGACAGCCCATACAGTAGTTGACGAAGTACTTGGCGCCGCGCTGCAGCGAAGCCTTGTCCTTCAGGTCGATATTGGCGTCTTCCAACTCCGGACCATGGCCGCCCGCGGCAAGCGCGGCCAGGGGAGTCAAGAACAGGGCTAAGGCAAGGAAAACATATCTCATGACGTCACCCTCTCTGGAACCGGCTTCGTCTTTTCGAGCTTAGTGTAGATCGGCATCAGCAGGAAGAAGGCGAAGTACACCACCGTGAAGATCTGCGCGAGCAGGGTATAGAGGTCGGTCGACGGCTGTAGCCCAAGGTAGGCCAAGACGATGAACGATACCGCAAAGGCCCCAAGGAAGAAGCGCGATAGCAGACCCTTGTAGCGCATCGACCGAACGGGGCTACGATCGAGCCAGGGCAGGAAGAACATGATCAGGATCGCGCCGAACATGACCACAACACCAGGGAACTGAGAGCCACCGATCGGCGGCACAGCGCGCAACATGGCGTAGTAAGGCGTGAAGTACCAGACTGGCGCAATGTGCTCCGGTGTCTTCAGCGGGTCAGCTGGCTGGAAGTTTGGTCCTTCAAGGAAAAGCCCGCCCAGATCTGGGGCATAGAAGACCACCAGCGAGAAGATCGCCAGGAAGACCGTCAAGCCCATGATGTCCTTGACCGTATAGTACGGATGGAAAGGGATGCCATCTGCCGGCTTGGTCGCATCCCACTTGTTGCCTTTCGGCCCCTTCTTGATCTCGACACCATCGGGGTTAGTCGAGCCGACCCGATGCAGCGCGACAATGTGCAAGAACACCAGCGCCACCAGCAAGAATGGAATCACGAAGTGGAAGGCGAAGAAGCGGTTGAGCGTCACGTCGGAGATGACATAGTCACCGCGAACCCAGGTCGACAGGTCGGCACCCACCTCGGGCACAGCAGCGAACAGATTCACAATAACCTGCGCCCCCCAGTACGACATCTGCCCCCAGGGCAGCAGATAGCCGAAGAAGGCGGTCGCCATCATCGCCAGATAGATCACCACACCGATGATCCAGAGCAACTCACGCGGATTCTTATACGAGCCCCACATCAGCCCGCGGAACATATGCAGGTAGACGAGGATGAAGAAGAAGGACGCGCCGGTGGAGTGGATGTACCTCAGCAGCCAACCCCAGTTGACATCCCGCATGATGTACTCGACCGAGGCAAAGGCCTCAGCAGCGGAAGGCTTGTAGGCCATCGCCAGCCACAGACCGCTCACGATCTGAATGATCAGCACCACCAGGGCCAGCGAGCCGAAGATCGACCAGAGGCCCATGTTCTTAGGTGCATAGTATTCGGCCAGATGCTCGTTCCAAACGTGCATGACCGGAAAACGTTTATCCAGCCAACCGAGAAATCCTCTCGGCGCTGTATCGACCGTCTCAACGCTCATCAGGCGGCTCCTGCTTCATCCTCACCGACAAGGATGGTGGATTCGTTCAAGTAGGTATGTTTCGGAATGACGAGATTCGTCGGTGCCGGAACCCCTTTGTAGACCCGGCCTGCCAGGTCGAACTTCGATCCGTGGCAAGGGCAGAACCAGCCGCCCTTCCAGTCAGGCCCGAGATCATCAGGCGCGACTTCGGGACGATAGGTTGGCGAGCAGCCCAGGTGGGTGCAGATGCCGATCGCCACGAAGTAACGTGGATTGATGGCGCGGGCCGGATTCTGGCAATACTCTGGCTGTTGCGTCTCGACTTGCGAGCCGGGATCAACCAGCTTCGGCTCCAACGTGGGCAGCGAATCGAGCATTTTATCGGTGCGATGCACCAGCCAGATCGGCTGTCCGCGAAATTTGACGCGAAGAAGCGCGCCTGGTTCCAGTTTGCTGACATCCGCCTCGACCGGAGCGCCCGCGGCGCGTGCCCGCGCGCTCGGATTCATAGAGGAGATGAAAGGGACGGCCACAAAGCCGACGCCGACGGCACCGACTGCGCTCGTTGCGGCAACGAGGATGCGCCTGCGGCCTTTATCCGTGCCTTGTTCGTTCATGCGTTTGTCGACCCCTCGCTAGGCTCGATGAACGACCTCCCGCGCGACGAGACGGTCGAACAGTCTGATGAAGAAAATAAGAATATCGCTAATCTTTGCATAACCGACCGCACATTCTCCCCGAAGCGGCCAACCCAGGTCAAGAAAGCCCCCGACTGATCAGGGTTTTAGAGCGCTCGATCTGAACCCCTCATTAAACCGGACAGCGCCTCTGAGAGCCACGACAAAGGTCAAAAAACCGTCGCGAGGCATAGAATTAGTGCTGTACACCAAGGGTTACCAGAGCGCCGAGCAACCGCAAACTCAGGCGATTTATGTCAAAGCTCATACCGCCTAAACAGGATTATCGACCTCGATGAACCGATGCTCGATCCCGAAGATCGCAGCCAACTCGGTACCCAATGCCTGCACGCCATAGCGTTCGGTAGCGTGATGTCCGGCCGCGAGATAGTCGATCCCAAGCTCACGCGCCAGATGCACAGTCTGCTCCGACACCTCGCCGCTGAGATAGCAATCGACCCCGAGCGCAGCTGCCCGGTCAATCGCACCCTGCGCCGCTCCTGTACACCAAGCAACTCGGCGTACGGGAGCGTCGACCACAGCGATGTGCAAAGGTTCGCGCCCGAGGGCTCGACCCACCTGTTCAGCAAAGCGGGCGCCAGGTATCGGCTCGGGTAAAAAACCGCTCCAGAGGAGATCATCCACACTGCCGCCCGGCGCCGCATCCAGCAACCCAAGCCGAAGCGCAAGCTGACGGTTGTTGCCAAACTCTGGATGCGCGTCCAAGGGAAGATGGTAGGCGAGCAGGCTCATGTCGGCGCGCATCAGCGCCCGGATGCGGCGCCCTTTGACACCGATCAATGGTGCCGCCTCGCCTTTCCAGAAAAAGCCATGATGCACCAATAGGGCGTCCGCCTCAGCCGCCACAGCGGCGTCAATCAAGCGTTGACTGGCAGTAACGCCGCTCACCAGACGGCGTACCTGACGCTCGCCCTCGACCTGCAACCCGTTCGGGCAATAATCGCTGAAGCGCTCGACGCCCAGCAACTGGTGACAGTGGTCGGCAATCTCGACAGCAGAGGTCATCTTCTGTTACCAAACAGGGTCGTATAGCGGTCGGATGAGCGTACGGGGCTCGACATAGGATCAGCCCAGTGCCGTCATCGCTGAATCGGATGCGTCCAAGAATCTATAGTATCGCATCAACCTAGAAAGAGCAGCTGGACGGTCTGAATCTCAAAAGAAACAGGCACTTGCAGACACTCCGAAGCGGCCAACTGCTCTTTCTAGGATCAACGCTGCTCGGCTTCACCGCCGGGGCTGCGGGCGTCGAGCGGGGGTTTTGGTCTCGAGCCTGGTCGAGACCGGCAGCTGATCACCACCACAGCGCCCCAGCGCGAGGTGCTGCCGGTCTTATGGCGCGGCAGCGAGCGCCTCGAGGTCACTATGCGCGCAGCCGCTCAGGCCTGCCGCGGATAAAGCGGCGCGAGCCGATCAGTCTGATCCCGGCCGGGCCTCTGGGCTTCAGCCAGGCCGGGCATGACCGCCGCCCACAACGCCTCGCCCCGCCAAGCGGTCTGCCCCGGAGCCTGACCGTAGAGCTGGCGCTCGAGGACGGCGATCTCCTCGCGGCCACGCGCGGCGCGCTCGGCCAAGGCGCCGAGGCCACTCGGCGGGTCATCAGGCCAGCTCCAACCTGCCCAGGCGAGCAGAGCGGCAGCGGCTGCCTGCGGATCATCGCGCTCACAGGCGCTGCGAAGCGCATCGCGGGCCTGGCGCGCTTGGGCCGAGGCCCTGGCATCTTGATGCAGCGACGTCCGGAACTGCGGCCGACTAGGCGCCGCGGATCGCAAGCGGCGCCAGAGCAAACCGGCGACAGCGCCCAGCACCAGCAGCGCAGCAAGGACCGAGAGACCGCCTGTGCTCAGCAACCAAGCCCAAAAATCGAACCCATCCCCAGTATTCTGGCCCCTAGCTGCGCGGTCGGCGGTGACGCCCGACTCTGCCGGCGCCTCGGCGCCTTGCGCCTCAGTGCCGACCTTGTTGCCAGTCTGGCCGCCAGCCAGCGCTGCATCCGGCGGCGGTTCAGGCGCCGCCGCGGCGACTGGACCAGCCACGCTCAGCGCCAGTGCCGGGACCGCCGCAGAGCGCTCCTGACCCGCTTCTGTATCCCACCAGGGCACCTCGATGCGCGGCAGCTCAACCTCACCGCCGCTGGTCGGAATCAGCGTCAGCTGCTGGCGGCTGATGCCGATGAGCGTCTCTCCGTCACTGCGCGTCTCGGATTCGATCTCACCAGGATAGACGCGAAAGCCCGGCGGCACCGGGATCTCGATCTCGGGGATCTGATTACCGGCCAGCCCCCGGGCAGTGAGCGTCAAGGTACGGGTGGCCGGCTCGCCGACAGCGAGTCGCGGCGATTCCCCGCCATCGGCCGGATTCCAGGAGTCATCCACCTCGAGCGCCGTCGCTGGCAACCAGTGCACGCCGCTGAAGCCCTCGGCGCTGGGTGCGACCTCCAGGGTTAGCGCCTCAGATTGCGCCCGCGCCGGTTCGCCGCGCTCGAACATCGAGCCCGGTGGCCCGAACCGCATGCCGCCCAGCATACGATCGATCATCGGATCATCGAAGAGGTCTGGCAGGCCCCTCGTCGCCAGCGAACCCGGTCGTCGGCCCCCATCGGTCTTGAGTTCGGCCTCGAACAGGACGGGCGGGATACGTAGGGTTCCACTACGCTCGGGATTCAGGGTGTAGCGGCGTTCGATGACCCGATATTGCTCGCCGGCCCGGGTCGTCAGACTGCCCTGGTCGCGACCAATCCGGGTCAGTACCGCGCCCTCGATCGGCGGCAGCTCGATCGCATAATCGAGCAGCGGCCGTGCACTATAGGCGCGCACCACGAGGGGTACCTGCTGCTGGACCACCAGCTTGTCCAGCTTGTCCGGTTCAGCGTCGGCCTGCCCATCGCGATCGATCCCCAGCTCGACCTCGAGCCAGACCTCATCGCCGGGTGCACCCAACCCACCTTCAGGCACGGCCTCAACGACCAAGGTGAGGGGCTCGGTGGTTGCTGAGCCGACCGAGATCGCCGGGATCTTCAAGCGCCCCAGCCGCTTCGGCAGCAAGGGCACCCGCCAACTGGTCTTATCCGAGCGCCGGCCGTTGATGAACTGGGTCTGCTGCGAGGTGCTGACACCACCGACCTCGAAGTCGGCGTCTAACGCTGCCAGGTCAGGCTCCTGGCCCCGGGAGCGCCCCAGTCGCTCGATCGTCAAGAGCACCCGATCACCCTCGTAGACCTGACCCTGGTTGAGAAAGGCACGCGCTTCGGCGGCCAGGCCGAGGCCGGGCATGAGCAGAAGCAACAGCGAGAGCAG
>CAZEZH010000012.1:0-7303 GCA_964516305.1 uncultured Halochromatium sp. | reverse complement strand
GCAGCAGCCCGACGGCATCGCAGGCTAGAGGAAGTCGAGCCGTCAAGAATCTGTTGGAAACGTTCATCCTATAAACCGCAGATGGCGCAGATTGGCGAAGATTAAACACAAACGAAACAGTATCTTGGCGAGAATACCAAGATCACAGATCAGGTGAAGCAGCGATTGGCCATAGTGGCTCAATCTCTCTGCGCTCATCTGGGCCATCTGCGGTTGAAATGCGCTTTTTGGGTTCACCGCCATCACCAGGGTTTACCGTCAGACGGCCGATCGGTGCCACCCTGACGGGTCTGATACTGATAGAGGAATTTTCGCCGCAGCAGCTCTGCCGGATCATCGGGGATGCGCCGCAGCCACTGTTCCGCCGCTTGTCGGGCCTCGCGCTCCTCCGGGTCTAAAGCCGCCCCTGCATCGGGTGCAGCTTGCTGCTCATCGGCTGGGGATGTCTGATCGAGCCCGTCGTTACCCAAGCCGGCCTGCGCATCAGCTGCCTCGTCACGGTAATCGGCCGCAGCCTGCTCGCTGCGCGCGCGATCCGTCGCAGCCACATCCGACTGCGCACCCTCATCCTGACTTGGGTCGGCGCTATCTTGGGTCCCTGACTGGTCGCCATCCTGTGGCTCCGCGCCCGCCCCAGATTGATCCTCCGCTTGCTGATCGCCGGATGACTGTTGAGCATCCTGCTGGTCACCCTGGGAATCCTCCGAAGCATCGCCCTGCTGTTGCTCGTCCGCCTGATCCTGCGACCCTCCAGCCTCGCCCTGCTGATCCTGCTGGCCCGATGACTGATCGGACTGCTGCTCTCCGGATTGGTCTTGGGCCTGATCTTCAGGCTGATCTTCAGGCTGATCTTCAGGCTGATCTTGCGATTGCCCGGGCTGTTGAGACTGCGATTGTAGCGCAGCCTCGACCTGCGCTCGGTTGTATCGCGCATCCTCGAGGGTCGGCTCCCGCGCAAGGGCCGCATCGTAGGCCGCGAGTGCAGCCTCTAGCTCGCCACTGCGGGCCAATGCGTTACCACGATTGTAGTGATCGACGGCGCTGTCGCCAGCCTCGAACCGCTGCGCCGCATCCTGGTAATCACCGAGTCGATAGGCCGCGCTGCCGGCGCGCGACGGTGCGGTGGCAAGCGCGCGAGCCTGCTCCAGCTCACCGGCCGCAAAGGCCTCCGCCGCCTGCTGATCCTGGCGCTGCCAGAGGTCGGCCCAGCCAAACGCCAGCGCCGGCTCAGGTAGCATCAGCGTGCCGGGCCCGAGCGTGAGCAGCAACAGCATCAGCCAACCACGCCGGAAGGCAAGGGCCGCTAACGGCAGCAGCAGCACGGCCAGCCAGGGCCCGAGTTCATACCAACGCTCGGCAAGCATGGGATCACGCTCGCTCGCCGCTCGCGGGCGGACACTGGGATCGATGAGCACCTGATCCAGATCGCGATCACTGCTGCTCAGGCTTGCATAGCGGCCAGCCCCTGCCGTCGCCAAACTCTCCAGCGCCGGGACCTCGAGTCGGCTGATGACCGGCCCATCGGCCGTCCTGACCCCCGGCACCGGCGCTCCGTCGGCGGTGCCGACACCGATCACACCGAGCCGATGCCCGGCCTGGCGCAACTGCTCGGCCGCTACGCGAGCGCGCGCGCCGCCGGCATCGTCGGTCAGCAAGATGACCTCAGCATTGCGGGCACCGGCTTGCCTCAGAAGATCCAGACCGAGTTCAATGCCGGCATCCGGCCGGCTGCCCTGCACCGGCATGATCTGCGGGCTGAGCGCCTCGAGCATCGCGCGGATGGTCTCGGCGTCATCCGTGAGGGGTGAGACGGCAAAGGCCTCGCCGGCAAAGACGACAAGCCCGACCTGACCGTCAAGGCTGCGGCTCAGGATATCGGCGACCTTGAAGCGCGCCCGCTCCAGGCGCGATGGGGTCAGGTCCTCGGCCAGCATCGAGCGCGAGAGATCGAGCACCACCACCCGCGCTGCGTCGCTGCGAAAGGCCGGTACCGGCTGGCGCTCGAAGGTGGGATTGGCCAGCGCGACGACCGCAAGCAGCCAGCCAGCGGCCAACAGCAGCAGTGGCAGTCGGCTGCCGCGCGCGCCGCTGCCAACCGTTAAGACCGCGAGCAGGCGCGGATCGATGACCCGCCGCCAGGCCGCACCCCCGGCATCGGCGCGCCAGCCCAGCCATAGCAGCAGCCCGAGCGGCAGCAACGCCAGAAACCAGAGCGGCGTGATGAAATGAAACTCGCCCATCTCAGAGACTCCCTAATCGATCCCGACGACAGCGGCCCGACGTGCTAGCCAAACCGACTCAACAGACCTTGCCGCAGCCCCTCTTGGATGCGCTCGATCAGGCCCACGCGGCCAACAGTCGCCAGGGCACTGAGCAATAGCGCTAGACCCAGCGGCCAAGCAAAGAGTTCACCGACCGGCCGGAAGGTCTGCTGATCCGATTCGACCGGCTCCAACTCGTCGAGCGCAGCGTAGATGCCCTGTAGCTCACGCACATCGCGCGCACGGAAATAGCGCCCGCCAGTGC
Organism: uncultured Halochromatium sp.; assembly: GCA_964516305.1. GTDB lineage: Bacteria > Pseudomonadota > Gammaproteobacteria > Chromatiales > Chromatiaceae > Lamprobacter. Next base: position 4,777 of record CAZEZH010000012.1, on the reverse strand, counting down.
GCTCGGCAATCCCCGAGAGCGTGGCCTCATCGATCGGATTGCGCCCCATGCTCAGGCCAAAGGCACCGAAACCCGCGCGTGGATCGGAGCCGACGCCGATCGTATAGATGCGCACCCCGGCGTCGCGTGCCAGCTCGGCGGCCTTGAGCGGCGCGATACTGCCAGCAGTGTTAGCCCCGTCGGTCAAGAGCACCAGCACCCGCTCCTCGGTGGGCTGATCCCGCAGCCGCTTGACCGCCAGCCCGATGGCATCGCCGATCGCGGTCTCGCGTCCGGCCAGCCCGACCGCCGACTCGAACAACAGGGTGCGCGCGGTCGCCCGATCAAAGGTCAGCGGTGTCTGCACATAGGCCTGCTGCCCGAACAGGATCAGGCCGATCCGATCCCCCTCTCGGCGCTGGATAAAATCCCCAGCGACGGCCTTGACCGCCATCAGCCGGTCGACCACCTGCCCGCCGATCACCATATCCTCCTCGGTCATGGAGCCAGAGATGTCCACCGCCAGCATCAGATCACGCCCGGCCATCGGCAAGCTGACCGGTTCGCCCAGCCATTGCGGACGAGCCGCGGCAAGCACCAACAACAACCAGGCCAAGAGCGCCAGCAGCAGCGTCCAGCGCCGCGGCACAGCGGCCGGATGCCCCTGTTCTGCGCTCAGCATCCGATAGAAGGGCACCCGCACTGCAGAGGGAGCGGGCGTCTCGGCCCGCGGCAGCCCGAGACGCACCAGCCAAGGCAGTGGCAGCGCCAGCAGCAGCCAGGGCCAGGCCAACTCAAGCTCGATACCGGGGATCAAGCCATCCATTCAACCATTCCTCCGCAGCCAATCGCGGGCAGCGCTGAGCAATGCCTGCTCGTTAACCTCTTGCTCGAGCCCCGGGGTATCGGGGGCGTAAGCACCATCTGCCAGCACACTGCCGGCACCGCCGGCAAAGCGGCCATTGCCGCCGGTCCGATCAAGAAACGCAACCCAGGCCTCGCCGGTTAGAGCAGCCACCTCGATACGCGGATAGCGGCTGAGCGCTACCCGTTTCAGCAACGCCGAGACCGCTGCAATCAAGGCCGGTCCGTGCAGCCCAGCGTTCTCGAGTCGATCCAGCTCAAGCAGGATGCGCTGTCGCCTGCGCAACCGTCGATACTGGCCCCAACCCAGCCGCCCGAGCCAGAACGCCACCGCCAATAGCAGCGCGAACAGCAGCCACCAGCCCGGTGCCGGCGGCCAGAAGCCTGGCCCGGCAGGCAGATGGATATCGCGCAGCTCGAGGCCCTCACCCGGGCTTTGCGCGAGACCCCCACTAGCGCCTTGCCCCGGTTGCTCTGCTTCTGATTGTTGCACTGGCTGCAACGCTGCAACGGCCGGCCCAGTGGCGCTCACGGAGATCAACATCAGGCTGCCCCTAACGATCGGTGCGCCCGTCCGATCTCAGCCTCAGGCGATGCAAGCGACCCGCTGCGACTCGCGAGCAGCGTGCTCAGCCGCTCGGCTGGATCATCGGTGGTCAAACACTGCAGCAGCCCAATACCGTTCTCCACCGTCAGCTGCCGCACCCGCTGGTGATGCTGCGCAAGTTCATGGGCATAACGCTCGCGCTCCGCGCGCAAACGGGTATCGATCACCGCACGCCGCCGCCCATCACTGATCCCATAGCGGCCCGGCGGCGGCGGTGCCAGCTCAAGCGGATCGAGCAGCTGGATCGCGTTGAGGTCGCTATGCTGGGCCAAGCGGCTGAGGTGATGCCTGCTGTCGGCATCGGCGCTGTAGAAGTCCGAGAGCAGAAACACCAGGCTGCCAGGCCGTGCAACCCGGCGCAGCCGCATCAAAGCCGCGGTCAAGCCGCCGCTACCCGCCCCATCGGCCAGCCCATCGTTGTTCAGTCCATCGTCCGCTTGGCCTTGGTGACGAGCACCAGTCCAGGCATCGGCCCGAGCATCCCGGGCCCCGCTGTTCCGAGGCGACGAGTCAGCAAACACCCTGTCGTCTTCAGACCGAGGCTTGCTCAATACCCGCTCCGGGGCACCCGCCTGCACCAGGGCCCGAATCAGGCGCATCTGACCCCGGCGACCACCAGCAGGCGACAACTCTTGGTGTTGGCTGACCTGGGCAGCATCGGTGAACAGCAAGGCGCCGATACGATCGCCGTGGCCGATCGCAGACCAGCCGATCAAGGCCGCCAGGCGCGCCGCCTGGACCGACTTAAAGACCCCCTGAGAGGCAAAGAACAGGCTTGCACCAAAGTCGACCAGGACCACAACCGGCCGCTCACGCTCCTCATCAAAGACCTTCACATGCGCATGCCCGCTGCGGGCAGTAATGCGCCAGTCCATGTTGCGGATATCGTCGCCCGGCTGATAGTGACGCGACTCCCGGTAATCCATTCCACGACCATGGAAGCGCGAGCGATGCGCCCCAGCCAGCGCCGAGCGCACGGCCTGCGAGCGCGCCGGCCGCAACCGCTCGCCCGAAGCACGCAAAGCCACCAGCTCGCCCGCATCAACCCGATAAAGACGTTCCTCATCGCCAAGGCTCATCGTCATAACTCCCAACGCCCCCGCAGAATCCACCCAAACTCAGCCCACCGCCACCCATCACCCGTCACCTAATCACCCGTCTCCCTTCTCCTCTCCCTTCTCCCTTTGCCCTTCTCCCTTCAAACTTCAAACCATCGGCACCCGACGGATCAACTGCGCAACCAGCGCATCGGGCGTCAGACCCTCGGTCTCAGCGGCATAGCTGAGCAGGATGCGATGTCTCAGCACATCGTAGGCGACCGCATGGCAGTCATCGGGCGTCACGTAGTCACCGCCGCGCAACCAGGCTCGCGCGCGGGCACAACGGTCCAGCGCAATGGTCGCACGCGGGCTAGCGCCATAGTCGACCATGCGCGCAAGGCCACGGTCGTAAGGTGCCGGGTCGCGGGTTGCCAGCACCAGCTGCACCAGGTACTCCTCAAGGTTGTCGGCCATGTGCAGCGCCATCACTTCGGCGCGGGCATCGAAGACCTGCTCGCGACTGATCATGGGCGCCTTGCTGACGCGCTGGCGCAGCTGGCCGCGCGCCTCGGCCCTGGCGATCTCGAGGATGCTGCGCTCAGTCTTCGGGTCCGGATAGCCAACCCGCACATGCATCAGAAAGCGATCCAGCTGCGCCTCCGGTAGCGGATAGGTGCCCTCCTGCTCGATCGGGTTCTGCGTCGCCATCACCAGGAACGGCTCTGGCAACGGATAGGTGCACCCGCCAACGGTGATCTGGCGCTCACCCATGGCCTCGAGCAGCGCCGACTGGACCTTAGCCGGCGCCCGGTTGACCTCATCGGCCAGCACCAGGTTATGGAACAAAGGCCCGCGCTGAAACTGGAACTCGCCGGTCTCCGGCCGATAGATATCGGTACCGGTGAGGTCGCCAGGCAGCAGGTCCGGCGTGAACTGCACGCGCTGGAAATCACCCTCGATGCGCAGCGCCAACTCCTTGATGGCGGTGGTCTTCGCCAGGCCGGGCGCACCCTCGACCAACAGATGACCATCCGCCAGCAGCGCAATCAGCAACCGCTCGATCAGCGCATCTTGGCCGACGATTCGCCCGCTCAGATCGGTTCGCACCTGCTCGAACGCCCGCTGGGACGCACTCCCAGCCGCCGCCCCATCGCTCATCGCCATCGCCTATTCTCCTGTTACACAATCGGGTTGAGACCTATCGGCTGGCAAGGATACGGCTTCCGCCCTTACCAGCAACGTACCTGAAGATTACCAACCGTTAAGGATGTTGTTGTGGATCGCATTCATCGATGCTTGCCGTGACGGTGATACCATCGGCGCGACTGCACGATCTGGAGCTTGACCATGGCGTCCGCTGACCCCCGCTGCGATCTCATCTACGCCATCGAGCGCTGGGGGGAAGGCTATTTCGAGATTGGCCCCAGTGGCCATCTCTGCGCCCGCCCGCATCCCGGCTCTGAGACCCGCATCGACCTGGTGCTGCTCGCCGAGCGGCTGCGCGATGCCGGACTCGCTTTGCCGGTGTTGGTGCGCTTCGACGACATCCTGCGCCACCGTGTGCATCGGCTCCAAGGCGCCTTTGCCGCAGCCATCGCCGCGCACGGCTACCTAGGCAGCTATCGGCCGGTCTACCCGATCAAGGTCAACCAGCAGCGCAGCGTGGTGCGGGCCTTGCTCAGCGCTGGCGGGCTTGGGCTCGAGGCCGGCAGCAAGCCAGAGCTGATGGCAGTGCTCGCGCTGGTACCGCCCGGTCAGCCCGTGATCTGCAACGGCTACAAGGACCGCGAATACATCCGCCTGGCGCTGATTGGTCGCCGCCTCGGGCTCGATGTCCATATCGTCATCGAGAAGCCCTCGGAGCTTGATCTGGTGCTCGAAGAGGCCGAGCGGCTCGGGATCGAGCCGGCGATCGGTGTGCGCATCCGCCTCGCCGCCGCAGCCGCTGGCAACTGGCAGAACAGCGGCGGCGACAAGGCCAAATTCGGCCTCTCGGCGAGCCAGCTGCTGGTACTGGTCGAGCGCCTGCGCGCTGCCAATAAGCTGCACTGGCTGCGGCTCCTGCATGCCCATCTAGGCTCGCAGATCCCAAGCCTCGACGACATCCGCGCCGGCGTCGCCGAGCTGGGCCAGTTCTATGCGTCGCTACATGCGCTCGGCGCCCAGCCGCACATCCTCGACCTCGGCGGCGGGCTCGGCGTCGACTACGAGGGTAGCCACACCCGCGCTTACTGCTCGATGAACTACCGCGCCGAGGACTATGCCGAGGCCATCGTCACCACCCTGG
>CAZEZH010000011.1:24864-44892 GCA_964516305.1 uncultured Halochromatium sp. | reverse complement strand
CGACCTCGCCCATCAGATCGGCGACATCGATCAGCTCCAGCGGCACCCGCAGGTCGGGCCGGTCGGAGCCATAACGGCGCATCGCCTCGGCGTAGGTCATGCGCGGGAATGGATCGGGCAGCTCGATCTCGAGCACGGCCGCAAACAGCTCGCGCACCATCTGCTCCATCAGCACCGTCAGCTGATCTTCATCCATGAACGACATCTCAATGTCGAGCTGGGTGAACTCGGGCTGACGATCAGCGCGCAGGTCCTCATCGCGGAAGCAGCGCGCAATCTGATAATAGCGGTCCATCCCCGACATCATCAGCAGCTGCTTGAACAGCTGCGGCGACTGCGGCAGCGCGTAGAACTCGCCCGGATGGACCCGGCTTGGAACCAGGTAATCACGAGCGCCCTCGGGGGTCGACTTGGTCAGGATCGGCGTCTCGATGTCAAGAAAACCCTCGGCGTCGAGGAAGTTGCGCAGGGTCTGAGTGATACGGCTGCGCAGACGCAGGCGCTGCTGCATCTCCGGGCGGCGCAGATCGATGTAGCGGTACCGCAACCGCACCTCCTCGGAGGCATCGGCGCCATGCTCGTCGAGCTGGAACGGGGGCGTCTCGGCCTCATTCAGCACCTGCAGCGAGAGGCCGAGCACCTCGACCTCGCCGGTTGGGAGATCCGGGTTCTCGGTGCCTTCCGGGCGGTGGCGCACCCGGCCGGTAACCGCCAGCACGTATTCACTGCGCACCTGTTCGGCGAGCGCGAAGATCTCGGCGCGGTCCGGGTCGAACACAACCTGGAGCAAGCCGCTGCGGTCACGCAGGTCAACAAAGATGACGCCGCCGTGATCACGCCGGCGATGAACCCAACCGCAGAGGCTGACTTCGCGGTCGATGAACCCACTGTTGAGCTCACCGCAATAATGACTGCGCATAGCGTCCGATCCCCGTTAACGACCTGCCAACCAGTGTATCCAGCCGGCCAAGCACGGGCGGCGGATGCCCCCCGACAAAACCGGACAAGATAACGGTACCCGCAACCCTACGCAAGCAAAGGAGCGGGCCCTGGAACGTCGAATCAGCTGAAGTCTGCGGCGAGCACTGAAGCTCGCAGAGCAACAGTGAGCAGCCGGAATCAGCGATCGGCGGGCGCTGCTTTCGGCGTCGGCGAACTCTTCGCGGCGGGCTTGGCCGCCGGCGTATCGGACTTGGGCTTGGCCTTAGCATCCGCCGCTGGCTTTTCCTTCGCCTTGTCGCCCGCCGGCTTGTCTTTGGCCGGCTCGGCATCCTGATGCAGATTCTTGCGCTTGTCCTTGTCCTTCTTGAAGTCGGTCTCGTACCAGCCGCTGCCCTTGAGTCGGAAGGCGGCGGCGGTGATCTGTTTGGTCAGCGCCGAGGCGCCACAGGCCGGGCAGTCGGTCAACGGCGGATCACTGATCTTCTGCAGTGCATCCAGCTCATGGCCACATTCCCCGCAGCGATACGCGTAGATAGGCATGGTCTCACTCACCAAGCAAAGGTTGTATACCCGCGCGAACATGGGGTTTTGGTGGCGGTTTTCAAAGCGGCTGGGTCAATCTTTGGTCGCAGCGGCGTCGAGCCATTCGCGCAGATAACGGAATAATCTTCGCGGTGCTTCGGGACGGCCGCGTTCAGTATCGCGTCGGGCCGCACGCACCAGGCTGCGCAGCTGCTGACGGTCGATCTCCGGATAGGCTGCGATCAGCTCGGCAAGGGCCTCGTCGCCCTCCTCGATCAGACGCTCGCGCCAGCGCTCGACCTGGTGTTGGCGCGCACTCGCAGCTCGTGCCTGCGCCTCACGCCGAGCCAGGAGCCCTTGCAGTGGCTCGATGTTCTCGCGCGCCAGGCAATTGGCAATGCGCTTATAATGACGGCGCAATGCGCGCTGATCCTTGATCCGCGCAGTCTCGTTGATCGCGCCCCAGGTCGCCTCGCTGAGCGAAAGCTCTTCGAGCAGCCTACGCGGCAGCCCCAGGAGCTGTTCGGCCAGCGTCTGCAAGGCCAGATGCTCGCGCTTGATCTGGCTTCGGCTTGGCCTGGCGTCGTCCACATCGAGTTCGGGATCATCGGTTGCGGGACTGGTTGGAAACGGGCTCATCGATTCAAAGGGCTCCTAACAAGGCAAATGCCTGATTGGCCGGGTTGTCTTCGGCCTCCAGAAGATCGCGCTCGGCGCTTATCTGCAGTTAAATGCTCTTTTTGGGATCACTTGGTCCGGCGTGTGCTCGAGTTGCTCGAGAAGCTCGAAGACACCGGTACGGGCGGATCTGAAATCGAACCGACGCACGGATTGCAGCACGACCTCGAGGGCGTTGCGCAGCATCGGATCAGCGACCCGCCGAGCCAGCGCCTCAACCTCCGCTCGAGCGCGGAGATTGTGCGCCGCCAAGAGCGCATCGACACGGACCAACTCGAGCCCAAGGTTAACCGCAGTTAGCGGCTCGGAACAGCCGCGGGCGCTCTCCGTGGTTCCTGAGGTCGAATCAGCACAGGTCGCCAGGCCCCGAATCGAGCCCAATGCCTCAGTTAGGGCCGCATCGAGCGCAGCCAAATGAGCAGCCAGCGTCGCCGCAAGCGGAAGCTGCGAGGGCGCAGCCGCATCGTCTTGGGCGATACAGCGCTCGACATGCTTCGCCGCGGTGCCAACTCGCGGCATGCCGAGCGTTAGGGCAACTCCGCTCAAGGCGTGCGTAGCTGCCCTCGCCTGCTCCCACTCAGCCGCATCAACCTGCGCCCGGATCTGCGCCGCATGGCCCGAAAAACGCTCGGCAAAACGGCGCAGGCGGTCACAGTGCTCGGCCATATCCTCATCGACCGGCTCCAGCCCGGGCCCGAGTTCAGCCATCGACGCCGGAGCCGGAGCCGATTGGCCCCAGCCAGACAGACTAGCCGCCGATGCCTCTGAGTCAGCGCCTTCAGCCTCAGAACGCGCCAGCTTCGCCGATGGGTCACCAGACTGAGCGCGGTGCAGCGGGCGCAGGGTATCGATGAGACGAGAACGCTCGATCGGCTTGCTCAGGTGGCCGTCCAAGCCAACCTTGCGGCAGCGCTCGCGCTCGGCATCGGTCGCATGAGCGGTCATCGCAATGATCGGCAGCGCCGCACAGCCGGGCAACGCGCGGACAGATTGCGCGGTCTCATAACCATCCATCTCGGGCATCTGCAAGTCCATCAGGATGACGTCGACAGCATCACCCCCGCGCTCGCCAAGCAGCGCAAGCGCGGCGGCACCGGACTCGACGACCAGCACCTCCGCGCCAGCGCGGCGTAGGATCGCCGCGGCGACCTCCTGATTCAGTGGCTGGTCCTCAACCAGCAGCGCCCGCAGCCCGAAAAGCGCATCATCGGACGCCTGCACGATAGCGGCTGGGCGTGAACGCTCGTCGGGCGATGCCACCTCCAACACTAGGCTAAAGGCAAAACGACTGCCGTCGCCCAAGCGGCTGCTCAGCTCAATCTCGCCGCCCATCTGCTTGACAAGACGTCGGCAGATGGCCAGGCCGAGTCCAGTGCCCCCAAAACGCCGAGTGATCGAGGCGTCAGCCTGGGTAAAGGGCCGAAACAGGCGTTCGCGCTGATCATCTCGAATGCCAATACCGGTATCGGTGACAGCGATAGCGAGCTGCACCCAGCCATCGGATGCGAACTCACACTGGACCTCAAGCCTGACTTCACCCGCCTCGGTAAACTTGATGGCGTTGTTGAGTAGGTTCACCAGCACTTGACGCAGGCGCGCCTCATCGCCGAGAACCCAGCAGTCATCACTGCCTGCTTGCTCGGTCTTCAAGGCTAATCCCTTGTTGACCGCACTCAGCTCGACCAGATCGCGCGTCTCATTGACCAAGGCACTGACGCTGAAGGCAGCACGCTCCAGCTCCAAGCGGCCGGCCTCGATCTTGGAGAAATCGAGCAGGTCCCGAATCAGGTGCGTCAGCACCCGCGCCGCCCGCTCAGCCTTGGCAATATAGTCGCGTTGGACTGAACTTAGAGAGCTGCTCTCAAGCAGATGAATGAAGCCAACTATGGCGTTCATCGGCGTTCGGATCTCGTGGCTCATATTGGCCAAGAACTCAGATTTGGCCCGGTTCGCGGCCTCCGCCTTCTCTTCGGCCTGACGCCGCACCTCGGCCTCGGCGCGCAGCTGCTCGTTGGATTCGCGCAGCTCTTGGAGGCCTGCCTCGACCCGAGACTCGAGTTCGTCATTGAGTTTGTTCAGCTTGTCGTTCGCCTGCTGCAGTGCCTCCGCATAGGAGGCCTGCATCTCACGGCGCTGCTCCTCGAGCAGATAAAAACGGTCAGTGACCGCGAAGGCGAGGATCACAGCATCCAAAGCCGAGCCGATCTGGGTTGCCCAGGTGGTGACAAAATTTGTTGGTAACAGGCCAAAGGCATTGAGCCCGTAGATCACCATGAAGCCCAACAACACCGTCCAACCCAAGGAGTAATAGCGTGCTGGACGAAACCCCTGCAGAGCCACCTTGAAGCCGACAATGATGAACAGGACCACGCTGAAGACGAGCGCCACCGAAAAACGCAGCGCAAGGTCATAAGGTACGATCAGGGCCAGCAGCATAGCGATCCCGGCAAGCCAGCTTAAGCCGCGAAGGATGCGGTCGATGCCTGGTGCATTGGTCGCCGTGTCGAGGATCGAGCGCGTGAACAGTACACCGGCCCAGTAGGCCGCTGACATGAAGAAGGGCAGGCTGACATTCCCCCACCAAGGATGATGAGGCCAAAAGAACTGGAATGAGATCCCGTTCAGGGCGAGCTGAAAGGCGACGTAGAGACTGATAAAGACCGCGAAATAGAGGGCATTGACATCGCCCAGACGTCGATAGTGGTAGATGTTATAGACCACCAGCATCAACAGCGCACCATAATAGAGCGCCAGCACGCTGTATTCGGTGGCCATGCGCTCGAATGCGCCGTTGCGCGAGAGCAGCTCGATCGGCAGATTCAGTGAGCCCGCGGTCTCGACCCGCAGATAGATGGTAACCGGCTGATCCGGCTGCAGCCGCACCGGGAAGAGGAATCCCCGCGCAGTCACCGGTCGTGAGCTGAACGGCTCGCGATCGCCGGTCTGGTAGCGCCTGAGGCCATTTGGCCCATCGATGTAAGCGGTGACCGAATCGAGCAGCGGATAGGCCAGCGCGAGGTAATAGGTTTGGGGACGCTCGAGCCGGCTGTCGATCTGCAGGCGAGCCCAATGCACACGGCGATCAAAGCCGAGATTGTCGATCTCCGCTCGCACGGGCGCAAAGACCGAGGAGCCATTCAGCGCGAGGATATCCGCGATCCCGAGTTCCCCACCGGTGTCGGTCAGCAGCTGCAGATGTCCAACGGTCGTGTAGGCATCCTGATCACCCGAGACGAGCAATGGCGAAGCCCTGGAACCCACGTTCAACTCTTCAGGAGGCAGATCAGCGGCCCTGGTCGCCGAGGCCCAGAAGAGGAGTGCAATGCACAGGAGGATAAGCTGAATCCGGATCATGATGAATTCCCTCTCTCAGGTCCAACGGTTGCCCCCTATACCGCGGACTCCCAGCGTTGGAGCCAGAGTTGGCCGTGGCCACTACTCGCGGCCTGCTCAAGTGCTTGTTCAAGTGCTTGAGATGCCGCCAACGCCAACTCCTGGGAGTGCACCTGCTGGTTTGGATCAATCAGCGCGAAATCGACCGTCACCCCACCCACACTCGCCGTCACCGACTGCATGGGATCGATGCCTTTAAGTTGGAGCCGCGCCACCGCATCGATCAATGCACCAGCCCGATCGAGCGCGGCCTCCGCCCCCTGCTGAGGCAGGATCATAGCAAACTGAGGTCCGCCGAAGTGCGCACAAAAATCGAGCGCACCCCGCGCATGGTCAGCCAAGGCTTGACCGATGCGTTCAAGCAGCGTCTGGATCGCAAGATGGCCCTTGGTATCGGCCAAGGCACCGAAGTCATCGAGACCAATCAGGAGCAGCGATAGGGGCACCTGCTCAAGCTCGGCGCGTTTGGTCTCGCGTTCTAACAGGCTGTCAAAGGTCATGCGGTTCGGCATACCGGCGATACCATCAACATTGGCTAGCGATCGCAAGCGGTCTCGACTCGCCTTCAACTGCAGATGAGTGTTGACTCGCGCCCGCACCCTGAGCCGCTTGATGGGCTTGGTGATGTAGTCAACACCACCGACCTCAAAGCCCTTCGCCTCGTCTTCGATATCGATCTTGGCGGTGACGAAGATCACCGGGATCTCGGCGAGCCGCGGATCGGCCTTGAGGAGTCGGCAGACCTCGTAGCCATCGACATCCGGCATCATGATATCGAGCAGGATCAGGTCGATGGGGAGGCTTGAGGCGATCTCGATGGCCTCATCGCCGGACATCGCGAAAAAGATCTCGCAATCCGCTCCCAAGGCTGCAGCGAGCACCTCGATATTCTCTGGCACGTCGTCGACGATCAGCACGTGCGGTCGCTCTTCCGAGCCAGAATCATTGGTGGCCATTTCGACTGCTCTCGTTCAACAGTGGCTCGGATACTGACTGCGCGAACAGCCTTGCTACGGAAACACCTCAAGCTTTTCGAGTGCCCGCTTATAGCGCTTGTGCAGCTCGTCACGCAGCTTGGCCTCCTTGGCGCCCGAACAGCCCCCCATCTCGCGCATGCGCTCGAGGAAGTCCTGGGCCATGCGCGCCTGGGCGTCGCGGTAGTAGCCTTCCGGGAAGAGATCGTCCTGCGCATCGAGCACGGTCATCCGAAAACTGCTCGCCAGGATCTTGTTCAGATCCTCGGTGCGTCCTCCAGAGCGATCCTGCCGACAGCGGTTGTTGTAGAGGTCGAGCTCGAAGGCGGCCTCGACCGCGTTGACGATCAGCGCTTCCGTCTGCTCATCGATCGACACATCGGCTCGCGCCTGTAGCGGCCCGAGCAGGCACAACGCCAGTGGCACCAACCAGAATGCGGTTGCTGTAAGCACAGGCGTGCGCAGGGTGAATCGCAGAGACATCACTCCCTAACTCCGGCCATAGACCGGCACGGCAGCTCCGGTGACGCAGCCTGCTGCGTCGGAGGCAAGAAACATCATCACATCGGCAAGTGCGGCCGGTGGCACCCAGCGCGAATGGTCCTGGTCCGGCATCGCAGCCCGGTTTTCAGGCGTATCGACCGTGCCTGGTAAAATTGCATTCACCCTGATACCACCCTGCTTATGTTCTTGGGCCAGCGCCTCGGTCAGTGCGACAACGCCGGCCTTGGCCGCACAATAGGGCCCCATATTCGCCTTGGCAGTGAGTGCTGCCCGGGCCGAAACATTGACAATGCTGCCCTGCCCTTGCTCAAGCATTATGGGCACAACCGCACGGCAGCAATGAAAGACACTGCGTAGGTTGAGATCGAACATACGGTCCCAGGTCGCATCGTCGGTCTCGTGTAACGGCGGCCCCATCGCAAAGCCTCCCGCCACATTCGCCAGGACATCGATGCGGCCGAAGCGCCCCTTGACCGCACCCACGGTGCGCTCGACCGCGTCGCTTACGAGCAGATCGGCTGGGAACAGCTCGATCTCGGCGCTATCCGGCAGCGTCGATCTGGCCTGCACGAGCGCCTCAGAGCTGATATCGAGCATGGCAATCTTCGCACCCTCGGTCGCCAAGGCCGCGCACAGGGCGCGGCCCAGGTTACCGGCCGCGCCGGTGACAAGCGCTGTTCGATCGTTAAACTGTCCCATTCAGGTACTCCACATTCAGGTGCTTCACATCCAGGTGCTTCACATTAGGGTACTCAAAGGGCATTGACGACTGAGTCGATGGCGGCGAACAGTCGTCACTTGAGTACAGGCCAGGAATTCGGACAAGGCATGTTGCGCCAGGCTAGGTACAAACGTAAGGCTATCGAGGCCAACTGTAAACGTCGCCAAGACGAGCAGCCGCGACAGCGCCTAGCGACCGACGGATCAGCGCTCGGGGTCAGGAGCCCCAGCACGCGTCTGAGTGCGGCTCCAACCCGCCTTTGCGAGTCATCATGCGACCCTCTGAGGTTCTCTGTATCATTAGAGGCTGTTCAAGTCACCGTTAAGAGGCCTGGCTTTGCCTAGAGCTCCGACAGCAGCTGGCATCTGATGCAATGGCTTTTCCTATTGTTACCGATCGCAGCCGCCTCCGGTTGGCTTGTCGCCCGGCGCACTGATGCGCACCGGCGGACCAAGAGCAGCTGTAGTAGTACAGATCCGGTCTTTTTCCGCGGCCTCAACTATCTACTCAACGAGCAGCCCGATAAGGCGATCGACGTCTTTCTGAAGCTTGCCGAGGTCGATGGCGAGACGGTTGAGACCCATCTCGCGCTCGGCGCACTGTTCCAGCGCCGCGGCGAGGTCGACCGCGCCATCCGCATCCACCAGAACCTGGTCGCCCGCGAGACCTTGAGCAGCGCCCAGCGCGGCTATGCACTCTATGAACTCGGCCGAGATTACATGCTTGCCGGCCTGTTGGACCGGGCCGAGAGCCTGTTCCAGGAGCTGGTCGAGCAAGGCTTGCAAGATCGGCGCGCGTTACGCAGCCTGATCGAGATCTATCAGGCAGAGAAGGAGTGGCGCCGCTGCCTGGAGACGGCGGATCAATTGCGGCGGCGCTCCGAGCAGCCGATGCAGACCGAGATCGCGCACTATCATTGTGAGCTAGCGGATGAGTGCCTCCGCCATGCCCGCCGCGATGAGGCGCGCGCGCATCTGCTCGACGCACAGGCGGTCAATCCCAATTGCATCCGCGCCACCATGATCCAAGCCCAGATGGAGCTGGAGGGTGGCGACCCGGCCTCAGCGTTGATGCTCTATCGGCACCTGGCGCGGCGCGGCCCCGATTATCTGCCCGCCATGCTGCCGGAGCTATTGCGCTGCTGCGAGCGGCTTGGCCGCAAAGGCGTCGCCAAGGAGCTTGGCGACCTGTTTACCTCACACCCTTCGCCGCCCTTGATGCTCGAACTCTCACGCGCGATCGAGCGCGAGTATGGCCCGCAGGCAGCCCTCAGCTTCCTTAACGATTATCTCAGCAGGCATGCCGATCTGGTCGGCGCCGAGCGCCTGCTAGAGCTGCGACTGTCCCGCTTTGCGGAGCATGCGGCCGAGGGTGACGCGCAACTGCTCGAGGTCGTCAGACATCTGGTCGCGGCACAGCCGAGCTACCGCTGCGATCAATGCGGGTTCGAGGCCCGTGCCTTGCATTGGCAATGCCCAAGCTGTAAGCACTGGGGCAGTATCAAGGCAGTTGCTCCTCAGCCATTGGCGCCTCCCGAAGGCCTTGCACCAAGGCCGGTGGCCAGCGTTACCGGTTAGTGAAGCCAGTCTCACCAGTCACTTGTTCGCCAACGCACGATTCAACGGATCATCGATGCCAGCCCTTCCAAACACCCGCATCATCGTCGCACTCGATTACCCATCCACCGAGGCCGCGATCGCGCTCGCCGATCGACTCGACCCGCAGCATTGCCGGGTCAAGGTCGGCAAGGAGCTGTTCACGCGCGCCGGCCCCGCTGTGGTGGAGCAGCTGAGCAGACGCGGCTTCGATGTCTTTCTCGATCTCAAGTATCACGACATACCCAACACGGTTGCCGCGGCCTGTGCCGCCGCCGCCGAACTCGGGGTCTGGATGCTGAATGTCCATGCCGCTGGCGGCATGGCGATGATGCAAGCGGCGCGCGAACGCCTGGCGCAGGTTCAGCACCCACCCCTGATGATCGCCGTTACCTTGCTGACCAGCCTCGATAACGATGACCTCACAGCCATTGGCTGCCCGGGCACAACGCTTGAGCGCGTCGCACAGCTTGCCAAGCTCAGTGCCAAGGCTGGTCTCGATGGCGTCGTCTGCTCTCCGCTCGAAGCCGCCGCGCTCCGCCAGCACATTGGACAGCCGTTCCTGCTGGTGACGCCCGGAGTGCGTCCAGCGCAGGATGCGAGCGGCGACCAGAAGCGGATCATGTCACCGAGCCAGGCTGTCGCCGTCGGCGCCGATCACCTGGTGATTGGACGTCCAATCACCGCCGCGCCTGACCCGCAGGCTGCGCTCGCAGCCATCCAAGCCGAACTCGGCGCCGCAGAAAACTCAACCCGGCACTGACGCCAACGTCTAGACCCGCTATTGCTCTTCAATCAACAACACGACAGGAGCTACCATGGCCAAGATCAATAAGGCCGTTTTCCCCGTTGCCGGCCTCGGCACTCGCTTCCTCCCGGTGACCAAGGCCAGCCCAAAAGAGATGCTACCGGTGGTGGACAAGCCGCTGATCCAGTACGCCGCCGAGGAGGCCGAGCAGGCCGGCGCCACCCAACTGGTCTTTATCACGGGCCGTCACAAACGTTCGATCGAAGACCATTTCGACAAGGCCCCTGAACTCGAGGCCGAACTCGAGGCGGCTGGCAAGGACAAGCTGCTGAACATCGTCCGCACCATCCTGCCAGACCATGTTAGCTGTATCTATCTACGCCAGCCCGAGGCCCTGGGACTCGGACACGCAGTGCTCTGTGCCAAACCAGTCGTTGGCCAAGAGCCATTTGCGATCCTCCTTGCCGATGACCTCATCGATAACAATGGTCAGGGTGTCTGCGAGCAGATGGCCGAGCTGTTCGAGCGCACCGGTGCTAGCATCCTGAGTGTCGAAGAGGTGCCGCCGAATGAGACCCATAAGTACGGGATTGTCGAAATCGAGGAGCAGGCCGATGGCTCCCTGCGGGTGACCTCGATCGTTGAGAAGCCCAGGCCCGAAGATGCGCCATCGAACTTGGCCGTGGTCGGACGCTACCTGCTCACACCCACCATCTTTGACAAGCTCGAGCAGACCCAGGCCGGTGCTGGAGGCGAGATCCAGCTGACCGATGCAATCGCAGCGCTGCTCGACGAAGAGACCGTGATCGCCCATCCATTCGAGGGCAAACGCTACGACTGCGGCAGCAAAGAGGGCTACCTTGAGGCCACTGTGGAACTCGCGTTGCAGCATCCAGAACTTGGCGAGACATTCCGCAATTACCTGAAATCGCTGAGTCTGTAAAGGCCTTTAGGCGATTTCCGGAAAGGCTCCTACCGAATTGCGCGGGAGGTTCGTTTGCCTGCAAGGAGCGTCGTCGGGAGCATAGCCGGACTATGTGACCGGCGCCGCGACGCCGAAGGCGAAGCGAAAAACTAGACTCCATAAAATTTTTTAGATTGCCAAAACCCACCAAAATAGTAGGATAGATATGGTGAATCAGATGGCCGGCACCATGCTCGGCTTTGGCCTGCATTGACATAGGAGGAGAGGGACGGTGAAGAATTGCAAACTCTGTCGGTTGAGCCGCCACTGTAACGACCTGCCCGGCATCTGCATACTGCTACCCTATCTGACCATCGTCGTGCTGACGGTCTCGATCGGCTATCTGTTCGTGACCCAAGAGATGCTGGCTTAAGCCAGGACGCATTGGCCAACCGAAGTCGGTAGAGGCATAGCCGAGCTGTGTGGTTGGCGGGGAGACGCACAAGGTGATCAAAAAACAGCCAGGCAGTTCGCGTGGCAGAAATCGCCTAGGGCGCTGATTGTGGCTCACAGGCCGGGGCCATGCCGCCACATGTCTCGTCGTCACGCTCGCAGAAATCGAAACAGGTGATCAGGCGACCCTCAAAGGTCGCATCCACTTTAAGTCCGTCGCTGGTGCGATCAACGCTGAAGCCCTCCTGACTCGCCGGTGTCTGCCCAACCAGGCGCAGACGTTGCCCCGGGTAGTCAATATTCAGCGCAACGCGCATCGGATAATAGCCGTCCAAGAAGCGGCGCATATAGGGACCATTACGGAGCCGGAAGAGGCCATCCCCTAGCGACTGAAGGGCGCGACTCTGGGCGCTGATACAGAGTTCGGCATCAGGGCCAACATCCTCGAGCTGCACACTATCGCCGTCAACCCAGGCACGACCAATGTTCTGACTGCGCTCGATGGCGAGGCCTCGAATGCCGTCAGCGCGGAACAGGATCTGCGCAGCGGGCACCGGATCGATGTTCTCATGGCATTGGCGTAACTCGACCCAGCCGAGATCGAGGCTAGACTCAGTGATCGCGATCCGATTGCGGTGAAAGTGCGCGCCATCCGCGGCCCTCGTTGGCAAGAACTCAAGCTCACCCTCATTGACCAAGGCCACTTGTGAGGCGACGTCAAACTCGTCTGGCCAATCATCTGACCGAGCACTCGGCAGTCCGGCAGCCGAATCGCCGGGGGCCGCCGCCACGGGCGCGGCCAGAGCGCCGATGAGCAAAGCCAACAACACTACAGCCAACCCAGGCCAAGGTCGGGCCTTTTGCCCCCGAGCAGAGACCCGGCGGGCCGGATGGACGAGACAACGCACTGAGATCATGGCACCGCACTCCAGGGTTGAATACGCTATTGCTCGCTGATGTTGGCACGCTTCGGGCAGCTCTTGCACCGCTTACCCTCTTTGTACTTCTTGCAGCATTTACCCTTTTTCTTGGACATGATTGCCCCTTGAGGCCGAGCTAGACCGCCGCAGTCGAGGCTGCCCCACTGATCTTCTTAGCCGCAGCCGCAAGTTCATTGTCGATCATCAGCAGCCCCTGACCCTGATCGCCAAACAGCCGCAAGCGGCCCAAGATATCGTTTACGGTCGCCTCTTCTTCGATCTGCTCAGTCACAAACCATTGCAGAAAGATATGCGTTGCATGGTCTTTCTCGTGCGCCGCATGATCGACCAGATCGTTGATCGCGCCCGTCACGCTGCGCTCGTGGCTCAGCGTCTGCTCGAACATGTCCATGATGCCAGCCGTCTTCGCCGGTGGCGCCGACACCGCCTCGAGCTCGACAGTGGCATCCTGATCCAGGAGGTAGCGGTACATCTTAAGCGCGTGCGCCATCTCCTCGCCATGCTTCGCCATGAACCAGGACGCCGTGCCGGTTAGATTGCTGCTTTCTGCCTGTGCAGACAGGCCAAGGTAGAAGTAGGCGGAGAACAGTTCTCGGTTGATCTGCGCATTGATGCGCGAGGCCATCTCTGTAGAAATCATCGGCGGGTCTCCATTGCATGCGTTGCTGCTTGCTCACGCACAGGTCACAAACCTCTCAGGTTGCGAGTCGAGCGCCGTTTTCAAGCTCGACTCAGACCGCCGAGCGATCCGGATCGGCTAGACCAGCGCGCCTCCCCCCTGCGCCATCACAAGCGCTCCGTCCTATTGGGAAAATTTCAAACCGAGCGGTCAGCTCTTGTGGCAAGATCACGGCCCAATGCGTTTCAGCACCGGCTCAACCGTCAACCGCGTCCCAATCGCTTTGCGGGCCAGCGCGGACGTTGGCGCTGCCAAATCTCCAACCATCCTGGAAGCCGGGCGCGAGCGATGGCAACGGTGCAGGAACCCGCCCCTGACCGCACCCAACTAATGCTCATCTCGACTGCATGACCGATCAACACCCCAGACCCCGCGTTGCTATTGCCGGCGCGAGCGGCTTTATCGGCACCGCCCTCTGTCCGATGCTCGCCGAGCGCTACGAGGCCATTGCACTAACACGCTCGCCGGCGAGAGCGCGCGCACCCGACCCGGTTACGCGCGTGCACTGGCGCCAGTGCGACCTCTTCTGCTCGCGCGAACTGATCGCCGGGCTTACCGACATCGACTACGCGGTCTATCTCGTCCACTCACTGGCGCCTTCGTCACGGCTCACCCAGGCGAGACCGCGCGACATGGACCTGGTGCTAGCCGACAACTTCGCCCGTGCCGCCGCCATCAATGGTGTCAAGCAGATCGTCTTCGTCAGCGGCGTGATGCCGGAGAGCTTCCGTTTCTCGCCACTACTCTGGAGTCGTCGCGAGGTCGAGATGGTGCTCGGCTCCCGGGGTACGCCGGTAACCGCGCTGCGCGCCAGTCTGGTGATGGGGCCGGGTGGCACCGGGCCGCGACTGCTGCTCGATCTGGTCCGACGTCTGCCGGTCCTGCTGCTGCCGCCGGCGGCAGGCTCCTCGACCCGCCCGATTGCACTCACAGACCTGTTACGGGCCATCTTGCACTGCCTGGGACAACCTGAACGATTCCGCGGCGCCTTCGACATTGGCGGTGCAGAATCACTCAGCTATGAGGCGATGCTGCGCGAGACCGCGGCGACTTTGGGCCTGCGGCGGCGCTTCATCAAGGTGCCGGTGCTGCCAGCCGGACTCGCTTCCTTGACCGCGCGCGCCGTTAGCGGGGCGCCGGCAGCCATGGTCGGCGCCATCGTTGAGAGCTTGCCGCAGGATACCCGGATGCACGACAACCCCGTACAGCAGGCCATCGAGCCGCAAGCACTCGGCTATGGTGCTGCGCTCCAGGCCAGCATCAACCCGACCACAGGCTGTCTGCTGCCAAGCCCGCGCCAGCATCTCAAGGAGCAAGACCGCGAGGTCATGCGTGAGCAATCGCTGGTGCGCTCGATCCAGCGCGCAATCCTGCCGCCTGGTCAGGACGCGGCCTGGCTGGCTGGCAACTACTTTCGCTGGCTCGGCGAATGCTGTTGGCCGCTGGTCCGCAGCCACGTTGCTGACAACGGTGATGTCGAGGTCTGGTCACGGCTACCACGACTTAAGATGCTGGCATTGCGGCACATGGCTGCAGAGAGCACGCCAGAGCGCCAAATCTATGAGATCGCAGGCGGCCTGCTTGCACGAGCGGGCGATGGCCGCGCGCGCTTCGAGTTCCAAACCCTGCTCGACGGGCGCTATACCATGACCGCCATCCATGATTACGCTCCAGCCCTACCC
The DNA here is from genome assembly GCA_964516305.1 of uncultured Halochromatium sp. Classification (GTDB taxonomy): domain Bacteria; phylum Pseudomonadota; class Gammaproteobacteria; order Chromatiales; family Chromatiaceae; genus Lamprobacter. Next base: position 30,156 of record CAZEZH010000011.1, on the reverse strand, counting down.
TGGTATCTCTATATCGTCACCCAGGCGGTTGCCCATCTGTTGGTGATGCGCCGCTATCAATCGCGCCTCGCACGGCTGGCCCGCTAGCAACCCCAGCTGCGCTTAGGGCCCGAAGCCAGGCGTCACTGCCCAAGCCGCGAGCGCCAATCACTGAGACCCGGTGCCCGGCCTTGCAGAAATCGGCATAATGTTAGCGGCTCCAGGCCCGGGCTGAGCATCGCCGGCCTCGCCCCCCACCCAACGCAGCGGCCATTGGCGAACCGCGACCGTTCAGCGCTCATTGGTCTTGGGTCCCACACTAACAAGATCGCGCCGGTTTTGGAGCGCGACGAATTCGAGAGGATGTCGACGTGTCCAAATCATCTCAATCGATCTGGAAACCGCTGTTTTGGCTCGTGCTCGCCATGTTGATCGCTGTCTATTCGTTCTATGACTACCATAGCGACCAGCTGCAAGCGCAGATCGGCGATGGGCATCCATCCTTGGGCTCGTCCAGCCGCGCTGAGCTAGAACCTCGGCTAGCAACCACCAGCGACGGATCATCAGCGCGGGACACCGCGTCAGGCAGCGAGAGCGAGGCAGACCGAGTTGACTCAAGCCTCGAGGAAGAGGCCTTGCAAGCACGCATCGAGCAGCTAGAGGCCGATCTTGAGGCCATTACTGCCGAGCGAGACCAGCTCGCCACGCGTGAGGATGAGCAACCATCGAAATCCGCCGATGACACAGCGGGGACCAGCGAAGCCGCAGCCGCCCTCGATGCCATGCGTCGCAAACTGCAGGAGCAAGAAGAGGCCCTGGAAAGCGCCCGCGAGCAAGAGACAAGGCTGCGCGAGGATGTGGCCGAGCAAGTCTCAGAGCAGGTTCACGACTTTTATGAACGCTTCGCGCGGCTCGGGGCTCAACTCACCGATCGCGGCCTACTGCTGAACCTCAGCGACGCAAATAGTCGCTTTCCGAGCGGCAGCGCGGTGCTGCCGGAGGACGCCGGGCCGACCCTTTCAAAGCTTGGCGAGATCCTCAGCGACCATCCCCGGCTCGGCGTGCAGATCGAAGGCCACACCGACAGTTCCGGAAGCGCCGCAATCAATCTTGAACTCTCAGAGCAACGGGCCGCTGCGGTTCGCGATGCACTGATCGAGGGCGGGATTAACGCGGAACGTCTGAGCATTCAGGGCCTAGGTTCGAAGGTGCCAATCGCCGACAACGCAACCCAGGCTGGGCGTCAGCGCAACCGCCGAGTCGAGATCTATGTGGTGCGCAAGGACAACAGCTAGCCCGCGAATCAGTGGCGCCAGAGCGACTCGTCGATCAGATCCTTGAGTCGCTGGCGCGAGCCCGGGTCCGCCGAGCTGAGTTCGAGGCTCGTTCGGAAGCGCCCCGCCCAAGGCACCGTCTGCACGACCCGCGCGTAGAGATCGCCGACGTCTGGCAGCCCCTGCTGTGGGACCAGGGTGATCAAGACGTCTGAGGAATCGGGCAATCCGAGCGGGAGATCCGCGCGGAGACCAAAATAACCGATGTCGTTGATCAAGCCCCGAATCGACCCGGGGCGGACGCATTTGTCCTCGATCTGGCGGAAGATCGCATCCAGGCTAACGCTGATGCGGGGTGAGCGGCGCACCTCGACCGGCGGTACGCTGAGATGTTGCGGAGCACGGACACCGCGCAGCTCGTAAAGCCGCACCGGATGATTGATACCCTTAAAGCGGACGACGTTGACGTCACCAACATCGACCAAGCCTTCTGCGGCGGCACGGGTGGAGTCACTGATCAGCACCTGACCGCGCAGCGCAAAGGACTCCATTCGCGACGCGAGATTGACTACATCGCCGATCACCGTGTATTCACTGTGCGCCGTCGCGCCGAAGCTGCCGGCAACCAGACTGCCAGTGTTTAGTGCAATGCCAGCGAAGATCTCGGGCAGGCCTCGCGCTTGATAGTCCTGATTCAGCACCAGCATGGCCTGCTGCATCTCAGCGGCACAAGCCAAAGCCCGCACCGGATCATCACCTCGCGCCTCCGGAACCCCAAACAGGGCCATCACCGCATCACCCACGAACTTCTCAACCACGCCACCAAATCGCTCGATAATCTCGGTCATCGATGCAAACCAGCGATTCAGGATCTCGATCATCACCGTCATTGGAAGTGACGACATCAGCTCAGTGAACCCGCGAATATCGGCAATCAAGATGGTCGCATAGGCCTCAACCCGCGGCTGCGACTCGAGCAAAAACCGATCGAGCACCGGATTCAGATGACGCTCCAATGCCTGCCGCAACGCATCGGGCCGGTCGGTCTCCTCGAGTCGCAGCAAGCCTTCAGCGTCGAGATCGTGGACGATCTGTTCGATTCCAGCGAAGAACTCGTTCCGATTACGGTGCTGCATGGGAGGGTGCTCGCAAGGACAACAATCTCAAGTCTCTATCACTCGCATCGGCAGCGATATGCGCAAGCACCACTTCGACCTGCATCGGCGCTTCACTATTGAGGAAGACGGCGTGCGGATGCTCAGCCTCGGTCAGCAGCTCGCGGTTGGCAATCTGCAAGCTGAGGACGTCGATATCGGCATCCGAGGCGTCCCCTCCGGCACGGCTGCGCGCGCTGATGCGCTCACGCAACAGATGCATCGGCGCCTGCATCACCAGGATGCGATGAGGGCAATTTAGGGTTTGCGCGAGAGCCTGGAAAGCAGTGCGTTGCCGGCGCTTCAGAAAGGCTGCATCGACCAGTACACTGAACCCGGTGTCGACGAGTTCGCGCGCGAGCGCAAGCAGCCGCGCGTAGGTCTTATCGGTCATCTCGGCAGAATACTGCCGTGCTCGTTGCTGCGCCGACAGAGCCTCATGCTCCGCAACGCCAGCGAGTCGTTTACGCTCGATGTCGGAACGGATTTGGATGATCGGCAGATGCTCACGCAGGAGATTTCCGATCCAGGTCTTGCCGCTCCCGGAAAGGCCATGAGTGATGAAGAGCTTGGGACGATGGCGACCCGTGCAGTATCGCGCCAGCGCGACATAGTGCTGGAACGCGTCACGCACCTTGCCCCGGTCCTGCTCCGACAACGCACCGGATTGCATGAATTGGATCGCACAGACCTTGGCGCGCACCAGCGCCCGGTAGACCTGGTAAAACCGCAACAGTTGCATCCCGGAGTAATCGCCGGTGACCTCCAGATAGCGGTTGAGGAGGCGCCGCGCAAAGCTGCTAGCACCACTCTCAGCCAAGTCCATGGTGAGGAAGGCGACCTCACTCATGGTGTCGATCCAGCGCAGGCTGGGATTGAACTCTAGGCAGTCAAAGATCACCGGCTGCCCATCGAGAACAACAATGTTACCGCGGTGCATGTCGCCATGACATTCGCGGATGAAACCCGCACGCCGTCGTTCCTCGATCACCGCCCGGAGAGCGGCGAAACGCTTGTGTGTCCAGCGCTCGAGTCGCTGCAGCCGTAACGCCAGCGCGCCATCAGGATCATCGCAGTGCGCGAGTGCCGCACGCAGCGGCGGAAAGTTGTCCAGCATCGGCGCCGAGACGGCAACCGGATCACCATAAGGGGTATCTGGCGGCGCCGGCGTCAAGCTGGAATGGAAACTTGCCACGCGCTCGGCCAGGCGGTCGATCAGTGCGCCATCGAGTGGTTGCTCAGAGAGCAGCGACTGCTGCGGGAAGCGGCGCATGCGCACAGCGTAGTCGATCACTTCGCCCTCGCCCATCACCCTCACCCGGTCCCGCGCGCGCACCACCGGAACCACATCGAGATAGAGCTGCGGTGCCAAGCGGCGGTTGAGCCGCAGCTCCTCTTCGCAGTAGAAGCGACGCCGCCCCAGGGTCGAGAAGTCGACAAACCCGAGCGAAACCGGTCGCTTGAGCTTGTACACAAAGTCCCCGGCCAAGAACAACTGCGAGATATGCGTTGTCATCGCGTCGACGCGATCAACCGGATGTGGATAGGCACCGGGATCGAGCAGACCCGCAAGTGACGATAGCTCATTTGCGAGCATCTAGGGCAGGCCGGCCGAAGCGGCGTCCGGGCTGGGGCAATCAGGCCCACAGAGCATGCTGTTCGGGCGCCTACAGGCTTGCGAAAACCAGCGCCGATTCAATAGACTGTTGCACATCGCGTGTGTCACGCTGTCTCTCTGAGGTGATTTAGATGAGTATCGAACGTATTGTCTTCGCGGTTGCCGGTGCCTTTGTGCTGATCTCCGCCATCCTTGCCGCAACGCTGAGCCCGCTCTGGCTTTGGTTCACCGGCTTCGTTGGGCTCAACCTACTACAGTCCGCCTTCACGGGTTTCTGCCCGCTTGCGGTCATCCTGAAGAAGTTCGGCAAAGAGCCTGGACCAGCATTCTGAGGCCGTTCTATCTTAGGCTCTTCGATTGGGGGTCCTAAGCCTCCTGATAGCATTCTTGCCAAGAGCATTCCTGGGGCAGGACCGCTCGGCGTTGCCGGGGTCCTGCCTTCACCGCGAACCACCAGTGATTCATGTCCCGAGGCTCACGGAGTCGCGAGCCTTAGCTCAGCGGGGTTGCGGCCTCGCGATCCATCAGCACCAGACTCTTCGCTGACGCGGCAACCCGCGCCACAGGCAAAGACCATCCTTTCGACCAGTGCCGGACCGCCTCCGCTTTACCGGCCCCAGTCACCAAGATCAGCAACTGCTCGCTCTGCGACAAGGCAGAGGTCGTCAATGAGACCCGGTCTGACGGCGGTTTCGGTGCGTTATGCACCGGCATCACCAACAGGTCATCAGGGACCGTTCGACCCGGGAATAGGCTTGCCGTATGACCATCTTCTCCAATGCCGAGTAAGACCAGATCAAAGGGCAGCGCTGCCTTAACGATCGGTTCATAGGCCTCGGCCGCCACCGCCGCCCCACGCTCGGCAGGGATGGCGAACACCTGCTCGCGCGGCAACGGCACCTGCTCCAGCCAAGCCTTATCGGCAGCAAGACTGTTCCGCTCAGGGTCTCCGACTGGAAGGCAGCGCTCATCACCGTGGTAGATCCACCAGCGCGCCCAATCGGCGTCAGCCCCAGCCAATCGCTCGTAGGCCGCTGTCGGCGTGGTTCCGCCGGCGAGACAGAGCCGAAATTGGCCCTGGCGTTCAATCGCCGCGCGTGATGCGGCCAGAATGCGCTCGGCAGCCGCTTGAGCAACCGCGGCCTTGTCCTCGAAGAGGATCAATTCGGCGCCCGGCAAGACAAGATCATCTGAAGCCATGCTGCTCTCTGTCGAAGGTGGTTTTCACGATGACGCAACCGCGCCACCGAGACGAGGCCAAGGTGAG
>CAZEZH010000011.1:0-24764 GCA_964516305.1 uncultured Halochromatium sp. | reverse complement strand
GAGGCCAAGGTGAGAATGTTAAGCCCCAAGCGGGTCATGGCACTAGTCCTAGGCCAACAAGAACCCAATCGACAGCTAGACCGCGGCCTATGGCGAAGCAGTCAACTGCCATTTCTAGGCTTATCATTCGCACGGCTGGGACCAGCCTGAGATGCAGTTGCAATCTGCTCACGAGGTGTAGAACCTATCGTGCGCAGCTTGACCTGCGTCGAGGCATCGCGTAGACCTTTAACTCTAACAAGTCCCAGAAGCGACCAGGAGAACCACCAATGGCAGAGACGATGCGCGACATCATGAATCCAGGCGCGGCTAACCATGACCCGCGCTTCCCGCAAGCACCGGCGGACTGGAGCCCGGAAGACGCAGAACGGCAAGCGAGCAGCGAAGGGATCAGCCTGAGCGACGACCTCTGGGAGGTCGTGCAGGCGTTGCAGGCCTATTTCGCCAAAGACGAGCAACCAAACACGCGGGCCCTGCATGATGCCCTCGATGAGCATTTTCATGATCGCGGCGGCCTCAAGTATCTCTATGAGGTCTTGCCTGGCGGCCCCGTGGCGCAAGGTTGCCGGTTGGCCGGCTTGAAGCCTCCAGTTGGCGCAGTCGACACCTCATTCGGCAGCGTCAAATAGGGCGGTCGCCGCTGCCGGCGCATCACCAGCACAGCATGCGGCGATCCCGGAGATCGAGTCAACACTGGTCACGCCAAAGACCGCGAGCGTGCTGCTCAGCTTCGCTGAGGGCGAAGGCAACGGTATCGCTGCCGCCCTAAGCACACTGGGCATTGTCTCGGTTGTCGACGGGCATCCGAGCGAGAGTCCCTCAGCCAGCACCGCCGCGGCCAGCAGCCCGGGCCTTGACGAGTCGGCCGCCCCAGCTTCGCAAGCGGCAGCCTGCACTCCCCAGTGCCCGGGCCGATCGCCGAGCGCTGGCGTTCACCGTGTTCATGCTGTTGCTGCTGAGACAGTTGCTCAAGAGCGGCTGGCTAGCTCCTGGGGTTGCCTTTGCCTGGCTGTTGCTCGAGCTACTGCGGGCGCTAATGCCCTACCACACCGGCGCCAGCGGCTAAGCGCCTGCGCAGTCCCGCTGAGGTCTATGGCGCGTCAACACCCCGGAACCAGTAGCCTCTGCTCCGCGGTAAGCGGACAGCCACGGAAACACTCTTACCGCTCGCGGCTGCTATCGCTCCCTGTGGCGCCCCGGGCATCAGCAGTCGAGCCCTGATCAGCACCCTCGCTCGACGCACGCCGATCGATCTCGGCATCTGGGAAGCGGCGCGCATCGTCGGTATCAGCATCCTCATCCATCAGGATGCGCTGGCCATCACCCTCCAGGTCATCGAACTGGCCGCTGCGCGCGGCCCAGAACAGCACGCCTACCGCGACCAGCCCAAGTAGCAGCATGCCGGGAATCAGGCCATAGATCACTTCCATTGGCTAACCTCTGAGGTTGCTCCGTCCGGCCGACGGCCGGGACTTCTGCCTGAACAGCCCCCGCAGTCGAGCCGAGTTACCAATCACCGCCAGCGAGCTGAGCGGCATTGAGATCGCCGCCACCAGCGGCGTGATCAACGCGGCCATTGCCAGCGGCACCATGATCAGATTGTAGGTAATCGAGAGCCCGATGTTTTGGCGGATCGTGCGCAGCGTGCGCCGGGATAAGGCCGCGGCATCGCGCACGCGCATCAGCTCGGCGCTCATCAGCACGAGGTCGGCGCTAGCGATCGACACATCGGTCCCGCTGCCGACTGCGATGCCGACGTCAGCACGCACCAAGGCCGGCGCATCATTGATCCCATCGCCTACCATCGCCACCCGCTCGCCACGCTGTTGCAGGTCAGCGATCACGCGGTCCTTATCCTCGGGGCGGACTTCGGCGATCACCTCGACCGGTCCGAGCTGAGCCGCGATGCGGCGGGCGACGTCCTCGCGATCGCCGGTCAACAGCGTGACCCGAATCCCATCGGCCTGCAGCCGTTGCACCACCTCCGCAGCATCGGCGCGCAGGCGATCCGCCGCCAGCAGCCGCAGACGTTCGACACCATCGATCGCACAGTGCAAGGTCGTGCCAAGAGGGCCAGCCGGTTCGTCTAGATCAGGCGAATGCTCAGCGACCTTAGCCGGACTCGCGCTTGCCCAGGGCGGATTATCACCGGCCGGGGGCAGATTCTCGGCTACCGCGGACGGCTTCTCCCCTTCTGCGGATAGATACTCGCCGAGCGTAGAAAGGCTCCCGCACTCAATCCCATTCTGGCGCAGCCAGGCTCGCGTCCCAACCAGTACCCGATGCCCGTCAACGCTGCCGCTGATCCCAGCGCCAGGCTCAACGTGCACTTCACGCACCTGAGCCGAGCCCAAACCGATCCCTGCACCTTTCGCCAGGCGGACCACAGCGCGTGCTAAGGGATGCTCGGAGACCCGCTCCAGCGCCGCCACGAGCCGGAGTGGCTCACGTTGCGCATCATCCAGTGCCGCCTCTGCCAACTGAGGTTGCCAACCAGTCCCTAGCCCACTCAGTCCAGCCTGCCCATTAGGTCCACAGGAGCCTTGCAACTCGCCCAGCCCACTCAGCTCAGCTGGCCGAACCGCCAAGGTCTGAACCTGAATCACCTCCGGGCGCCCCTCGGTCAGGGTACCGGTCTTATCGAACACGAAATGGTCGATGTCCGAGAGCGTCTCTAACACAGCGCCCTGCTTGATCAGGATGCCGTGTCGAGCACCAAGCCCGGAGGCGACCGCGATCGCCATCGGCGTCGCTAGCCCAAAGGCGCAGGGACAGGTGATGATCAGCACCGAGGTCGCCGCCATCAGCGCCGTCTCCACTTCACGTCCGATCCAGATCCCAAAGGTCGTCAGGGCCAGACCGATGGTGAGTGCAACGAACCAGGGCACGATCCGGTCGGCCAGCGATTGGATCGGCGCCTTGCTCGATTGCGCATCCTCGACCAGCCGGATGATGCGCCCGAGCGCGGTGTCGCGCAGCAGGCCGGTGACCCGCACCTCGAGCACACCGGCGCCATTCAGGGTACCCGCCGCCACCACATCACCGATGCCGCGCTTGACCGGCTCGGACTCGCCGGTGAGCATGGCCTCGTCGACCTCACTGCGACCCTCGCTGACAACGCCATCGGCCGGAATGGTCTCGCCCGGTCGGACCAGCAGGATGTCGTCCATCGCCACCGCGCGGATCGGCACAACCACCTCTTCGCCGTCGCGCAGCACAGTCGCGATCTTCGGTTGCAGGTCCAACAGCCGCTGGGTCGAGGCCATTGCTTGGCGCTTCGACATCGCCTCAAGGAAGCGTCCGACCAGGATCACGAAGAGAAAGTTGACGACCGTGTCCCAGTAGACATGTCCCTGGCCGCCGACTGTCACGTAGAGCGAGTAGAGGTAGGTGATCGAGGCGCCGATCGCGATCGGCAGATCCATGGTCAGGGCGCCCTGCCGCAGGCCGAGCCAGGCGCCGCGGTAGAAGGGCCAGCCGGAGTAGATCAGTGTTGGCGTGGCGACGGCGAAGCCGATCCAATGGAAGAGTCCGCGGAACTCACCCTGATCGGCGCCAGCATAGAGCGCGATCGAGACCCACATCAGGTTCATCGCGGCAAAGGCGGCGAAGGCCATGCGGAAGAGCAGCGCACGATTGCCCCGCTTTAAGGCACCCTCGGCGCTTTCTGGATCGAATGGTACCGCCGCATAACCGATCTCACCCAGCCGACCCAGCAGGCTCGACAGACGCTGGCGCGAGTTGTCCCATTTCAGGCGCAGCCGACGCCCGGTGAGATTGACCCGCGCCTCCTCAACGCCTGGCATCTTGCTAAGCCCGGTCTCGATCAGCCAGACGCAGGCTGCGCAGTGGATACCTTCGACATGCAGATTGATCTCGCGCAAGTCAGCGGTGGTATCCAGATAGGCGGCCTGGACCTCATCCAGGTCGTAGAGCTGAAGCTGCTTCGGCGGCTCGGGCGGTGGACCAAGCACCTCGCCTTCAGGTGTGCGCCGGTAGAAACCCTCGAGGCCAGCGGCATAGATGGCCTCGCAGACCGACTTGCAGCCGGTACAGCAGAAGCAGCGCTCATCACCGGCAACGGTAGCCGTGATGGTTTCAGTGCGCTCGAGGGACAGACCACAGTGGAAGCAGCGTCCTGCGGCCGACTCATCCAGCCCCGCCTGGGCCGCGCTTGCCGACGCCCTTAGCCCGGGTACAGCTGTCATCAAGATCGGTTACCGTTTAGATCCGAGGTCGCTCGCCTAGGCAGGGCCTCAGGCCTCGATAAACCGCCATCAGCTACCGCCAACCGAGTGCAGCTACTGATCGGCGACCCCAATGCGCTGATCGTAGGCCACCTCTTGGCCGTCGGTCTGTGCAGCAACCAGGGTGTCCCAGAGACCTGAAAGCGGAAAGGTGACCTCGGCGGCATAGCGTCCAGGTGCTTCTTCAATCATCGGCACCGAGAAGTCAGCGGTGGGGTCTGACGGCCGGTAGGCGAAATAGGTGACCTGATCAGGGCGCACCGCCTGACCCGCTGAATCGACCACATAGAAGCGCACCGTCGTCGCACTGTTCTCAGCCACATCAACCGGCGTATCCAGGCTCATGGTCCAGCCAGGGGCCTCAGCGCGCCTCGTCGCTAAGGTACGCTCGACATCGCGACCACGCTCGTAGTAATCGTCGACAACCAGACCAGGGTTGGTCACAAAGGCGAGCACGATCATGGTCGTATTCACGGCTAGAACCACCAGGATGAGACCAATCCAGCCAAGAAACCAAGGACTTCGCCAGGCCGAGCGGGAACTCGGCCCCTTAGAGGCCGGTTGCGGTTTCCGGCCCGAGGGGGCCGGCATTGTTGATACATCGGTCATGCGTTGGTTTCTCAGCTCCTAACAATCGAGGGGCGTAGTCAGACAAGGCGTCAGCGAGAAGGTCCAAAGAACGCGCTCGCGCGCGCTGTTTTTATCTTGGTCCCATCAATAAGTTCGGTGGTTGCGTGGAAGGTCACAGGCACTGTCTCCCCGGGCAGATCAGGACCCTTAATCTTGACAAAAACGATCATGGGAGTGACCTCGCCAGAGGTCGTGAACAGTGGCTCCTCTGCACCGACCAGCTCGATCGGCGACGGGCTGTCGGCACTAATGCTCACACTCAGATCTTGCTCGCTCTTATTCAGCACCTTCAAGGTGTATTTGTTTTGGATCGAGCCATCAGAAAGCTGCACAAACAGCGGGGCGCGCTCATGCAGCACCTTGACCTCGATCGCAGCGAGGCTAGACAGACCGTAGATAATACCGGTCAGCGCCAGCGCAAGGATACCGGTGTACACCCAGACCCGTGCCCGCAGGAACATCGGCTTGACCGACTTGCCCTCAATCTCATCGAGCGACGCGTAGCGGATCAGCCCGCGTGGCCGACCAACCTTGTCCATCACCGCGTCACAGGCATCAAGGCAGAGGCCGCAGGTGATACAGCCTTCCTGCTGCCCGTTACGGATATCGACCCCTGTTGGACAGACGGCCACACACTGGTTGCAGTCGACGCAATCGCCAACGGCCATTGCCTCATCCTGGCCCTTTTTGATCCGCCCACGCGGCTCGCCCCGCTCAACGTCATAGGTGGGAACGATGGTCGACTTGTCCAGCATCACCCCTTGGATGCGTGCATAAGGGCAAAGCCAGAAACAGACCTGCTCTCTGAGCCAGCCGGCAAGCAGGTAAGTGCCAAAGGTGAACAAGGCCACCGATGCATAAACAGCAACGTTCGCGTCACCGACAAAGAAGTCGCGCCACAAGGGCACAGCGCCGTAAAACCAAGCGGCAAAGCTGAAGCCGGTGAGAAAACCAATCAGCAGCCAAAGCGAGTGTTTAACGACCTTGATACGGAGCTTTCCCGCATCAAGCGGCGCCTTCTCGAGTTTGCGCCGTTGCGGAGGGCTACCCTCGAGTTTCTCTTCGATCCAGGTAAAGACATCGGTCCAGACCGTCTGAAAACAGAAGTAGCCGCAATACGCCCGTCCGACCAACGCCGTGACGACGGCAAGCAAGATCGCGAAAAAAAGCAGTAGCAGCGAGAGCATCCAGAAGTCTTGCGGCAGGACCGTCACCCCGAACAGGTGATACTTCCGGTTAGGGATATCGAACAGGACTGCCTGACTGCCATTCCATCGCAGATAAGGGCCCAGGAAAAAGATCAGCCAGACCGACGCTGCGATCCACTTGATGCGGCGCCATTTGCCAGGAATACGCTTCGCGTGGATGGTCTCGCCGCCGGTATTGACCTCCCAATGATGGGCCTCGGCGTAGAGTTCGTCCATTGCCGCGCCAGAAGCGCGCGAGGAAGTCTCATTCATAAGTACAACAACCAGGTTGGCTTGCGCTCAACACGCGGTCCTAAAGCGATCCCAAGACGCATCAAGGGACGCGATACGCACACCGAACTCAAAATGCCGGAAGAAAAAAAGGGGGATTATCAATCCCCCTTTCCGGTCCCTTACCCCTCCTCAACATCACTCAGGACTCTATTATCCAGCGTTATCACGACTCGCTCTTATGTCGTTCTGCGTCTTCGTTCATCAGCTTAATCACCTTGTAAACCAGGTAACTGATGATGATGACGGCGAGCGCTACACTGATGATGGAACCCCAAAACACCGCATCTAGGTGCATGTCATCCTCCCCTAACTCTGTTTCTAGTCGGCCTCTACTCGGTTTGTGAGATCAATACCGCCTGGCGAGTCCGAACACCGATATGAGCCATCAATTATCACCTCAGCCCCGCGCTCGACTCCGTATCACGCTTTATCCACTGCGCAGAGCCGTCCTTGGCACAGCGGATTAGGACCTTCAACGCGGCCTCTCTTATTGGCCGCCACCGAGACTGTGGACGTAGACCGCTAGCTTCTTGATCTGATCAGGCTCAAGCTTGCCTTCCAAGCTGCCAGCCGAATCCCCGAAGGCCGGCATGACCGCATCTCGCGTCTGTTCGACACCGGACTGATTCACGCCGTAGAGAATCGTGTGCTTGGCACTCTCGTAGCCTCCAGGCCGAAAACGCCAGATACTGTCAGTCAGGTTCGCCGCACCGACAGTCACGATGCTTCCGTCGGGCAGTTCCGCGAGAACGCCGTTACCGGTCTGCCCATGGCATGCGGTACAACCTTTCTCGTTAAACAGCGTCCAGCCTGCCTCGCTGCCCTCACCGCCATCTGCCAGATTAACCACGAACTGGGACATCTGGTCAACCTCGGCCTCGGTGAGGATGTTTTCGTGGGCAGTCATCGCCCCCTTCCGACCGGTGGTGATGCTCTCTATGATTTTCCCCAGCGAGCCGCCGTAGAGCCAGTCATCGTCTGCCAAGACCGGATAGCTGGGGTTGCCTTGACCGCCGCTGCCATGGCAAGCAGCACAGTAGTCACCGAACAGCACCTTCGCCGACGCCAAGGTGTACTGCGTCAGACCAGGGTCTTCAAGGATCTGCTCCGGGGTCATTTCGGCAATCTGCTCTTCGTACTGAGCGCGGACCTGCTCGACCTGCTCGATACCCTGCTGGTACTCCTCGATTGACGTCCAGCCCAGCAAACCCTTAGTGAAGCCCCCACCCTCTTGTGACTGCCATGGGAGTACCGGGAACATCGGATACAGGATGCCGTAAAGGACAAACCAGGCAAGCGACGCCCAAAGTGCAATCATCCACCACTTCGGCGGCGGATTATCCAATTCACGAATATTGTCGTCCCAGTAATGCCCGGTGTTGTTTTCGCCGGGAAATGGATTATGGTCGGCCATCGTTATCTCCGCGGTCCTGGTCATCGTCTTCAAACGGGATGTGCTTCTTGGCTTCGAGCTTTTCCCGATTCTTCGGTCGAAAGACCTGGAAGTAGGCCACGACCATGGCGACGAAGATGCCGATAGTGAGGATCGTTCCTACCCAGTCGGATGCTGTCATTGCCGCCCAATCGGTCTCGAAGTAATCCGCAAGACTACTCACGATAGACCACTCCGGGGTCTAGTTTCGCCATGGTACCGAGCACCTGCAGGTAGGCAACCAATGCATCCATACCGGTCTTACCATGCAGAATACCTGTCGCCGCATCGATATCGGCATCACTGTAGGGGACACCAATCGCCCGCAATCCCTTCATGTGACGCTGCATCTTGCGAGGATTAATCAGTTCTTCATCAAGCCAGGGGTAGCCCGGCATTATCGACTCAGGAACCACGGAGCGCGGATCACGCAGATGCTGGCGTTGCCATGCATCCGAATACTTGCCGCCGAGGCGGGCCATATCCGGACCAGTGCGCTTTGAACCCCATTGGAAGGGGTGGTCAAACATGGATTCGGAAGCAAGTGAGTAATGGCCATAACGTTCACGTTCGTCCCGGAATGGCCGCACTTGCTGCGAATGACAAAGATAGCACCCCTCGCGCTGATAGATATCGCGACCCGCGAGCTCTAAGGCTGTGTAAGGGCGAATCCCATCGCCAGGACTCCAATTCCACTTGGTCTCGACGGCCCTGAGCACCCCTCTCTTGGGGTCCTGCACGAAATCGCCAGTATCCTTTCGCAGGAAGTTGCCCTGTTCGTCGGTCTTAAAGCGCAGAGGCTTACCCTGCTCGTCGGTCTCGTAGGTCACCGAAACGATCGGCGTGGTACCGGCCTCCTGCCAGACGATCTCCGGGAAGCGATTCGCTTCCTCGGTGCTCTTCAAATAGAAGAGCGGGACGATCTCGACGATGCCACCCACGGAGAGCACGATCGCGACCACGATCAGCAGCCCCCAGATATTTCGCTCCATGCGCTCCTGGATTCCCTTCGGTGCTGTATTGTTATCAGACATTTCGTGAGTACTCCTCCGGATTCTGACGATTCAAACGGCTCAGGCAGCAGCCACGGCTGGCGTGCCGCGAGCTTCGCGCAGACTCCCGGCGGAAACCGACTTCTGGACGGTCATCAGCACGTTGAACAACATGATGATCGCGCCGATCAGAAAGATGCCGCCACCGACCGCACGCATCGCGTAATACGGATGCATCGCGGCGACCGATTCAACGAAGGTGTACGCCAAGGTGCCGTACTCGTCATAGGCGCGCCACATCAGCCCCTGCATAATGCCGGCGACCCACATCGCGACCACATAGATGACCGTGCCGATGGTCGCGGTCCAGAAGTGGACATTGACCAACTTCTCGGACCACATCTCGGTGTGCCAGAGCCGGGTCATCAGGTGATAGATCGCGCCGATCGAGATACCAGCGACCCAACCCAGAGCACCGGAGTGGACGTGACCGATGGTCCAGTCGGTGTAATGCGAGAGGGCGTTCACCGTCTTCAACGACATCACTGGGCCTTCAAAGGTCGACATCGCATAGAAGGCCAGCGCAATGATCAGGAAGCGCATCACGTAGTCGGTGCGTAGTTTGTCCCAAGCACCTGAAAGGGTCATCATGCCGTTCACGGCACCACCCCAGGAGGGAATGATCATCGCCAACGACACTGCCGCGCCCAGTGAGCCAGTCCAGTCTGGCAGCGCGGTGTACTGCAGGTGATGCGCGCCCAGCCACACATAACCGAACATCAGCGCCCAGAAGTGGATGACCGACAGACGGTACGAGTAGATCGGCCGGTTCGCCTGCTTGGGCACGAAGTAATACATGATTCCAAGGAAGCCGGCGGTGAGGTAGAAGCCGACCGCATTATGTCCCCACCACCATTGGATCATCGCATCCTGGACGCCAGAAAACAGACTGTAAGACTTCAGCATCCCGACCGGGATCGACAGGCTGTTGACTACATGCAGGTAGACGATCATCACCATCATGCCGAGGAAGAACCAGTTCGACACGTAGATATGTGACGACTTCCGGTTGGCGATGGTCATGATGAAGTTGAAGGTGAACGCGAGCCAGACGACGGCGATCATGATGTCGATCGGCCATTCGAGTTCTGCATACTCCTTCGACTGGGTGAAACCCAGTGGCAGCGTGATCACCGCTAGCACGATGATCGCGTTCCAGCCCCAGAAGGTGAACCAGGCCAGCTTGTTGCTCCAGAGGCTTACGCCGCAGGTACGCTGTACCGTGTAGAAAGCGGTGCCCATCAGGGTACAGCCGCCAAAGGCGAAGATCACCGCATTGGTGTGGACGGGCCGGAGCCGACCGAATGAGATGTAAGGATTATCGAAGTTTAGAAACGGCCAAGCGAGTTCGGACGCGATGTAGACACCAACGCCCGCCCCGACAACGAGATAGACGACGGCCATGACCGTAAACCAACGGACGACGTCAAAGTCGTACTTGCGCTCCGCCGTGTAGTCGGCTGTGGCTTCCATAGACCCCCCAAACAGGCTGGGAAAAAGAGAGGTGGCTGGGCGCTCCGGCCCGATGTTCTGTTAGCGCGCCGCACCCTGGCGCGTGACCGCACAATAAGACTGGATCGATTGCGTAATGTCAAGACAATCGGGTGATCAGAAACGGCGACCTGGGGCATTTCACACAGCTACACTTGATCTTAATCAAGCTCGCCGGATCATAAACCGAGATAGATAAACCCCTATTTTTATAGCAATTTTAGCGACGAAAGGACAGTAGTCCGCTGGGCCCCGGCAGGCGAAAAGACATTAGCGTGACACTGCAGCACATACTTGAGAACGGACCTTGGTCATCAGGCCCTCCCCCGGGGCCGCCGGATGCGCAGTCAGGGCTCACTTGAAGAAAGATTCGAGCGAAAAACCCTCTTTCTCAAGGATACCGCGCAGCCGGCGCAGCGCGTCCATCTGGATCTGGCGTACGCGCTCGCGTGTCACACCAAGTTCTTGGGCCACGCGCTCGAGCGTCGAATGCTCGTAGCCGTGCAGGCCGAAGCGCCGCTCAACCACCTCGCGTTGCTTGTCGTTGAGCTTCTCGAGCCAGTGATCGAGATTGCTGTGGATGTCGACGTCCTGGATGTCGTCACTGGGATCGTGGGCGGCCTCATCCTGGAGCATGTCCACCAGCGGCTTGTCGGCGTCCTTGCCGTAGGGCGTGTCGACGGAGGCCGTGCGCTCGTTCAAACCGAGCATCCGCTTGACCTCGGCGATCGGCTTGTCCAGCAGTTCTGCCACCTCCTCCGTGGTGGGCTCATGGTCAAGCTGCTGCGAGAGCATGCGCGTCGCCTTCAAGTAGACGTTGATCTCCTTGACGACATGGATCGGAAGACGCACGGTCCGCGTCTGATTCATGATCGCGCGCTCGATGGTCTGGCGAATCCACCAAGTGGCATAGGTCGAGAATCGAAAACCACGCTCCGGATCGAACTTCTCAACGGCGCGGATCAGACCGAGATTGCCTTCTTCGATCAAGTCCAGCAGCGGTAGCCCGCGGTTGAGATAACGTCGCGCAATCTTCACCACCAAGCGCAGGTTGCTGACGATCATGCGCTTACGGGCTGATTCATCGCCCTGCTGCGCAAGCCGAGCGTAGTGCACCTCCTCGTCAGCCGAGAGCAGCTTTGACTCGCCGATCTCGTTCAGATAGATGCGCGTTGCGTCGAGTTCAGTATCACCCGCTGAGTAGCGCTTGCCAGACTCATCGGACAACTGAGGCGCCAACGGCTGGGAATGAGGGGTAGCGGGCACCTCATCGTTCTCAGCGTCGTCAGCCTCCGTTTCCGGCAGATCTAGATTATCCTCGTCAACGTTATCGCCGTCGATCAGGATCTCGTTCTCATCGGGGAGGGCCTCCCCATCCGGATCCTCTTCCGGTTTAACCGCTGACATGAGTCCCCCTAGAGTGCGGTCGCTCGGCTCACCGTGACGCTGGCAAGAACAGCAGCGGATCAACGGTTGCACCGTCACGACGAATCTCGAAGTGCAACATCGGCTGGCCATCCGCTGCCTTGCCAACCTCGGCGAGCTGTTGCCCGCGCTTGACCGAGGCTCCCTCACTCGCGAGCACACGGCGGTTGAAGCCATAAGCGCTCAAATAGTTCGACCTGTGCTTGACGATAATAAGATTGCCGTAACCGGCGAGTCCACTGCTACCGCTATAGACCACCTTGCCATCGGCCGCAGCGGCAACGGGTGTGCCGACCGCGGCACTGATCCGAATCCCCTGTCGGGTACGATCCTTCGACCGATAACTCTGAACCACCGGCCCCCTCACCGGCCAGGCCCAGTTGACACCTGACGCCTGCGCCGAACTGCCCGGCTTCGCCGACGCACTGACCTGGGCACTGGTCTTCGCGCTTGCCTTTGGACTGCTGCGCGCGACAACCTTACGCGTGCTCGCGCTGCTGCTGCCACCCCGTGCGGGCTCGATCCGGATCAGCTGCCCGGCGTAGAGCGGATAAGGCGGACCGAGGTCGTTCCAGGCAGCGAGCTTGCGCATGCTGATGCGGCGTCGCTCCGCGATCTCGCTGAGGGTATCGCCGGAACGAATGCGATAGAACCCGGCCGGTGCCGGTCCGTAGCCACGATCATCGACCGGAGCCAGCCCACCACCAGCGCAACCGCCCAACACCAACGCGACCAGGACGGCCGCTAAAAGCGCCCGAGCCTGAGGTGGGTCTCGTAACAGAAAGCACATCGTAGAGACCAGCACGCACGCCACTCAGCGCAACAACAAAACCAAACCAATCAGAGCCACCAGCATCCAACCGATGGTCTTGAATCCTGGGAGATGCCCCTGACAACCAGCGGCATGAGGACACCGTGACCAGACCATCACGCGGCCATCACTGGCCGAGAATAACCGCATCAGGCAACCCCCCCGAGCAACGGCACAAAGGTAACAGGCTCCAGCACCTCATGCTGAAACCCTGGGCACCGACCTCGGCGCTTCCTGACCAGGCGCATGAGCACCTGTCCACGGCCAGAATCGATCGGCAGCACCATACGCCCGCCGGGCGCCAACTGCTCGGCCAAGCGACGCGGGATACCGCTGGCCGCTGCGGTGATCAGAATGCCTTCGAACGGCGCATACTCCGCCCACCCAGTGCTGCCATCGCCATGGCGCAGGCGCACATTGCGCAGCTTCAGCGCACGCAAGCGCTGCTCGGCGCGCGCCTGCAGCGAGCTGATCCGCTCGACGCTATAGACCCGCCGCACCAACGCCGCGAGGACTGCGGTCTGATAGCCGGAGCCGGTGCCGACCTCCAGCGCAGTCTGTAGGGGACCGGCCTCAAGCAGCGCCTGGGTCATGCGCGCGACCATATAGGGCTGCGAGATGGTCTGACCCCAGCCAATCGGCAGCGAAGAGTCCTCATAGGCGCGGCTCGCCAACGCCTCCTCAACAAACAGGTGACGCGGCAATTGTCGCAGCACCTCGATGACGGCGTCGTCCTGCAAGCCAGTGGCCAGCAGTCGCTGCGCCAGCCGCTCGCGGGTGCGCAATGAGGTCATGCCGCTGCCCGCAACAGCCGCAGCCGGGCCACGCAACTGCGCGAGTCCGCTCATAGGGCCTCCAGCCATCGCCCGAGTGACTCAACCGCCTCATGCCGGGTCAGGTCGATCTTCAAGGGCGTGACCGAGACATAGCCATGCCGCAGCGCGTGGAAGTCAGTGCCTTCACCCGCATCCTGTTCCGGCCCGGCCGGACCGACCCAGTACATTGGCCGGCCACGCGGATCGACAATGCGTTCGATTGGCTCGGCCTTGTGGCGATGCCCGAGCCGTGTCGCTCGGATGCCCCGCAGTTCCGAGAGCGGCAGGTCGGGCACGTTGACATTGAGGATGGTGCTGACTGCCATATCCATATCGTTGTCGCGCAGCCCAGCAATCAACTGAGCAGCCACCGCCGCGGCCGTGCCGAGGTGTTGCGGCTCATGAGAGTCGATCGAAACGGCCAACGCCGGCAGCCCGAGAAAGCGCCCTTCAGTCGCCGCCGCGACCGTGCCTGAGTAGATCACGTCGTCACCGAGATTGGGGCCATGATTGATGCCGGCGACAACCAGATCGGGCTCGTCCTCGAGCAGACCGGTGATGGCCAGGTGCACACAGTCGGTCGGGGTGCCATTGACGCGGATGAAGCCGTTCTCGAGCCGCTCTGCGCGGATCGGCACATCGAGCGTGAGCGAGTTGCTCGCACCACTGCGGTCGCGATCTGGCGCCACTACCGTCAGCTCACCAAAGCGCGCAAGCTCATTGGCCAGGGCTTGGAGGCCGGGTGAGCGATAGCCATCATCGTTACTGAGTAGAATCTTCATGGGCATCGGGGCGAACGACTGGGGCTCGTGCCTGTCCGGACTGTAAACGGCGAGTGTACCTGGAGCAGCGAAACACCTGCCGCGGAAGTTTGATACATTCTCGACTCGGTGCGATGACAACGCGAGAAGAAAAGTGAAAAACCGTCTTCAGGATTCTGATTATGCGTTATTTCGCGCTGAAGTCGAAGACGCGATTCCGCTTGACAACGAGATCGAAGAGCCGTTTCGCGAACGGCCCAAGCCGATCCCGCGTCCACGCATCGAAGAGGCCCCGACCGAAGACCCGCAACTACTTGCTGAGTCTGAGGTGGAGACCCACGACTACCTCATGTTTGTGCGGCCTGGCCTCCAGAAGCGGGTCTTACTCTCGCTTCAGCGCGGCCAGATAGAGCCCAGCCTAGAGCTTGATCTCCACGGGCTCACCGCGAGCTATGCTGGCGGACTCTTGCAGGCGTTCCTCGCCGATTGCGCCGCTCGCCATGTCCGTTGCGCAAAGATCATCCACGGCAAGGGCCGCGGCTCAGCACAACGCCAACCCGTGCTCAAGTGTAAGGTGAACTACTGGCTGCGGTTGCGCCCAGACGTGCTCGCGTTTTGCTCGGCACCGCGCTTTGACGGCGGCACTGGCGCGGTCTATGTGCTGCTACGTAACCCGGAGAAGGCGAAGCGACGGCGCTAGCTGTCGCTAGCACTGTGCAACAAGAATGGCTCGCTGACCGCATCACCAGGGCATCTTGGCCTGACAACATCAGCACAAGAGGCCCTGATTCCGCAGGGTCCACAATCGGCATCAACCTGGACCCGCTCCGAGGTCTAACTCAAGATCTGACCGTCGTAATCCGCGATCCCCGGATTACCCTTGACGTTCTTCAGCTTGGGCGTATTGAGTTTGTCGATCTTAACCGTCTTCGCATCACGCAGATAGGTGGCGACCGTCTCCCAGATCGGCTCACCCGGCGACTGGCTGCCGACGGTGGCCCAGCCAGAGACGACATAGTTCTTGTCGGCCTCGATTTTGGTTCCGTCATCGAGCTGCATCTCTGTGATGCGCTTGCCCATGCCGGCCGTCGGATCGCAAACGTAATCGAGGCCGCCAACGCGAACCATGTCCCCACCCTGCTGTACATAGGGATCAGCGTTGAACAGGTTGTCGCAGACGTCCTCGAGAATCGCCTTGATATCCGCCCCGCTCATCTCACGACGATAGGTCTCCGGATAGGTAATGCAGGTCTGATCCATCACGTTATCCATGGTGATCTTCTGACCCGGCAGCACCGTGGTCCCCCAACGGAAGCCCGGCGACAGGCTGACCTGGGCATCGTTGACCTGACGCAGTGCGTCGCAGATCACCTGATCGAAGGTGCCATTGAAGTTGCCACGGCGGTAGAGCACCTCTTCCGCGGTCGCCAGTTCCTCGGTCAACTTGTCCAGGTAGGGGGCACGCTGCTCCTCGATGTACTTGGTCATCTCCGCGTTGGGCTTGAGCAGATTCGAGAACACCGGCATCAGCCGATAACGATAATCGCGCAGCTTGCCATCCTTGACGTCGAGGTCCATCACACCGAGGAACTTGCCGTTCGAGCCGGCATTGGTGACCAGGGTCTTACCTTTCGCATTCTCAACGATGGACGGCGCCGGTATCCCATCGTGGGTATGGCCGCCGAAGATCGCGTCGATGCCGGTGACACGCGAGGCCATCTTGAGGTCGACGTCCATGCCATTGTGCGAGAGCACCACCACCAGATCCGGCGATTCCTCGTCGCGCACCTTGTCGACGAACTCCTGCATGCGTTGATCCTGGATGCCGAAGGTCCAGTCCGGGATGAAGCGTTGTGGGTTGGCGATCGGCGTGTAGGGGAAGGCCTGACCGATGACCGCGACGCGTGAGCCGCCAACCTCTTTGATCACATAGGGATTGAAGGCCAGACCATCGTCTTCCTGGAAGCCGCCGAAGTCCTCGAACTGGTAATCGAACAGGGCCTCTTCGCGCACCTTGACGTTCTGCGCCACGAAGTCGCCATTGAAGGCCTCGACGTTCTTGATGACCTCAGTGTCGAGGTAGGTGAACTCCCAGTGGCCGGTCATCACCTCGACCCCGAGCCGGTTGGTGGCACCGACCATGTCCATACCCCGAGTCCAGTAAGCGCTTCCCGATCCCTGCCAGGTATCGCCGCCGTCCATCAACAAGGTGTTGCCGTCGCCGCGCTCGGCTCGGATGCGATCGACCAGGGTCTTGAGATGCGCAAAACCGCCAACGGTGCCGTATTTCTCGGCCGCCTCAGCGAAATCGAGATAGGTCAATGCATGCGCCTCGATGGTACCGGGCTCGATCCCAAAATGCTTGAGCAGCGCCTCGCCAACGATATGCGGTGCCTTACCGAAGGCCCGCCCGATGCCGAGATTCACGTTGGGCTCTCGGAAGTAAACCGGGTTGAGCTGCGCGTGACAATCGGTCATGTGCATCAGCGTCAGATTGCCAAACTTAGGTAGCTCGTAGAGGTCGCTAGGTTGTTTGGCCTCGGCGAAGACCGAGCGCGGCAACATCCCGGCGGCACCGGCCAGGCCCAAGAGACGGACGAATTCACGGCGAGAAATAGTCATTGGGGTATCATCTCCTCCTAAACATTCTGCTTATCGGCTCGCCGCGATCCGCACAGGATGACCACCTGCTCGGCGCGGCTAAAAGCGACCATAGTATGCACGCTGATCAGGTCAGATTGCCATTCACCAAAGCCTTGCCTCGACTCCGGACTTTCCTCATCGACCCCCTGCAGTACATTCGCTCGACGCCGATCAGGCGCCCCCGTGGTCGCCGATTTGCGCGCTGGATTGACCGTCGGCCAGGATTGCTGGCAGCGACCCTGCTGTTCGGGTCGCTCGGATGTCTGACGCCGGGCGTCACGCTCGAGGTCGC
Source organism: uncultured Halochromatium sp. (assembly GCA_964516305.1). Lineage (GTDB taxonomy): Bacteria > Pseudomonadota > Gammaproteobacteria > Chromatiales > Chromatiaceae > Lamprobacter. The sequence continues at coordinate 7,684 of CAZEZH010000011.1, read as the reverse complement.
TAGCGCGCAGGGGTTCGATGAGTCTGATGCCCCGCTGCAGATCGAGATCGGTGTCCTCAGCCACCGGGGCGATCAGGTCACCCAGCAGCAATGGGGGGCCACTGCCGACTATCTGACCCAGGCCCTCCCGCGCCACTGTTTCCGCATCATGCCGCTCGCCTTCAACGAGGTTGAAGAGGCGGTTGCCAGTGGCCGCATCCAGTTCCTGCTGGCCAATCCCGCGATGTACGTTGACCTCGAGGTGCGCCATCGCATCTCGCGCATCGCGACCCTCCGTAACGGCTCCGGCAACCAGGCCCGCAACCGCTTTGGCGGCCTGATCATCACCCGCGCCGACCGCAGCGACATCGGCGAGTTATCCGATCTGCGCGGCAAGGATCTGGTTGCCGTGGACCCGAACTCATTGGGCGGCTTCCTGATGCAACTCGACCTGCTGCGTGACACTGGTGTTGCGGCGCCCGCGGCACTGGCAGCGCTTGACTTCGCTGGTACCCACGATGCCGTCGTGCTCGCGGTCCACGACGGTCTGGCAGATGCCGGCATGGTCCGCACCGACATCCTCGAGCGTATGGCGAATCAACGCAGGATCGAGCTATCGGATTTTCGCGTGCTTGCACCCCGCACCATCGCCGGCTTTCCGCTGCTGCTTAGCACATCACTGTATCCTGAGTGGCCCGTTAGCACTCTGCAAAGCACCCCCAACTGGCTTGCCCAGCAGGTCGCAGTGGCGCTGCTGCAGATGCCGCGGGACGACCCGGCGGCACTTGCCGGCGGCTACGCTGGCTGGAGTGTGCCATTGGACTATCAGCCGGTGCATCAACTCTTGCAGGCGCTAAACCATCCACCGTACGACCATCCAGAGAGCTTCACCCTAGGCGACGCCTTGCATCGCTACTGGCCGGGGGTGCTGCTCGGCATCCTCGCGTTAGTACTCCTGCTCGTGCTGACCAGCCGACTACAGGCCCTGAATGCGCGACTCAATCGTGCCAAGTCGCGTCTCGAGCAACGCCAAGAGCTGATCCTCAACTCGGTGGCCGAGGGCATCTACGGCGTCGATCTGAACGGCAGAACCACCTTCGTTAACAAGGCCGCTGAGCAGATGACCGGATGGGACCGACATCAGCTCATCGGCTGTATTCAGCATCAGGTTCTACATCGCCAGCATGGCGGGAGCGCACTCCAGAGCAGGGGTGAGGACTGTCCGGTCTATGCCACTTTACACGACCAACATGGTCGGTTCGTCGAGGACGACCTGTTCTGGCGCCGAGATGGCACCTGTTTCCCGGTCGAGTACAGCACGACGCCGATCCGCGATGAGCGCAGCAAGACGGTTGGCAGTGTTGTCGTTTTTCGCGACACCACCGAACAGCGCGAAGCCGCTGCCCGCATCCAGCGCTTGCAGACGGAGCAGGCACGCGTCGCCCGCCTGAGCACGCTCGGTGAGATGGCCTCAGGCATTGCACATGAGCTGAACCAACCGCTGACGGCGATCTCCACCAATGCACGCGCCAGTATCCGGCTGATCGAGGACGGGCGCGGCAGCATGGACTGCTGCAGCCAGGTTATGAGCAAGATTGCCGACCAGGCCGAACGCGCTGGTGAGATCATCCGCCACATCCGACGCTTCGTGCGCAAGGAGGATCCCGAGACCGCGCCGGTCGCGGTCGCCGACCTGTTCGACACCATCCAGGTGCTTCTGCATCAGGAGGCCCGCCAACATGCCGTCGAGATCCAGTGCGAGAATGGCCCCGCTGTCGGCGCAGTACTGGTCCAGCGCACCCAGATCGAGCAGGTCATCCTGAACCTGGCGCGCAACGCCATCGAGGCGATGGCAGACACGCCGGGGCCGCATCGGCTGAGGCTTCTGGCAAGCCGCAGCAAGGTGGAGCGCGCGGACCGGCCAAACGGCGAAGTCATCGTCCGAGTCGAAGACAACGGCCCTGGGATTGCCGAGACCATCCAGGGCCGTCTGTTCGAGCCCTTCGCCACCACCAAACAACGCGGCCTCGGTCTTGGTCTCTCGATCAGCGCAGGCATTGTCGAGACCCACGGCGGCAAGCTGCTGTTATCAGAGACGGATGTCGGTGCCTGTTTTGAATTCAGTCTTCCGGTCGCAGCAGCGATAGCGCGGCCGGAGTTCGAGGAGTCCCAAGTGAATGAACACTGATCCCAACGTCTTTATTGTTGACGACGATGACGAGGTTCGGGCGGCCATCGGTCTACTCATGGAATCGGTCGGCCTTGAGGTGAGAGCCTACGACTCGGCCCAGGCCTTTCTCGACGACTTCGACCCCGAACGGCCGGGCTGTTTGGTGTTGGATGTCCGCATGAGAGGCATGAGCGGCATCGAGCTGCAAACACGCCTGGCAGCTGAGCCTATCCACCCGCCGATCGTGATCATCACCGGGCATGGCGATGTGCCCATGGCGGTGCGCGCCGTCCAGGCCGGCGCCGTCGACTTCCTCGAGAAGCCATTCAACGACCAGGCCCTACTGGACGCGGTGCATCGCGCCTTCGCCGTCGACGCACGCCGACGCGGCCATGCGATGCGTCTCGCCGAGGTCAACCAGCGGCTAGAACGACTAACGCCACGCGAGCGGGAGATCCTCGACCAGATCGTTGCCGGCAAGCGAAACAAGGTCATCGCCGCCGACCTTCACATCAGCCAGTCAACGGTCGAGGCGCACCGGGCCAAGGTCATGGACAAGCTAGGAGCGCGATCGCTATCCGAGCTGATGCGCCTAATGCTAAAACATGCGGAGAGCGATCAGGAACACAATTGAGCGCCCGGAACAGCCCTTAGGCAGCTGCCGCGGCAGCACCTCTTGGAGAAGGAGGCGAAACGAGGCGAGTGACCGGGCATCAAGCGGACGACGATGCCCGGTCTGAATCCCCCCGTTGCGAGGGGATCTGCCTGGCGTCACTGGTTGACCGGCGACTCCGGATCGAGCAGATAGGCCATGATGTCGGCGATCGACTGCTGGTCGAGGTAATTGCTGGGGCCGAACCTCGGCATATTGGTGCAGGGGAAGGCCGAGTGCGAGTTGTAGATCACGTCATAGGTATATTTCTTGATCGCATCGCTGCTGCCACGAATCCTGCCAAAACCAACGAGGCTCGGGCCGATCGTGCCACCGGTGCGGTCGGTTCCGATCTGGTGGCAGTTATAGCAATTGCCTCCGACCTCATTGTTCTCATGATCATCCGTCTTATGGCCGACACGAAACCCATATCCGGACCAAGCCAGCTCAGCGCCTCGCTTCCAGTCGCCGAGTTTGATGCCGTCTTCCGGATAGACGATGCTATCGCGCGCTTGGGTGCTGACCTTGAGCAGCGTCTCCATGTCTGGCCTGGCGCCATCAACGCCAGAACAGGTCTTCTGTAACTCATCCTGCACCATCCGTTGACGCGCCGTTCCGCCTTCCTGGACCTCTTGATCCAGTTTGAAGCTATCGGTCTCGAAGATGAGATACTCGGCGAGTTCCTCAGGCGTCATCTTGGTGTAGTCGACCTCGTCGGCGATGGCCGAAACGGCCGGGATCGACAAGGCGGCGAGGCCCATGAGAAGGGTCACCGGAATGCTCTGCTTTAACATGTTTTGGAATCTCCTTTAGGCGTCGATGATCAGCGCTTCATATCGGACAGGATTGCCGGCTGGCCGCGGGCCGAATCGGTCCAATAGCTGAGCATCGCGATGCTGCCGTCAGAGCCAGCGACCGGTCCCGCTTGCCGCATCTGCCAATAACAACCGCGCAGGCGGTGTTGGCTACTACGAACCTGGTCGTGACCAACGCGGAATGCGGGCCAGGAGATGGCCTTGGTCCACTCCTCCGGAACATTCTTGTTCGGCAGCACCGAGGCACGAATGCGCTTGCCGGTCTCGGCGTGGCAGGTACTGCAGGCAAAGTCGGCCTTGCCAGCGCGGCGGTAGAACATGACCTCACCGGCATCGCGCATGGCCTTTTCCAGCGGATGATCCATCGGCGGATTCCAGGCGTAGCCACTGGATTTGCTGGCGATATAGGTCTGCAGCTTCATGTGATCTGAACCACTGCCATGGCGCTTTGCCACCTCGGGATCATCCGGACTGAAGCCTTGGAGCGTGACCATGCAATGCACCAGGCGCGTCTCGAGGTCCATGACCTTGCCGGTGTCCTCGAAATAACGCGGCATCTCGGCGTACGCGCCCTCCAAGACGCCCGGTCCCTTGCCAAAATCACATTCCTCGAGCGAGACGTTATTCGGACCACGGGCCTCTTCGAACAGCGTCTCACCATCCATCGCAGTCCATTGCGCCGGATTGTCAGCCATCATCATGATGTTTTGGTCGCTTTGCGTCAGGTAATCCGACGAGGTCCGATCGATCAGCCCCTGGAGCACATCCAACGGCTCTTGATAGGTGCCCACGGCTGCCTTCGCGGCCTCGCCTGCGGCCTTGCGCGCCTCTTGCTTGGCGAGCAATTCCATCGCCATCGCATCCTGGCGTCGTGCCCATTCCGCATACTGGAGTGCACGCGTGTACTGGCGCGAGGGCAGCACCGACTCGGCCTGTTCGATCATCTCGTCGGTTGGGCTGTCAGCCACACCGGCGGCGATGGCTTCTTCGCGCGTCTGCTTGGCCTCGGCGATAGCGGATTCGGCCTGTTCACGCGTTGTCGCCCAGACGGTGATTGGGATCAGCGCCACGAGCAGCGCGATCAATGCGCCTCGCCCAAAACGTCGCCCAGGCTCGCTCGGCAGTGGCGACCGTTGATGTCGTTTCGCGGTTTTACCAGACACTTCGCTGAGCGACTGGGACAACCTCGGCAATAACTTTCGTAACATTGAAACCTCTTATCACGACAGATAGTTGTTATCGGCCCAGCTAGGATGGCGACTACTGAACCTTATCTCAGTCTGTAAATAACTGAGTGCTGCTGTCAACAAAAAACAGAACATCAGAATGTGCTAACACAATGATATTTCCCCATGTTCAGATTATCTGATCTTCTATAATGGTTCGGATAATCGGTCCCAACTCATCACCCCTGACTGTTGAAGGAGCACCCGCCGTGATCAGTCGCTCTCTACTCGCCATCGCTTCGATGCTGCTCATCGGCAACCCGACACTCGCTGCGGACAACAAGATCGCGCCGACCCTCGACGGTGTCGATGTCACCCACAATGGCGAAACCCTGACCATCACTCGCGGCGCGGATCGCCACGCCACCCTGCCGGCTCTGTTCCAGAAGACCGACCGCGGCTGCCCACCCTTCTGTGTGCAACCCATCCAGGCGGCTCCCGGCGTCGCCACCATCGGCGAGCTTGAGTTGCTGGACTACCTGAGTCGCATCCACCAGGGCGACAACTCGATCCTGGTGGTTGACTCGCGTACGCCCGATTGGGTGATGCGCGGCACCATCCCAGGGTCCATCAACATCCCTTGGAACAGACTCAACACCGATCTCACCGGAAGCCTGGAACAGGCTGGCGAGGCCGATGGGCTGACGCAGATCCTGACCGAGCAATTAGGCGCCAGTCAAGACCCGAGCACCGGCCAGTGGCAGTTCGATGACGCCAAGACCCTCGTGCTCTTTTGCAATGGCATCTGGTGCGCTCAATCGACCGCCAATATCAAGACCTTAGTCGAGTATGGCTACCCGGCACACAAGCTCAAATGGTACCGCGGCGGCATGCAGGACTGGGTCAGCGTTGGGCTAACCACGGTGAGGCCCTAGCTGCCACTGCTCGACTGAAACTCAGCTCAAGCCAGTCGTAAAATGCTGACGCCAATCGCGGTTGCAACTGGGAACCGCGTGGCCGGCAAAACATAGGCAGTGGCAAACTGCAGGCTGAGGCCACCAAATTGATGCACCGCACAATCTGTGATTGACGTATCGTCTATAGTGTTTTGTTTTGCCGATTCGGAGGCACCGAGAGCAATGACCGATTATGTGCGTTGGCTGAGCGACTTAGGAATGAATGACGTGGCCGTCGTTGGCGGCAAGAACGCCTCGCTTGGCGAGATGATCCAACATCTGACCCAGCTCGGGGTGCTTGTCCCCGGTGGCTTCGCGACCACCGCGCAGGCCTATCGCGACTTCCTCGCCGTTGATGGCCTTGCCGAGCGTATCGCCACCGAGTTGGACGCACTTGACGTCGACGACATCGCCGCGCTCAGCGCCGCCGGGCCCCGCATCCGCGGCTGGATCATCGAGCAGCCGCTCCAGCCCGAGCTCGACCAGGCCATCGAGCAGGCCTACTCCGCGCTGGCTGAAAACACCGGCAGCGCCGCCGACGCCACCTGGGCGGTACGCTCCTCGGCAACCGCCGAAGACCTGCCAGACGCCTCCTTTGCCGGTCAGCAGGAGACCTTCCTCAATATCCACGGCCTGGACAACGTCAAGCGCGCCATCAAGGAGGTCTTCGCCTCACTCTACAACGACCGTGCCATCTCCTATCGGGTGCACAAGGGCTTTACCCATGCCGATGTCGCCCTCTCGGCCGGCATCCAGCGCATGGTGCGCAGCGATCTTGCCGCCAGCGGCGTGATGTTCACGCTCGATACCGAGTCCGGCTACAACGATGCCGTCTTCATCACCGCCAGCGTCGGCCTCGGCGAGATGGTGGTGCAAGGAGCGGTCAACCCCGACGAATTCTACGTACACAAGCCCACACTTGAGGCAGGGCGCCCAGCGATCCTGCGCCGTAGTGTGGGTGACAAGGCCATGCGCATGGTCTTCTCCGAGCCTGGCAGTCGCGAGCCGGTGCGCACCGAGCAGACCCCGGCCGAGTTACGCGAGCAGTTCTCCATCACCGATGCCGAGATCGAAGCGCTGGCCAAGCAGGCGGTGCTGATCGAACAGCACTATCAGCGTCCGATGGACATCGAATGGGCCAAAGACGGCATCGATGGTCAGCTCTACATCGTCCAGGCGCGCCCGGAGACGGTGCAGAGCCGCAGCGGGCAGGTCGTCGAGCGTTATCGCCTGCAAGAGACCAGCGGCGAGGTGCTCGCCACCGGGCGCAGTATCGGCGGGCGCATCGGCGCCGGCAAGGCACGCGTGGTCGAGTCGATCCGAGACATGGATCAGGTCCAACCCGGTGACGTCCTGATCACCGACATGACCGACCCGGACTGGGAGCCGGTGATGAAGCGCGCCGCCGCCATCGTCACCAATCGCGGCGGCCGCACCTGTCACGCCGCGATCATTGCCCGCGAGCTGGGCGTACCGGCGGTGGTTGGCTGTAACGACGCGACCGATAAGATCGCCGATGGCCAGGCGGTCACGGTCTCCTGCGCCGAGGGCGATACCGGCTACATCTACGATGGCGAGCTTGAGTTTGAGCACAAGGTGGTCGAACTCGAGAAGATGCCCGAGGTGCCGGTCAAGGTGATGATGAACGTCGGCAATCCCGAGCGTGCCTTCGGCTTCGCCTCGATCCCCAATGCTGGGGTTGGCCTGGCCCGGCTCGAGTTCATCATCAACAACAGCATCGGCATCCATCCGAAGGCGCTGTTGGAGTTCGACCAGCTGCCCGGCGATATGAAGGCCGAGATCGGCCCGCGCATCGCCGCCTATCCGAGCCCGCGTGACTACTTCGTCATGCGCCTCGCCGAGGGCATCGCCACGCTGGCGGCGACCTTCGCGCCGAATCCGGTCATCATCCGGATGTCGGACTTCAAGTCCAACGAGTACGCCAA
>CAZEZH010000010.1:0-46727 GCA_964516305.1 uncultured Halochromatium sp. | reverse complement strand
GACCTGCCGACATCACGAGGACCTCCGATGGATTTAACAGAGAAAACCGCGCTGGTCACTGGCGCCAACTCCGGACTCGGCAAGGCCGTCTGCCGTGCTCTCGCCGCTCGAGGCGCAAGGGTGTTGATGGTCACGCGCGACCCAGAGCGGGGCGAGGCTGCTGTCGCCGAACTCAAGGCTGCAACCGGGAACGACCAGCTCGAACTCTTAGTCGCAGACCTGAAATCCCAAACCCAGGTCCGCAGGCTCGCCAAAGAGGTCAGCGAGAAAGCGCCAGCACTCGACTTCTTGGTCAATAACGCGGGCACTGCCTTTCCGAAGCGCTGCCTGAGCGAAGACGGCATCGAATGCACGCTGGCGGTCAATCACCTTGCGCCATTCCTGCTGACCAACCTGCTCCTTGAGCAGCTCAAGGCCGCGGCCCCTTCACGGATCGTCAACGTCGGGACCCGCATTAACTATGCAATGGAACTCGGTGATCTGAATTGGGAAGGCCGCTCATTTCGGATGATGCGCGCCTATGTGGAGTCCAAGCTCGGCATGCTGCACTTTACACGCCAGCTTGCAAAGCGTATCGATGGCACCGGCGTCACGGTCAATTGCGTCTTTCCCGGCGTGTTCAAGTCAAATCTCGGCGGTACCGATGGTGCACAGGGCGTCTTCTGGAAAGCCGTCAGCCTGTTGGTCGGCTGGGCCCTTGCACAGCCAGAGCAAGCCGCTGATCGGGTCATGTACCTGCTCGAATCGCCAGAAGTCGCCGAGATCAGCGGCGAATATTTCGGCGATTGCAAGGTCATCTCGATGCCGGCCCAAGTGCGCGATCCGGCCGCAAACGCCCGCGTGTGGGAGATCAGCGAGCGTCTTGCCAACCTCGACGAGGCCTAAATAGGGTTCATCTTGTAAACCGCAGATGACGCAGATAAAAAATATGCGGTTGAAATGTTCTTTTTCGGTTCATAGCAGGTTGCCGCCCCAGCAAGATGAAGCCATTGTTTCATATTAACCAGCAGCGACAACCTGGGCTCGGCTGAACAGTCTAAAGAAGTTCTCGGTCGTTAGCTCCGCGACTGCCTCAACAGGGAGGCCGCGAAGCTCCGCGACCTGGGCCGCGACCTGGGTGACGAAGCGTGGCTCGTTCTTCTTTCCTCGATAAGGCACTGGTGCGAGGTAGGGCGAGTCCGTTTCAATCAACAGACGCTCCAAGGGCACCGCGCGTGCCACCTCGCGCAGGGACTCGGCATTCTTAAAGGTCAGGATGCCGGAAAACGAGATATAGAAGCCCAGATCAAGGGCTTGCTTTGCCATCTCCCAGCTCTCGGTGAAGCAATGCATGACACCACCCGCTGCATCGGCACCGGCGTCGCGCATGATCGCGATGGTATCCTCACGCGCATCACGGGTATGAATGATCAGCGGTTTTTCTACGGATCTTGCCGCTTTGATATGCGCTTGAAAACGCTGTCGCTGCCAATCCAGCTCGCCATCGTTGTAGTGATAATCGAGGCCGGTCTCGCCAATGGCCACCACAGCAGGATCAGCCCCAAGCTGCACCAGATCCTCAACTGAAGGCTCGTCAGTACAGCGCTCACTCGGATGAACGCCGACTGAAACTGAGATGTTCGGGTAGGCGCTGACCAGGTCACGCATCGCTTCGTAATGCTCCAGGTCGATACAGACGCAGAGCATGTGCTGAACGCCCTCCTCGCCTGCTCGCGCCAGCATTTGGCCGAAATCGCCAGCGTATGGAGTCAGGTCAACGCGATCGAGGTGGCAGTGAGAATCAACGAACATAAGAATCAACATCAGGCTAAGGAACCAAGCGACAAGCGCGCCTCCGCGGTCTGTCGCCCTGACCAGGATGGGCTCGGGCCAACAGGACTGGGATCGACAGGTCACATGGTATGGGTTGAACGCTGTTCATCAGCGCCGGTCGGCAGATACTGCTCAAACTTGTGACGGATATCGTTCTTTTCCTGCTCCTTGAACTGGACCCCAACGCCAGCAGAGCGGCTCCCCTCGGCACCCACAGGTGTGACCCAGACCACCTGGCCGGCAACCGGAATGCGATCAGGCTCATCCAATAACTGAACGAGCAAAAAGAGCTCGTCACCAAGTTGGTAGGGCTGACTCGTCGGGACGAAAAGCCCGCCGTTCTTGACGAATGGCATATAGGCAGCGTGCAGCGCCCGGCGATCTTTGATCACCAGGCTGAGGATGCGACGGCGGCCCTCAGGCTGCTGACCGCTTCGCTGTGCTTGCACCATGGGAACCACCTCCTGGGACGTCTCCGATGCGTGCGCCAGCCTTGGGGCTGAAAGCAGGCTTAGGCAGGGGCTTTAGTAAGCCTTGCCCAACGCACGAGTAGGGCCTCAAACAGGATCTGCTGATTCATTGGTGCATCAATTGACGCCCGCGTCTGCAGCAACAGCCGCAACAGCCGATGCCCGGCGGCCACTTCGACCTGCTCGACGAGTGCCGCAAGGCCCTGTCGCACGGCCAGATTGATGATCCGCGCGCCGGTTGGATCAACCGATAAGCGCAGCGTGTCCATCAGCGTATCGATCATTGCACCTAGCGCCACCGGTGGCTCAAGTCGCTGCCAGTCATTGGCCACCGAGATCGGATCAAGCTCCCCCCGGGCGATCCCCATGAGATCGTCCAAAAGACCCTGTCGCAGCTCTAGCGCGCCGGTTTCAGCGAGCGCTAGTGCCCGTAACGGCGCTCCCTGCGCCAACGCCAGGCACTGCGCGGCTCGCTCTGAGCGCCCCCCTGCGCCGGCGCCCGAGTTCGCCTGCGATGTCGCCTCGGCTGTGCCTGAACCTTGTTGCGCAAGCCGCGACTCAAGCCAAGGTAGCGCCAGCGCCGCCTGCGGCGAGGTCATGCTGATCTGCTGACAGCGACTCCGAATGGTCTGATTCAAGCGCTGGGGCTGCTCGGTGATCAACATCCAGACCGTCGACTCCGCTGGCTCTTCCAGCGTCTTCAATAGACTGTTGGCCGCAAACAGATTCATCGCATCTGCCGGCACAATCGTCAAGACTTTCGTCGACCCCCGCGTGGCTGTCAAGGTCTCACGTGCGCACAGCTGCCGGACCTGCTCCGCACGAATCTCGCCGCTCGCCCTGTCCGCCTCTGGCTCGAGTAATAGTCGATCTGGGTGATGCCCGGCCACTAACAGACGACAATCGGCACAGGCCCCGCAGGGGCTCCCATCTGCTTGGGGCGCGGCACAGAGCAGCGCCCCGGCGAAATGCTCCGCCAAGAGTCGCTTGCCGATCCCTAAAGGTCCACTCAAGAGCAACGCCTGGCCGAGCCTGGCGTGACGATGCGCATCCAATAGCCGGTGCCAGGTCGACTCCAGCCATGGCGGAACTGGCTCTGAAGACCTCACTGATGGGGCAGCCCTGTCCACCGCCTCAGGAACCCACAGGCAGGCGCTGGGCAACGCAGGCCCTTACCTCAGCGGCAACCGCTAGCTCGGCTTGACCGGCATCGATCAGACAGACGCGATCGGCCGAATGCTCGGCGATCTGCCGGTAGGCGGTTCGGACGCGCTCAAAGAAGGTCAAGTCCTCTGCCTCGAAGCGGTCCGGCGCAGAGCGCTGTCTCGCGCGAGCCAAGCCACTGGCAACCGACAGATCGAACAGGAGCGTCAGGTCGGGCTGCAGACCCCGCTGGACAAAGCGCTCGAGTGCCTCGATCCGCGCCCGATCCAGACCTCGCCCGCCACCCTGGTAAGCATAGGTCGCATCGGTAAACCGATCGCACAGCACCCAACGCCCCGCCGCTAGCGCAGGCTCGATGCACTGCGCCAGATGGTCGGCACGCGCCGCAAAGACCAGCAACAGCTCCGCGTCTGCGGAGAGGTCGGCATTCGCCGAATCAAGCAGCAGCGCACGAATCCGCTCCGCGGCCGCCGTGCCGCCCGGCTCTCGCGTCACCAACGGATCGACACCCTGCCCTTGCAGCCAGTCGACCAAGTGCCTGAGCTGGGTCGTCTTGCCGGCGCCCTCACCACCCTCCAGGGTGATGAAGCGACCACGGCCGGCGTCGGACTCAGACGATGCCATGTCAGCAGCGGGTACCGAGGTAGGCACCATCAAGGCAGATCCTCCGAACGGTCTTCGATGAGGCCGCAGCGCCCGCCCAGCTGATACTGGCGCACAGCGCAGTTATGCTCCTTGAGCGTCGCTGAGAAATGATGGCTACCATCACCCCGAGCGACGAAAAACAGGGCATCGCCAGGGGCTGGCTGCAAGGCCGCATGGATCGCTTCGCGTCCCGGCAGCGCAATCGGGGTTGGCGGCAGCGCATCGATCACATAGGTGTTGTAAGGCGTCGCACGACGCAGATCCGCCCGTCTGATATTGCCATCGTAGTCGTCACCCATGCCGTAGATCACGGTCGGATCGGTCTGCAAACGCATGCCCTTTTGCAACCGCCGGACAAACACCCCGGCAATATCCGGACGCTCTTCGGCAAGGCCTGTCTCCTTCTCAATGATCGAGGCCAGAATCAGCGCCTCATAGGGGGTTTCGATCGGCAAGTCCTCCGCCCGCGCCTCCCATTCTTCACTCAGTACCTGCTTCATCCGTGCATGGGCGCGTTTCAGCACCTCGACATCGGTGCTATTGCGCGAGACCAGATAGGTGTCGGGGAACAGCCAACCCTCTGGATGCTCGTCCTCGATCCCCAGTCGCTGCATCAGTTCGGCATCTGACAATCCGGTCAGCTCGTGATCCAGGATCTCGTTGTCAGCAAGGCTCTCGACGGCCTCCCGAAAGGTTCGCCCTTCGATCAGCGTCACCGGATATTGCACTGAGCGCCCGCTCGCAAACATCGTCAATAGGTCAAGCGGGCGCATGCCGTCGGCTAACGCATATTCGCCAGCCTTGATCTGATCCTGCAGCCGCTTCTGGTAAGCGAGGGCGATGAAAAAGTAGGGATCACTAATCAGACCCTCATCAGTAAGACGCTCCGCTAGAGTTCGCAGACGAGTACCTGGGCGAATCTTGAAAAGGATCGAATCGGTGGCTCTCGCCAGTTCATCGCCAGCCTCGGGCTCTGGCTGAAGCTCTGGCTGGGATTCAGCCTTGGGGTCGTGGGGGTCGGGCTCACCCTCAGGGTCACTCGTATTCGCGGCGCTTGGCTGGGCGTGAGACTCGGTGTCGGGCTCAGCGCTGGGCTCGGCGTCAGGCTGGGCGCTGGGCTGATCGTCGGGCTGCGCGTGGGAGACGAGCTCGATCGGGGTTGACAGGAAACGCTGATACTCGATCCAGAGCACGCCGGTGACGACGACACCCACAAAGATCAACGACAAGAGACCAGCAAAAAAGGCTCTCACCAATCGGACTCCGGTTGCAGAAGCCGCGCGCGAACCCGCTCAATGAGCGTCCAAGGGAGACGGGAAAGCTCGAAATCGCAGCCACCAAAAGAGCGGATCGGCCAAACGCCGATGATTGCGTTGGTCAAGAAGGCACCTTGAGCCCTGAGCAGGTCATCCAACGCGAGACGCCGCTCTTGAATACTGAGGCCAGCCTCACGCGCCATCTCCAAGAGACGCGCCCGAGCAGTGCCCGCAACTCCGCAGCGATCCATCAACGGCGTTTGCAGGCCGGACTCAGTGACGAGAAACAGATTGCTCATGGTACCGCAGACCAATGCCCCTGCCGCGTCGAGCATCAGCCCCTCTTCAACGGTCGGCTCACTCCATTCCTGCCGAGCCAGCACCTGCTCGAGACGATTGAGATGCTTGAGACCAGCCAGTTGGGGATTGATTCCGAGCCGGGTCTCGCAGAGGCGAACGCAGACGCCGCTGTCTTGACGCTCCAGTTCAAAGGTGTCCGTTGGGGCTTGCTGCGCCTGGACGAACAGGATGCGCGTCGGCTGTGGCTGTAGCGGCGGACGATAGCCGCGCGCAGACGGACCGCGTGTGAGCATGATCTTCAGCGTACCGCGCTCAACGCCCTCGAGCAGCCGGCGAGTCTCCGCCTGGAGCCGCTTCGGCGATGGTAACGGCAGCCTCAACCGCGCTGAGCCGCGCGCGAGACGGTCAAAGTGATCGAGCCAGCAGCAGGGCCGCCCGGAGCGGACGGCGATGGTCTCGAACAGACCATCTCCGTAGGCCAGGCCACGATCTAAGACATCGACATCGGAACGCAGCTCGCCATTGACGAGACAGCGCAAACCGGGCTGCTGCGCCGCTGCCGGGAGCGGTGCTCCCGGCAGCGACGATGCGGCCCGGCTAGGGTCGTTTGAAGACGAGGGTACCGTTGGTGCCACCAAAGCCGAATGAGTTGCTCAGCGCGACGTCGATCTTCATCTCGCGCGCCGTATTTGGGACATAGTCCAGATCGCAGTCCGGGTCCGGCGTCTCGTAGTTGATGGTGGGCGGCGCAACCTGATCGCGCATGGCCAGCACCGTAAAGATGGCCTCGGCGCCACCAGCGGCCCCCAGCATATGCCCGGTCATCGACTTGGTGGAGCTGACGGCCAGTTGATACGCTGCATCGCCAAAGGCGCGCTTGATGCCCTTGGTCTCAGCGATATCGCCAGCAGGCGTGGAGGTGCCATGCGCATTGATGTAGTCGACGTCAGCGGTATCGAGGCCGGCATCCGTGAGCGCCATCAACATACAGTCACTGGCGCCCTCCCCGGTCAGCGACGGTGCTGTCATGTGATAGGCATCGGAATTCATGCCGATACCGACCAGCTCAGCGTAGATCCGAGCTCCACGTGCCTTCGCGTGCTCATACTCCTCAAGCACCATGACCCCAGCGCCATCGCTCAGAACGAAGCCATCACGGTTCTTGTCGAACGGACGACTCGCCGCCTGAGGATCATCGTTGCGCGTCGACAGCGCCCGAGCAGCAGCGAATCCACCGAGCCCGACCGGTGAGGTTGCCATCTCCGCCCCACCCGCGATCATCGCATCGACGACGCCATGGCGAATCATGAACGCGGCATCGCCGATATTGTGCGTCGCGGTACTGCAGGCAGACACGATCGAGTAGTTTGGTCCCTTCAGGCCGTACTTGATCGAGAGGTCACCAGCAACCATGTTAACGATGTTAGCGGGTACGAAGAAGGGTGAGATCTTGCGCGGACCACCTTCTAGATAAGCGCCATAGTTATTCTCGATACCGGTGATACCACCGATGCCCGAGCCGATCACGACGCCGATTCGGCGGCAATTTTCCTCGGTGACTTCGAGCCCTGAATCTTCGATCGCTTGAGTGCCAGCCGCAATGCCGTAGTGGATAAAGGCGTCCATCTTACGTGACTCTTTCTTGGTCACGTATTGAGTGACGTCGAACCCATAGATCGGTCCGCCGAAGCGACTGCTAAAGGTGCTCACGTCGAAGTGGGTGATTGGCTGAATCCCACTACGCCCCGCAAGGATGCTATCCCAAGCGGACGGAATGTCGAGCCCCACCGGCGCTACGATACCGAGGCCGGTGACAACTACCCTTCTGCCTGACATGAATTACCCCTCAAATCTAGATGGCGACGCCAAGCCGCCGAACGCCGCAGGCTCGCAGCCGGGCCGTTAAGAGAGATCGATCTCAACCCGACACGAGAGCCTAAGAGATCGCGGCTGACGTGCTCCGGCAGGTGCCGGACAATCATCGGCTCAGGATCAACCGAGATGCGCGTTAACGTAGTCGACAGCCTCTTTGACCTTTGTGATCTTCTCGGCGTCTTCATCCGGGATCTCGGTCTCGAACTCTTCCTCGAGTGCCATGACAAGCTCGACCGTGTCCAACGAGTCAGCACCCAAGTCGTCCACGAACGACGCGTCCATGGTCACTTCCTCTTCCTTGACGCCGAGCTGCTCGACGACGATCTTGCGCACCCGCTCTTCAACGCTACTCATGATTGGTAAACCCTCAGGATGTGGAGACACGTCACCTTCTCTGTGAGAGGCCGCGCCATTTTAGAGACAAACACCGCTGGGCGAAAGCTCGATCGAAGCCGAGCAACGCCCACCCAATAACCGCGATTTGCGATTCCAAATCAGCAGCCTAATTCAAACCATGAGCATCCCGCCATTGACATGAATGGTTTGGCCCGTGATGTACGCCGCCGTCGGCGATGCCAAGAAGGCGACCGCCCCAGCGATCTCTTCCGGAGCCCCGAGTCGGCCGAGTGGGATGCTGGAGAGTAGCGCTTCACGCTGAGCCTCAGGAAGCTCGCGGGTCATATCGGTGTCGATAAACCCTGGCGCAACCACATTTACGGTGATGCCGCGTGGGCCAAGCTCACGCGCAAGTGACTTACTGAAGCCAATCAGGCCCGCCTTGGATGCCGCGTAATTGCACTGTCCAGCATTACCACTCACCCCCACCACTGAACTCACATTGATGATCCGGCCGTGGCGCGCCTTGGTCATCGGCCGCGCACAGGCCTTGCAAAGCCGGAAGGCGGAGGTGAGATTCGTGTCCAGGATCGAGTCCCATTCCTCTTCTTTCATCCGCATCAGCAGATTATCGCGCGTGATCCCGGCGTTATTGACCAGGATCGTCGGTTTTGCCCCGAGTTGCTCCTCAACTGCTGTCAGTGTGGCATCAACCGAGGCCTGCCGGGTCACATCCAAACAGAGCCCGACACCGCCGCTCGGGTCCGTCAAACGCTCAGCGATTCGTGCCGCGCCGCCGTCGGTCGTCGCCGTTCCGGCCACCTTCGCCCCCAGGCGTGAAAGCTCGTCGGCAATCGCGGCACCGATACCGCGGCTTGCACCGGTCACCAGTGCGATCTCGCCTTCAAGAATGGAAATAGGCATTAGCACTAACCTCGAGTGCGTGCGACAACCCGTCCGGGTCAAACACCGGCAGCGTTGTCAGACGTTTATCGATTCGTTTTCCGAGCCCTGTCAAGACCTTGCCGGGGCCTGCTTCGATTGCGAGCTGGACACCGCGCGCAGCGACAGCCTGTACGGTCTCAACCCAGCGCACCGGACTAAACAACTGCTCTGCCAATCGCTGTCGAATTAGCTCCGGTGACTCTGCCATGTCCACGCTGACGTTGTGTATCACCGGGATCGATGGTACGTGAAACTCGGCCTGCTCCAGCTGGGCTGCCAGCTCGGCGGCAGCCTCACGCATCAGCGCGCAGTGCGAAGGCACGCTCACCGGCAATAACAGGGCTCGCTTTGCACCGGCAGCCTTGGATGCATCGATCGCGCGCTGCACGGCAGCGCGTTCTCCCGCAATCACCACCTGCCCGGGCGCGTTGAAATTGACCGGCTCCAGCACCTGATCCGACGCTTGCGACCGACAGAGTTCAGCAACCGCTTCATCATCCAGCCCGAGCAGCGCGGCCATGGCGCCATCGTCACCTGGAACCGCCGCCTGCATCAATCGCGCTCGCTCTGCAACTAGTCGCACCGCGTCTTCAAAGGTCAAGGCGCCGGCACAAGACAGCGCACTGTACTCGCCGAGACTATGCCCCGCCATGACCGAAGGCATTGCACCGCCCTGCTCACGCCAGACACGCCAGACCGCCACACCAGCAGCGAGCATCGCTGGCTGAGTGTTAATCGTCTGATCAAGCTCGGCCTGTGGCCCCCGCTGAGTGAGCGTCCAGAGGTCTCGACCGAGGATCTGCGAAGCCTCGTCGAAGGTCGCCTCGACCTGTGGAAAGGCGGCTGCAAGATCGGCCAGCATGCCGATTGCCTGGGAGCCTTGTCCGGGGAAGAGAAAAGCGGGATGCGTCGTCATCAGAAGCTCCAACAGTCAGTAGCGCAGTAACGCCGAGCCCCAGGTAAAGCCGCCGCCAAAGGCCTCCATCAGCACGATCTGACCACGCTGGATGCGTCCATCGCGGACCGCCTGATCGAAGGCCAGAGGGATCGATGCGGCCGAGGTGTTGCCATGGTCAGCCACGGTGACCACCACCTGCTCCATGGCCAGATCGAGCTTGCGCGCCGTCGCCTGGATGATGCGCAGGTTAGCCTGGTGCGGCACCAGCCAATCGATGTCGGCTCGGGTCATATTGTTGGCCGCCAGGGTATCGTCAACGATCGCGCCGAGCGTCGTCACAGCGACTCGAAATACCTCGTTGCCCTTCATCTGCATGTAGGGTGAGCCATTGCCGCCGTTGCCAATGCCGGCCGGCACCTGCAACAGCTCACGATAGGCACCATCGGCATGCAAATGTGTCGAGATGATCCCTGGCTCGTCGGCAGCACCAATGACGACTGCACCCGCGCCGTCACCAAACAGCACACAGGTGCCGCGGTCGGTCCAATCGATGATCCGTGAAAGCGTCTCGGCACCGACAACCAAGGCGCGCTCGGCACTGCCGGTGCGAATAAACTTTTCGGCCACGGCAAGCGCGTAGATGAACCCGGTACAGACGGCCTGGATATCAAAGGCGGGGCAACCGTGACTGTCCAAGCGCTCTTGCAACAGACAGGCACTACTGGGGAAGGTTTGATCCGGTGTGGTGGTGGCCACCACGATCAGGTCAAGCTCAGACGCCTTGATCCCGGCAGCGACCAAGGCCGCCTGCGCAGCGCGCTCGGCCAGATCGACACAGGTCTCATCGTCAGCAGCAATATGGCGCTGCTGAATGCCGGTACGCTCGCGAATCCAATTATCGGAGGTGTCGACCAACCGCTCTAGGTCTTGGTTGGTCACAACATTGGCCGGCAAGGCGCTGCCGGTCCCGAGGATCTGGGTGAAACGACTCACGCTGAGACCCTCGCAGCCTGCAGCGTCAGGGCACGAGCCTCGCCCAGATGCGTTTCCACCTCACGCTCGATGCGCGCGATGACACCAGAGCGGACCTCTTGATCGGCGATGCGCAGGGCATGCTCGAACGCGAGCACATCAGCGCCACCATGGCTCTTGATCACAATTCCGCGCAATCCGAGTAGGCTCGCACCATTGTAGCGGCGCGGATCAACCTCGGCACGGAAGCCGCGGAGTATTGGGAGCGCCGCCAAACCGGACAGGCGGCTGAGCCAGGTGCGCCGAAAACGCCGCTTCAACATCTCGGTAATCAGCTTGGCAACGCCTTCGCTCGCCTTCAGCGCGACGTTTCCAACGAAACCGTCTGAGACGACCACATCCACCTCACCGAGATAGACATCATCGCCTTCGACATAACCGACGTAGTTCAGCGAACTCGCTGCAAGTAGCTCGTGCGCCCCACGCACCTGGTCGTTGCCCTTGATCTCCTCGGCGCCAATGTTCAGCAGACCAACCCGCGGCATCGGCAGGCCTTGCACCGCACGCACCAATTCGCTGCCCATCACCGCGAACTGAAACAGATGCTCGGCGGTGCAATCAACGTTGGCACCAAGGTCGAGCATATGGGTCTGCCCCTTGAGCGCGGGGATGGCGGTAATGATCGCGGGCCGGTCGATGTGCGGTAGCGTCTTGAGCACGAACCGCGCTGTCGCCATGAGCGCGCCGGTATTGCCAGCGCTCACGCAGGCATCGGCCTCGCTGCGTTTGACGAGATCGATCGCCACCCGCATCGACGAATCCTTCTTGCCTCGTAGCGCCTTAGACGGCAACTCGTCCATCGCCACCTCCTGCGAAGCGTGCAAGACGCGGATGCGCTCATCGCGCGCAGCCGAACTCGGCAGATGCTTGGCGATGGCCTCTTCGCGCCCGACCAGGATCAGCTGACACTGGTCCCGTTCGCTCAGGAATCTCAGCGCGGCAGGGATGACGACCTCGGGGCCGTGATCGCCGCCCATGGCATCCAACGCAAGGGTCTGTCGAACAGCCAAGTCGATGTCTCCTAAGGGATGAAGTCTGCAGGCAGGCGTGACGGATGCAAGCGGTCTCGGCTCGTTAGAGCACGACCGCCGGTTCGATGACGCCAGCAGAGGCGACCTGACTCGACGAGGACGCCGCTTTAGTCGTCTTTCTCGATGACCTTACGCCCGCGGTAAAAACCGTCCGGGGTCACATGATGCCGCCGATGGATCTCGCCGGTCGTGCCGTCTTCCGACAGGGTTGGGCGGGAGAGCGCATCGTGGGAGCGGCGCATGCCGCGCTTTGAGGGGGTCTTACGATTTTGTTGAACGGCCATTTCGATCTCCGCGTGGTCGCGATTAGTCCTGACTCTTGGGGTCGTCTCGTTTTGGTCTCAGTGCAGCCAGGCTGGCAAAAGGATGCTCTTTCGTCTCCGACGGTGCCGGCTGACCCTCAGCCTCCACCGCTACCGATGGGCTTCCAGCCAGCGTTCGCGGTGGCTCACAATCACCCTCTCGGTGCCTCGGGATCGCGGGGACAGCCAGGATGAGCTCATCTTCGATCAGGTCGGACGGCCGCATCAGGCGATCCTCGATCATCAGCGGCTCGTACTCAGACGGCAGCGCCTTGGCCTCATCGATACCAGAGACCAGTGCTAGGCTGACGTCGGTATCCACGGCGAGATCATAGCGCTCGAAACAGCGTTGGCAGCGCAGCGGCAGCAGCCCAGCAACCTGGCCTGCCACGGTCGCACGACCATCGGCATCCGGGCCGAACTCGAACCGATAGCGGACTAAACCGCCACCTGGCTCCTCCTCCATCTGAACGGTCCCGTCACCCTCGCCTCCCCAGAGCAGCTTCGCGAGTCTAGGCAGGCGCCGAAGCGCGAACTCACCCTCGAATACCGCACGTTGCGCGACCGCCTTCTTAGGGTCGAGAAGATCGGGAAAAGAGACCGACATAAGCCGCTAAATATAGAACGCCAGCGTCAAGGCTGTCAATATCAGCTTCCGGCCAAGGCCAGTAGCACCCCGGCCGCCACCGCAGAGCCGATCACGCCCGCCACGTTCGGTCCCATGGCATGCATGAGCAAGAAGTTGTGCGGATTCTCATCGAGACCAACGCGATTGACCACTCGCGCTGCCATCGGTACCGCCGAGACACCTGCCGCCCCGATCAAGGGATTCACCTTGCCCCTGGTCGCCCGATACATGATCTTGCCCATCAGCAGGCCCGCTGTCGTCCCAATCGAGAACGCCAAGGCCCCGAGCACCAGGATACCCAGGGTCTCAACGGCGAGGAACTTATCCGCAGACAGTTTCGAGCCAACCGCCAGCCCAAGCATGATGGTGACAGTATTGATGATCTCGTTCTGCGCGGCCCGACTCAGGCGCTCGACAACACCGCTCTCGCGCAGCAGGTTGCCAAACATCAGCATGCCGATCAGCGGTGCTGCCGAGGGTAGCAACAGGGCACAGAGCGTCAGCACCACAAAGGGGAACAGGATACGCTCGAGCCGCGACACCGGTCGCAGCTGCTCCATGACCACCACCCGCTCTTTCTTTGTCGTCAGCAAGCGCATGATCGGCGGCTGGATGATGGGCACCAACGCCATGTACGAATAGGCCGCGACCGCAATCGCACCGAGCAGATCGGGCGCCAAGCGCGAGGCCAGGAAGATCGCAGTCGGGCCGTCGGCGCCACCGATAATGGCAATGGCAGAGGCATCCTGCAGCGTAAAGTTGAAGCCCGGAAGAGCATTCAGGGCCACGGCCCCGATCAGCGTCGCAAAGATGCCGAATTGCGCCGCCGCGCCAAGCAAGAGTGTCGACGGGCGCGCAATCAGCGCCCCGAAATCGGTCAAGGCGCCCACGCCCATGAAGATCAGCAACGGGAAGATCCCGGTCTCGACGCCGACCGTATAGATCATCCCCAGCAGCCCATCGGCTCCGCCGATGCCAGCGACGGGAATATTGGAGAGCACCGCGCCAAAGCCGATTGGCACCAGCAATAGGGGCTCGAACTTCTTCGCGATCGCCAGGTAGATCAGCCCGCAGCCGACCGCGATCATCAGGGCCTGGCCCCAATCGAGGTTGGCCACCC
This sequence comes from uncultured Halochromatium sp., assembly GCA_964516305.1. Lineage (GTDB taxonomy): Bacteria > Pseudomonadota > Gammaproteobacteria > Chromatiales > Chromatiaceae > Lamprobacter. Next base: position 32,913 of record CAZEZH010000010.1, on the reverse strand, counting down.
CGGTCGAGTACCACAGCGTCAGGAGATCCTCCATCGATTCAGCCTAACGCGAGCAGGGGCGCGCCGAGCGCCACCGCATCACCCTCTTTGACCCGGATATCGGCGATGCGTCCGGCCGAAGGCGCCCGGATCTCGGTCTCCATCTTCATCGCTTCGAGCACGACCAGAATATCACCGGATGCGACCGATTGATCGCTGCGAACCTCGACCCGGACAATGGTGCCCGCCATGGGGGCGGTGATCACCCGTCCCTCGATGATGGTCGAGACCTCCTCGGCCGTCTCCACCGAGCGGACCCGCTCCACCGCACCCTGCGGCGAGACCGTCACGTCATAGCCCTTGCCATTGACCTCGACCCGATAGGACTCTGGTTCGGTGTTTGGCGCCGGCGCGGAGGCTGCTGTCGAGGCCGAGGCCACGGGCGCAGAAGCAGGCGCTGTGGCCTCTTCGATGGTCCAGGGCGGAGGCTCGAAGGCCGATGCGTCCCCTCGATGTTCGAGGAACTTGAGGCCAACCTGAGGAAACATCGCGTAGATCAGCACATCATCGACCGTCTCCTTGGCCAGCTCGATCTTGCGCTCGCGGGAAAGCTCCGCCAGCTCGCCAGTAAGCCGATCCAGCTCCGGTGCAAGATCATCCGCGGGACGCCCGGTGATCGGCTCCTCGCCATCCTTCAGGACCCGCGCCTGCAGCTCAGCATTCACCGGAGCCGGCGTCGCCCCATAGGCACCGCGCAGCACACCGGCGGTCTCGTTGGTGATGCTCTTGTAGCGCTCGCCCATCAGCACGTTCAGCACCGACTGACTGCCAACGATCTGCGAGGTCGGCGTCACCAGCGGGATGTAGCCCAGATCTTCACGGACCTTGGGGATCTCCGCCAGCACCTCATCCATGCGGTCGCTCGCCCCCTGCTCGCGCAGCTGGTTTTCCATATTGGTGAGCATGCCACCGGGCACCTGCGCGACCAGAATGCGCGAGTCGACGCCCTTCAGTGAGCCCTCGAAGCGGGCGTACTTCTTGCGGACCTCGCGGAAATAGGCAGCAATCTCCTCGAGCAGCAGCAGATCGAGCCCGGTGTCACGCTCGGTGCCATCCAGGACCGCGACCAAGGACTCGGTCGGCGAATGCCCATAGGTCATGCTCATCGACGAGATCGCCGCGTCGACCACATCGACCCCGGCCTCGGCGGCCTTGAGGTAGGTCGCGGTGCTCATGCCGGTGGTCGCATGGCAATGCAGCGCGATCGGCACCCTGCAGGTCTCCTTCAGCCGTCCGATCAGCTCCTCGCAGACAAAGGGCCGCAGCAGCCCAGCCATGTCCTTGATGCAGATCGAATGACAGCCCAGATCCTCGAGGCGTTTGCCCATATCGACCCAGTAGCCGATATCGTGCACGGGACTCACGGTGTAGGACATGGTCCCTTGCGCATGCGCGTCGGTCTCCAGCGCGGCGCGGATGGCCTGCTCAAGATTACGCAGATCGTTCATGGCGTCGAAGATGCGGAACACATCGATGCCGTTCTTCGCCGCTCGCTCGACGAAGCGATCCACCACATCGTCGGCATAGTGCCGATAGCCGAGCAGGTTTTGACCGCGCAACAGCATCTGCTGGCGCGTGTTCGGCATCGCCGCCTTGAGCTGGCGCAGACGCTCCCAGGGGTCCTCCCCCAGATAACGGATGCAGGCATCGAAGGTGGCACCACCCCAGGTCTCCAACGACCAATAGCCGACCTGATCGAGCTTGGACGCGATCGGGAGCATGTCCTCGATCCGCATGCGCGTCGCCAACAGCGACTGATGAGCGTCGCGCAGGACGAGTTCAGAAATGCCAAGAGGTATTGGTTCGCTCATGGTCCTGTCTTCCAGGTTGGGTTAAAGACGGCACTCATGGCTGCCGCTGCGACCGATACCGCGCCACCGCGGCACCGATCACCGCGATCAGCTCAGCATCCGCGGCCTGCCCGCTGCCAGATATCTGAGCAGGCGATAGGGTTGGCCCGGTCGCGCTGGGGGCCAGCTTCTCGGCCAGCCACGACATAGCCTTCAGCAGCAAAACCAGCAACAGCAGGAAACTGAAGACAGTCCCCATGCCGATCGCCATCAGGCTCAAGCTCTCTGTGATCAGGGTTGTCTGCAACATCAGAAGCGCTCCTTCGGACCCAGGCGCATCCAGATTAGGCGTCGAAGGGATCCCGGATGGTCAATGTCTGAGCCCGATCGGGTCCAGTCGAAACGATATCGATCGGCACCCCGCCGAGCTCAGCCAGCGTCTTCAGATAGGTCTGGGCCTCTGCCGGCAGTGCATCGAGCGACTCGGCACCCACGGTTGAGCCCTGCCAGCCCGGCAGCTCGATGTAGCGTGGCGTGCAGCGTGCAAGCTCATCGGCCGTGATCGGTGGCGCCTCAAGCTCGCGACCATCGAGTTCATAGGCCACGCAGATCCGCAGGCGCTCCATGCCATCGAGTACGTCGAGCTTAGTCACGCAAAGCCCGGAGACGCTATTGACGATGAAGGCACGCCGCAGCGCGACCATGTCGAGCCAGCCGCAGCGACGCTTGCGCCCAGTGGTCGCGCCAAATTCATGTCCGCGCACGCCCAGCTGCTCACCATCGGCATCATGCAGCTCGGTCGGGAAGGGACCGCCACCAACACGGGTGGTGTAGGCCTTCACGATACCAAGCACATAGTCGAGATGCAGTGGACCAACACCACTGCCACTCGCCGCACCACCGGCCGTGGTAGTCGAGGAGGTCACATACGGATAAGTACCGTGGTCGATATCCAGCAACGAGCCTTGCGCCCCCTCAAACAATACGTTGGCGCCCTGGGTGCGCAGACGCTCAAGCTCACTGGTCACATCGGCGATCAGCGGCAGGAGTTCCTCGCGCTGGGCCAGGGCCTGATCAAGGCACTGGTCAAAATCGATCGGCTCGGCACTGTATTGCTGCTGAAGCGTGAAGTTGTGCTGGTCTAGCACCTCACGCAGCCGCTCCTGAAAGTGCCCAGGGTCGGCCATCTCACCGAGCCGGATGCCACGGCGCGCGATCTTGTCTTCATAGGCCGGGCCGATGCCGCGCCCGGTGGTCCCGATCGCCTTCTTGCCGAGCGCCTTCTCACGCGCCATATCGAGCGCGATGTGATAGGGCAGGATCAGGGCACAGGCCGGACTCATACCAAGCCGCTCCCGGGCTGGGATACCCCGCTGCTCGAGCGTCGACAGCTCGGTGAGCAGCGCCTCTGGTGAGAGCACGACACCATTACCGATCAGGCAACGCACGCCTGGATGCAAGATGCCAGACGGGATCAGATGCAGGATCGTCTGCTCGCCATTGATGACCAGCGTATGGCCGGCATTGTGGCCACCCTGGAAACGCACCACGGCATCAGCGCGCTCGGTCAACAGGTCGACGACCTTGCCCTTGCCTTCGTCACCCCATTGGGTACCGACCACGACGACATTCTTACCCATGAATTCCCCTTTATCTGCTAAGCGGCGTCATCCGGCACCAGCCGCCAGACGCCGTCGATCTTCGCCAGTCGCTCGCAACAGTTGTAATCGCTTGGCGTACCACGCTGCTCAGGCAGCTCGTAGAGCACCTCTCGACCCTCGGCCCGCAACTGCTCAACCATCCGCTGCAGCTGCGCATCCGCGTCCCAAGGCGCCATCACCGCACCAGCCTTCAACTCGTTCGCCGCGGGCTGCGCCGACAGGGCAATCAGCCCCTTCAGGTCGGAGCTGAAGCCAACCGCGGGACGCGCGCGCCCAAACACCCGCCCGATCTCGTCATAGCGCCCGCCCCGCGCGATCTCGAGCCCCCAGCCCGGCACGAACGCTGCAAACACCACACCGGTCTTGTAGGTATAGCCGCGCAGCTCCGCGAGATCAAAGTGGACCGGCAGCTCCGGCAGCCAGCGTCGCAACTCGTCCGCGACCCGCTGCAGCCGCGCAAGCGCCGCCAACACCTGCGGATCAGCGGCCCTCAGCATCGAGCTTGCGCGCGACAAGGCATCCTCGCCATTGAGCTCGACCAGCGACAGCAGCATGGTCCCGATCGGCGCGGCCACCTCGGTTTCAATGATGATCGCCTCGATCTCCGCGCTCGCCTTGCGCTGCAGCGCATCAAACAGACGCAGTTCATCCGCGCGCGACAACCCTGCTTGCTGGATCAGCCCGCGGTACACGCCAACGTGGCCAAGGTCGAGATAGGGCGACTCGATGCCCGCGGTCTCAAGGGTCCGCACCAGCAGGCGCAGCACCTCGACATCGCTTTCGGGCCCATCGTGGCCGTAGATCTCGGCACCGATCTGCAACGGGCTGCGCGTTCCGGCAAAGCCATCGGTGCGCGTGTGCAGAATGGTGCCCAGATAACAAAGCCGCGTGGGTATCTCGCGCCGCAGATGATGCGCATCGATCCGCGCCACCTGCGGGGTCATATCCGCCCGCACACCGAGCAGTCGCCCGCTCAACTGGTCGGTCAGCTTAAAGGTCTGCAGATCCAGATCGCTGCCGGTGCCGGTTAGCAGACTCTCTAAATAATCGATAAACGGCGGGATGACCAGCTCATAGCCCCAGCTGCCGTAGAGATCCAGCAAGCGACGCCGCAGACGTTCTAGCTCAGCCGCCCTGGCAGGCAGCACTTCTTCGATGCCGGTCGGCAATAGCCAACGCTCGTCGTTCATGAAATCAGGCTCAGTTGACCAGGTAGAGGAGTGCAACGCCACTGAGCATGCTCAAGAGCCCCGACAGCCGAAGCTGGCGGGTCTCCTGTGAAGCAACCTGCAGCAAGAGCCGGCGGAAGCCATTGGGAGCGATAAACGGCAACAGTCCCTCGAGCACAAGCATGAGGGACAGTGCCAGCAGCAATGCATGCCACATGATCAACCGGCGCAGTCAGTAAACGTCTTAGGGAAGATGGAATCGGCTCAGGAGCAACGAGTGCAGCAAAAACAGCGGCGATGATTACAGAACCATAACGCGCTGTCTATGCGGCGGATCAGATGCCGCTGTTGACAGGGAGCAAAAAAAAGGCCTGACAGCATGGCTGCCAGGCCTTCGGTCGATCATCTCAAGCGATCAGCGCGAAGCCGCCGTCCCGGGGAAGCTGGCCGAGCCGCTCAAGGCCGCCGCAGCACCGGGGTCCTGCGAGTTGAAGAAGCGGAAGAACTCAGAATCCGGTGAGAGCACCAGCGTGCTGCCCTTATCGGCAAAGGTGCGTCGATAGGCGTCCAAGCTCCGATAGAAGGCATAGAAGTTCGGGTTGGTCTGATACGCAGTGGCGTAGATCTCGGCCGCCCGTCCGTCGCCTTCACCGCGGGTCTCCTCAGCCTCTTTATAGGCGTCGGCGATGATCACAGTGCGCTGGCGGTCAGCGTCGGCGCGGATACGCTCAGCGGCCTCAGCACCCTTGGCGCGGAGATCACGAGCCACCCGTTCACGCTCGGCGCGCATCCGATTGTAGACCGACTCGCTGACCTCGGGTGGAAGATCAATCTTCTTCACCCGCACATCCACGACCTCGACGCCAAGCTCGCCCGCCTGGGTGTCGCTGACCTTGGTCAGTGCCTTCATCAGCTCGATACGATCTTCGGTCACAACCTCTTGGATCGTCCGCTTACCGAACTCGTCACGCAGTGCGGTGTTGATGCGCTCGGAAAGCAATCGCTCGGCCCGTGCGCTATCACCGCCCGTCGAGCGGAAGAACTGCGCCGCGTCATTGATCCGCCACTTGGTGTACGAATCCACGATCACGTCCTTCTTTTCAATCGTCAAGAAACGCTGCGGTCTCGAGTCCAGAGTCTGTATCCGCGCGTCGAAGCGCATGATGTTGTTCAGCACCGGGACCTTGAAGTGCAGGCCCGGCTCATAGCCGCTGCGCACAATCTCACCAAGCCTGAGCTTGATGGCCGTTTCCCACTGCTGCACCGTGAAGGTTGATGCGTAGACGATCAGGGCCAGCAGCGCGATGGCGATAGGGAGCAGAATCTTCTTGGTGTCGTCCATCAGCGTGACCTCCGGTCGCGGGACACGTCACGGATTTGAGACGTGGTCGAGCCCGAGCTACCAAGGCTTTGGTCAGGGTCATCGAGCATTGAGTTTCGCGGCATCGAACTCGCCGTGCCCTGGCTGCGCATGATCTGATCCAGCGGTAGATACATCAGGCTATTCCCCTGAGGCACGTCGATCAGGACCATGTTGCTACCAGCCAGCACCGATTCGATGGTCTCAAGATAGAGACGTTCACGGGTCACCTCTGGGGCGTTCTCATACTGGGTCCGAATCGCATTGAAGCGAGAGGTCTCACCTTCAGCCGAGGCGACGACCTGGTCTCGATAGGCCTTGGCCTCAGCAGTGGCGCGAGCCGCCTCACCGCGCGCCTGCGGCAAGATCTCGTTGGCATAGGCCTCGGCCTTGTTCTCGAGTCGCTCCTTGTCCTCGCGGGCCTTGATGGCGTCGTCGAAGGCATCCTTGACCTGCTCAGGCGGCTTAGCTGGCTGCATGTTGACCGAGGTCACGAGAAGACCGGTCTTATACTCATCCATCAACGATTGGACGCCTGCTTGGATCATCGCAGCAACCGCACTACGGCCTTCTGTCAGGATGAAGTCGAGCTTAGCGCCACCGATGGTCTTGCGCACCACGGTCTCTGTGGCATCGCGCAGCGTCTTCATCGGCGTCTGATCTTGGAACAGGTAGTTGGCAGCGTCCTGGATACGCGACTGCACCGTCAGCTCGACGTCAACGATGTTCTCATCGCGCGTCAGCATCGCAGCCTTGTGATTGAATGAGGAGATCTCGTCGACGTTGACGATATCAACACGCTCGATCGGCCAAGGCACATGCCAGTGTGGTCCAGGGCCTGTGGTCTTGACGTAGGCACCGAACCGCATCACAACCCCGCGCTCGGCAGGATCGACGATATAGATGCCGGTGAACAGCCAGACGACGAAGAGCCCAGCGACAATCACGCCGATCGTCTTCAGGCTTATGTCGATCGCGTTGGGACCACCGCCGCCACCGCCACCCGTCGTCGATGAGCCCTTGCCTCCGAACAGGCCACTGACCCGCTCCTGAAGCTTACGGACGATCTCGTCGAGGTCCGGCGGCCCACCCTGATTGCCAGGGCCGCCCTGATTGCTACCCCAGGGATCCCGGTTGCCACCTCCCGGTTCATTCCAGGCCATACTTGCTCCGATTACACTCTGTTGTGTCGCGTCATGACGTCGACTGTTGCTTGTTCGCTAAATTGGCAGCCCTGCCGCCAAGCTGATACCAGTCGACTGTTACCGCCCCTCGGCGGCCTTTGCAGTCTTCAGCCGAGAATGCTGACAGCGTCTAGGATGGGAAAGTGCCGCCCCCCGCGCCGGTTATCAAGGACGCACCTTGAGTCAAAACCGGGCATTGTACGTGGCGTCGGTGGGTTCCGACAACGTCGGACGGACCGCCAGTCGACAGCGCTGCCAGCGTGCATCCGCCTCGAGAGAACGCTCGACCTGCTGCCGTGCCAGCTCAACCTCCATCCGCCAGCCACCCTCGTCGGTACCGGCGTCACCCAGCACGCGGGCATGCTCGAACAGCCAAGCGCGCAAGGCTCCATCCGCCGGGCCCAGCAGCAGCGACTCGTGTACCAGTTCGCCGCGCAACAGCTCGCTCAAGGCCTCAGTGAGTAGGTCAACGCCAGCACCGCTCTGCGCTGACATCCAGACTCGCCAGACCCGACCATCGGCATCCCGGTCCAATCGGGCCGGCTGATCCTCCACCAGATCGATCTTGTTGTAGACCAACAGCTGAGGGCAGTCCTGCGCACCGATCTCGGCCAGCACCGCCTCGACATCACGAATACGGCGATCCCGCTCCGGCGACGCCGCATCCACGAGATGCAGCAGCAGCGAAGCCTCGCGTGTCTCCTGCAAGGTCGAGCGGAAGGCCGCGACCAGCTCGTGCGGGAGTCCATTGATGAAGCCAACCGTATCGGCCAGCACCGCCGCTGTCCCACCCGGCAAGCGCAACCGCCGCAGGGTCGGGTCAAGCGTCGCAAACAGCTGATCGGCCTGAAAAACACCCGCTTCGGTCAACCGGTTGAACAAGGTCGACTTACCGGCATTGGTGTAGCCCACCAATGAGATAGTCGGGATCTCCGCGCGATCTCTGGCCCGGCGCCCCTGACCGCGCTGGGTCTCGACATGGGCTAGCCTGTCGTTCAACAACGCGATGCGTCGACCGAGCAATCGGCGGTCGGTCTCAAGCTGGGTCTCACCCGGACCGCGCAATCCGATACCGCCCTTCTGGCGCTCCAAATGGGTCCAGCCGCGGACCAACCGCGTCGAGAGATGGCGCAGCTGGGCCAGCTCGACCTGCAGCTTGCCATCGGCCGAGCGGGCGCGCTGGGCAAAGATATCCAGGATCAGGCCACTGCGATCGACCACGCGGCAGGCGAGCAGACGCTCGAGATTACGCTCCTGGGCCGGACTCAGCGCATGATCGAAGATCACCAGCTCGGCCTCCGCCGCCTCGACCAGTGCCTTGAGCTCCTCGGCCTTGCCCGAGCCGATGAACAGCCGCGGGTCCGGGGTGTCGCGAGAACCGCCTAGGCTAGCGACCACCTCGGCACCAGCGGCCTGCGCCAGCAGCTGGAACTCCTCGGCTGCATCCTCGGTCGTCGCTTGGCCCATCGCGATCTGGACCAAGATCGAGCGCTCGCCAGCCTTCGGGCGCTCAAACATGGGATTGCCTCAAGCCACCGGCAAGTCCGGTTGGCCGCGTATCTGTGGGTAAGTATAAGACGATCAGCCGTCCTCCTCCTCGGCCTCATCCTGTGGCTGCGGCAGCTTGACGTTGCGGGTCGGTACCACGGTCGAGATGGCGTGCTTGTAGATCATCTGGCTGACATTGTTCTTCAGCAGCACGACGAACTGATCAAAGGACTCGATCTGACCTTGCAGCTTGATGCCGTTAACCAGAAAGATCGAGACAGGCACACGCTCTTTACGCAAGGCGTTCAAAAATGGATCTTGTAGACTCTGCCCCTTAGACATGGGCGCTTCTCCTTGTTGTTATCACCAGGTTGTAATCATGCGTCCGGCATCGCCACGGCGCGGCATTGCGACGAATCCGGTTAAGCCTCGCAAGATAGCACAGAGATCAACGCAGATGCCGCAGCAAAGCGCAAGCCCCAACTCCATCGTCGACTCGGCGACGCTCAACCCTCGATCACCCTAGAGCCGAACAACGCACTCCAGAGGACATCAACGCCACACAAAGCGCAGACCGCGTCGGGCCGTCCTGACCTTGGTCACAGCAACAGCAATCATCTCTAAAAAGGCCTTGCTAAACCTGCTAGAGCATTGTTTTTTGTAATATTTAATCTGCGCATATCTGCGCTATCTGCGGTTTATAGAATCATCCGTCTCGTTTAGAGACCTTCCACATCACTAAGGAAGGCGTTCACCTGCTGCAACGCCAACTGCTCGACCTCGCCCTGATCGCCATCCCAGAGCCAAACCGCGTCTTGCTCGGCGCGGAGCCAGGTGTATTGACGCTTGGCGAGCTGGCGGGTTGCGGCCAATGCCTTCTCGCGCATCTGCCCCCAGCTCAGTTCGCCACTCAGATAGGCCCAGAGCTGCCGATAGCCGACAGAGCGCATCGATGGCAGCGTGGCATCCAAATCGCCACGCTCATACAGGGCGCGCACCTCACCCTCGAAACCTGCTGCGAGCATAGCCTGCAGCCGCGCTTCGATGCGTTGATGCAGGATTGCCCGCTCGCGTGGTGAGCGGACCAGCTTCAACACCTGATAGGGCAGCCCGCTGCCGGTGCCTTGACGCCAGAGTTCGCTCATCGGCCGACCGGTCACCAGGAACACCTCGAGCGCGCGCTGCACGCGCTGCGGATCATTAGGGTGAACCCGCGCCGCGGTCGCCGGATCGACCTCAGCCAGCCAGGCGTGCATCGCGGCCGCCCCTTCAGCCGCTTGACGCTCGACCAGCCGCGCACGGACCTGGGGTTGTGCGTTCGGCAGCGGCGAGAGACCGCCTGCCAGCGCGCGCCAGTAGAGCATGGTACCGCCCACCAGCAGCGGAATATGACCAGCGGCCGTGATCTCAGCCATCGCGGCCAGCGCATCTTGGCGAAAGCGCGCCGCCGAATAGGCCTCACTTGGATCGCAGATGTCGACCAAGCGATGCGGAAAACGCGCGAGGACAGTCGGCTCCGGCTTCGCGGTGCCGATGTTCATCCCGCGATAAACAAGTGCCGAATCAACGCTGATCAGCTCGCAGGGCAGCTCTGCCGCCAACGCAAGGGCCAGATCGGTCTTGCCCGACGCGGTGGGCCCGGTGACTAGGATCGCCGGCGGCTGTGTCCTGTCGCCGGCAGCAGGACTAGGAACGCTCATCGCCAATCCCCCCTCAGCGGCCGCGCCAGAACAGCTTATCCAACTCTTGATGCGTGAGCTTGATCCAGGTCGGGCGGCCGTGATTGCACTGATCGGCACGCTCGGTGCGCTCCATTGCCCGCAGTAGCGCATTCATCTCTGGCAGGGTCAGCTGTCGATTGGCACGCACCGCACCATGGCAGGCCATGGTTGAGAGCACCCGGTTGATCTCGGCGCGGACGCGATCCGTGGCGTCTTCGGCAACCAGATCCGCGAGCAGGTCGCGCAGCAACTGCTCGGGATCGGCACCAGTGAGGATGGCTGGGATCGCCCTGAGCAGAAGACGCTCAGGGCCGGCCCGATCAACACTGACCCCAAGCGTTGACAGCAACCCCTGCTGCTCTTCGGCCAGATCGGCCTCGCGGACTGAGACGGCGACCGCGATCGGCACTAAGAGCGGTTGCTGTTGCACCTCGCCCTGACTCCAGCCCAGCTTCAACCGCTCGTAGCCGATGCGCTCATGAGCCGCGTGCATATCGACCAAGATCAGGCCGTCAGCACCCTGCGCCAGGATGTAGACCCCATTCAACTGGCCGATCGCAAAGCCAAGCGGCGGCAGATCCTGTTCCTGACCTCGATCATCACCCAAGGCTTCAGGATCATCCTGCCCAAGTCCCTGCCCCAGGCTGCCTCCCAGGTTGGATCTCAGATCAGGCCTCAGATCGCCGCTCGCAGCGGCCGGCGAATCGATCCTGGCAGCCTCGCCTTGATCGAGCCGAGATACCGCCAAGGCAGGGTCCTGGGTCTCAGCAGGCGCAGGGTCCGGCATCTGCAGGGCCAGGGCCGCTGCATAGGCGCTGCGCCCATCGCCGATCCGCAACGGCAGACGGGACTGGGTTGGTGCCGACCTGTGATCACCGGGTTTCGTCGAGGCTGGCAGCCTCGCCTCCCCGGCATCATTCAACGCCGGTTCGGTCGCGGCCCGGCCCGAAGCAGACCCGCGCTCGACACCATCGGCCAGTCGACGGTGGAGACTGCGGAACAGGAAATCGTGCACCTGGCGGCCCTCACGGAAACGCACCTCCTGCTTGGCCGGATGGACATTGACATCGACCTGCCGCGGGTCGAGCTGCAGATAGAGCACATAAGCGGGGTGGCGGCCGTGATGCAGCACGTCTTGGAAGGCCTGTCGAACCGCATGCGCAACCAACTTGTCGCGCACCATGCGGCCATTGACGAAGAAGAACTGCAGATCGGCCTGGCTGCGCGAGAAGGCCGGGCGCGCAACCCAACCGGTCAGCGCGAGCCCTACCGCCTGTTCATCGACCTCAAGGGCATGCTCGACAAAGGCCTCGCCGAGCAGGGTCTGCAGGCGCTCAGCGCGCGGCTCAGCCCAACCTGCAACACAGGCTGCAACCGACGCCTCAGCCGGAGCATCAGCCGCCAGCGCCGCCTCGGCGCTGGCACGCAGATCGAACAGCTCGCGGCCGTTATGCTGCACACGAAAGCCGACATCGGCACGGGCCAGCGCCATGCGCCGGATCAGTTGCTCGATGTGACCCAGTTCGGTGCGCTCGGTGCGCAGGAATTTGCGCCGCGCCGGCACCCGATAGAACAGGTCGCAGACCTCGATCGAGGTGCCGACGGGATGCGCGGCCGGCTCTGGCGCCTCAGTCTGATCGCTACCGTCGGCGCTAAGACGCCAGCCGTGCTCAGCCCCCTGCTGACGCGAGATCACCTCGAGCCGTGCCACCGATGCAATGCTGGGCAACGCCTCGCCCCGAAATCCGAGGCTGGCAACGGCCTCTAAATCGTTCAGACTGCTGATCTTGCTCGTGGCATGGCGTGAGACGGCCAGGGCAAGATCGTCGCGGCCGATCCCGGAGCCGTCATCGCGCACGCGAATGCGCTTGATCCCAGCCTGTTCCAGCTCGACCGAGATCTGCCTCGCGCCGGCATCGAGGCTGTTCTCGAGCAACTCCTTGACCACCGAGGCCGGGCGCTCGATGACCTCGCCAGCGGCGATCTGATTGATCAGGAGCGGGGGTAAGGATCGGATGCGTGACATCCGCAGATGGAAGCAGAAAACCGGCCATTGCAGCAAGCGCGAGCGCGGTAAAGGTCTCGCGGCACCGGCTAGCTGGGCCGGCCCCGCGCTGCCGTCGCCCGCTGCTGGCCCCTACTGCCGGCGCTTGCTGGCAGGCCTAGCTGCCGGGGATAATCAGCACCTGCCCGCTGCGGATCTGATCGCCCTGCAGCCGGTTGATATCCCGGAGCACGCTGAGCCTTACGTTATAGCTGTCGGCGATGTCGGACAGGGTATCACCTGGTTTGATGCGATGCTGACGTGCGCCCGAGGTCGTCGCTTGGGCGAGGGTCTGGGCCGGCGCTTTGGCAAAGCGGGTGCCCGGTGGTGAATACTCGGCGAAGTATTCGATGACCCCATCCAGGATCGCATCGGCGATCCGATTCTGGTAGCTCGCTTTGCGCAGCCGTTTCTCCTCCTCCGGATTCGAGATAAAGGCGGTCTCCACCAGCATCGATGGGATGTCCGGTGACTTCAAGACCGCGAAACCCGCCTGCTGAATGCGCTGCTGATGCACCTCCCCCAGCCGCTGCAGCTTCGATAACACCTTGCCTGCGGCGATGCTGCTGAGTTCGATGGTCGCGTTCTGACTCATCTCGAGCAGCACGCTCGCCAGTAGATCATCGCGGCGCTTGAGGTCGACGCCGCCGATCAAGTCGGCACGGTTCTCACGCTCGGCCAGCCAGCGCGCAGCCTCGCTGGTGGCGCCGCCAGCCGAGAGGGTGAACACCGACGAGCCGCGCACTCGAGGGTCCTTGAAGGCGTCGGCATGAATCGACACGAACAGATCCGCGCGATGCTTGCGCGCGATCTCGATTCGTTCGCGCAGCCGAATATAGTAGTCGCCATCGCGCACCAGCACGGCCCGCATGCCGGGGGAGGCATCGATCCGCTTCGCCAGCTTGCGCGAGATGGCCAGCGTGATGTCTTTCTCATGAGTGCCACCCCGTCCAATGGCCCCCGGGTCCTTGCCACCGTGGCCGGCGTCAACGGCGATAATGAGGTCGCGATTCGACGGCGTTTTGGTGCGAACCGAGGGATGCGCACTAGCTTGGTTGATCGACGCAAGGTCAGCAGACTCAGGTGCGGGACGAGTCTGACCCTTCTTCTTGGGGCCTGATCCGGCCTTCGGAGAGAGATCGATCACCAATCGGTGGCCATGGGACCCGCTCGGCCCGAGGTTGAAGCTCTTGGCCCGCACCTGTTGTTTGAGGTCAAGCACGATACGCAGATCATCGCCCTGTCGAATGCCGCTGCGAAGACCGGCGATGACGGGATCATCGGCACCAGGCTCAGCCAGCCCACCCCGCAGGCGCGCATCGATCAGGTCGATCACGAGCCGGTGCGGATTATCCAAGGCGAAGACCCGATGCTCGACGGGGGCCTGAACGTCCACCACGACGCGCGTGTACTCAGGACCACTCCATAGACGCGCGCCCTCTACGCCCACCTGGCCAGCAGAGGCCAGGCAGGCAAAGCCCGCTAAGAGGGCCAAGAGACTATGTCGAGCCAGCTTCCAAAGCATTGGTAGGGACACCCGTCCGTCGTCGTCACCACCTTCGGAGAAGGTGGCGTTTTTGCCTCTTAAAGCATAGACGCATGTTAGAGCGTTTCCAAGTGTAAACCGCAGCTTGAAAGCACTTCTTGACGATTGACGGAGGTTAGAGTAGCGCCAAAGCAACAGCGTATCAAGTTGAAATTTCGCTGCTTATTCGGACTCGGCCCAGCAGACGCGGGCCTTTTATCCTGTAAACAGCAGATCCGGATCGAATCACCCAACGCAGCCGGTTAAGCCGAGGGGGGGTACCACCTGTTACGCGGCGGTTTCCGACGACAGGGCAACCAGGACCGGCGTCCAATTCGGGTGCGCTCTGAACCTGACCCGGCGGTGCTCGCCGGCATGCTCGATCATCACCTCGAGATCGGCCGGCGGCAGCGCGCCTGTACCCCGCTCCGGCCATTCGATCAGGATCAGCCCGGGGCGCTCGAGCAGATCGCGCAGGCCGAGATAGTCAAGTTCCTCAGGATCGGCCAGCCGATAGAGATCGAGATGCACCACCGCTGGCTCGATGGCGTCATAGGGCTCGATCAGGGTATAGGTCGGACTGCGCACCGCCCCCTGATAGCCTAGGCCGCGCAGCAGCCCGCGCACCAAGGTGGTCTTGCCGGCGCCGAGATCGCCGCGCAGATAGACGATGCCGCGATAGGCCCGCAACAGCTCGGCCAGGCGCTTGCCCAGCCGCAACTGCCCCACCTCACCGACGACGTCGAGCACGACCTCGCCTGCAGCCTGAGACGCTGAACTGGGCAGCGCCTGATCTTTACCTTGATCCTGACTCATGATACCGAATCCGCTAGGCCGAGCAGCGGCTGTAAGGCTGCAATCAGATCACTGACGATCAAGCCGCGCTCACCCTGCCCCGCGGCCCGATCGCCGGCCGCCCCATGCAGGCAAACGCCCACCTCGGCGGCCAAGCTGAGTTCCATACCTTGCCCGATCAGCGCGGCAATGACGCCGGTTAGTGCATCGCCCATACCCGCGCTCGCCATGCCAGGATTGCCATCGACACAGAGCGCGGCTGGGCGCTGTCCAGGCCCTCCGACCAGGGTACCCGCCCCTTTGAGAACAACGACGCCTCCATAGCGGCTGCGCAGCTGCTGCAGCGCCGCAAAGCGATCCTTCTCGACCTCGGCAACCGTGACGCCAAGCAGCCGAGCAGCCTCCCCCGGATGCGGTGTCAGCACCCAGTCGTCGCGGCGCTGCGGCTGCTGCGCGAGCAGGTTAAGCCCATCGGCATCGACCACCAGAGGCGTCTTCGCGGCCATCACCCGCGCATATAGCGCTCGCCCCCAGGCATCCTGACCCAGACCGGGTCCGAGCGCGACTAGGGTCGCGCGCTCCAACAAGCCGTCGAGTTCAGCCGCCTCGGCCACCGCATGCACCATCAGCTCGGGTCGGGTGAGGTTCAGCACCGCCGCATGAGCTGGATGGGTCGCAATCGAGACACGGCCAACGCCAGCCCGCAACGCGGCCTCCCCGGCTAGGCGCGCCGCACCACTCATCCCAGTGTTACCGCCGACCACCAGCAGATGGCCGAAATCACCCTTGTTCGCAGTCTGCCGACGCCCTGGCAACAACCGCGTCTGCTGGTTCCAGTCGATACGGCGTGCGACCGGGATCTCGCTGGCATAGATCAACGCAGGTACCCGCAGGCCATCGAAACAGACCTCGCCGCAATGGTCGGGCCCGCGGCCCGTGAACAGCCCGCACTTGAGGCCGATGAAGCTGATCGTGGCCGTTGCATCAATCGCTGCACCCAAGGCGCAGCCGCTATCAGCATGCAGGCCAGTGGGGATGTCGAGCGCCATGATCGGCGCTCGCGCACGATTGCACTGCGCCACCGCATCGGCCCAGAGTCCCGTCAGTGGCCGCTCGAGCCCGGTGCCAAGCATCGCATCAACGATCAGTTCGGCGTCCGGCGGCAGCCGTGTAAAGGGCTCAGTGCTTCCGCCTGCGGCACGGTAGGCCTCCGCAGCCGCCAAGGCCGCGCCCTGCAACCCCGTATGGTCCCCGAGCGTGAACAGGCGCACCCCAAGTTGATAACGATGCGCAAGCCGCGCCAGCACATAACCATCACCGCCGTTGTTTCCCGCACCGGCCAACACCACCAGCGACTGCACTTGGGGCCAACGCGAGCGCAACAGCGAAAAGGCTGCGGCCCCTGCGCGCTCCATGAGTTGTTCGGCGGCAATCCCCTGCTGCTCGATCGCATTCCGATCCAGCGCTCTGACCTGCTCGGCCTGATAGAGCGCTCGCGGCAACTGCCCGGTTTCGGGTATGGTTCGCGGTCGGTTCATGCAGGGCTCCTATTGCGGGTCGCAGGACGCTTGCGAGGCGTTGTATCGGACCACCATCACAGCCGAAGCAGTTCGGCGCGATAGTGGGCAAGCTCAGCGATCGACTCCTTGATATCGGACAGCGCCAGATGGGCTCCTTCCTTCTTGAACGCATCGGCCACTTGCGGTGCCCAACGCTGCGCTAGAATCTTGACCGAACTCACATCGAGATTGCGATAGTGGAAGAAGGATTCGAGGCGCGGCATCCAGCGCGCCAAGAAGCGTCGATCCTGGCAGATGCTGTTTCCGCACAGCGGCGATGCCCCAGCCTTGCACCAGGCCTCGAGAAACGCCAATGTCTGTAGCTCGGCGGAACGCTCGTCGTCGCGGCTGGCTCGAACCCGCTGGAGCAGACCAGAATCCCCATGATGACTGCGGTTCCAGTCATCCATCGCCGCCAAGACGTGCTCCGGCTGATGGATCGCGATCACCGGGCCTTCAGCGAGGATCTGAAGGTCAGAATCGGTCACCAGGGTCGCGATCTCGATGATCTGGTCGCGGAAGGGATCGAGCCCAGTCATCTCAAGGTCGATCCAGATCAGGTTGTTTTCGTTTACCACAGGCACCCCAGTTGGTTCGCAGATCGTTACTATCCAGGTCGTCTCATAGCCTAGCGCAGACTCGGCACACCTGGCCCTACCAGGTTAAGCTCGCGTTTAACACCCCACGCAACCCCCGACTCAACCTTTGGAGCAACTCATGACCCAGCGCCTCCTTCTCAGCCTCGCCCTCGTCACCCTCATCACCGCAGGCCTCAATGCACAGGCCGACGAAACGGTGGATGCGAACGCACTGTTCGACAAGAATTGCACCAGTTGTCATGGCTCCGAGGTCTACACGCGAGAGGATCGACGCATCAACTCGCTCGATGCCTTGCACGGCCAGGTGCGTATGTGTGAGCAGAACCTTGGCTTGACCTGGTTCGACGATCAGGTCGACGCCGTGACCGCGCTGCTCAACCGTGAATACTACAATTTCGAGCCTTAATCGCGGCGGGCCTTGCGAGCATGCCTCGGCGGCGTCTCTCGGAGCGACAGGTCGAGCGCATTCAGCGCATCCAAGATCGTCGCCGCAGCAAGGTTGAGGCCCGGGCCGAACTCGTATTGACCCAGCTCGATGACGAGGCCGCACGCAATGGCCTCGTCGTCGTCCGCTATGGCGCCAATCTGATCGTTGAAGACACAGAGGGGGTCTGCCATCACTGCGTGACGCGACAACACATTGGGCACCCCGTCTGCGGGGACCAGGTGGTCTGGCAGCCCTGCGGCCCAAGCGCCGGCGTCATCACGGCGATTCATCCGCGCAGGACCCTGCTTAGCCGACCCAGCGCGAGCGGTCAAGACAAGCCGCTCGCAGCCAACATCGGCCTGCTGGTCATCGTCATTGCCCCAGAGCCACCGCCCACCGGCTTTCTGATTGATCAGTATCTGGTTGCCGCCGAGCGGATCGGCGTGCCGGCCGTGATTCTCTGCAACAAGATGGATCTTCTCGACGCTCCCGAACGTGCTGCCTTCCTGGGTCGGCTCGAGTACTACGCCAAGATTGGCTATCCGCTATTGCCGTTGAGCCTTAAGCAGGACCCCCGGCTCGGACCGCTACGCGAACGCTTCGCCGCGCGCACCGGCATCCTGGTCGGTCAATCGGGTGTTGGAAAGTCCTCGCTGATCAAGGCCTTGCTCCCCGATCAAGATGTCCATGTTGGCGCAATCTCCGGTGCGACCGGTCTTGGGCGCCACACAACCTCTGCCGCGACCAGTTACCGCCTCGGCAGCGGGGGCCGCCTGATCGACTCCCCCGGCGTACGCAGCTTTCGACTCGGTCCCATCAAACGGGCAGAACTCGAACAGGGATTCCCCGAGTTCCGACCGTTCATCGGTCGCTGCCGCTTCAGCAACTGTCAGCATCAGCAGGAGCCTGATTGCGCCATCCTGGCCGCCAGTGCCGATGGCGCGATTGCAAGCGAACGGCTGCTCGCCTTCCAACAACTCGCGAAGGCCACCCAGAGCGCAGAGTGACGGCAAGGCTCATCTCACCAGTTCATCTCACCAGACCATCTCAGCAGGGGGGAGACGCTCATGGCCTATTGGCTCCTGAAATCGGAACCGGACGCCTTCGGCATTGAGGATCTGAAGGCTCGTCGCGAACAGACCGAGCCCTGGGACGGGGTTCGCAACTACCAGGCGCGCAATATGATGCGCGATCAGATGCAGGTCGGTGACCTCGGCTTCTTCTACCACTCAAACGTCAAAGAGCCAGGCATCGTCGGGATCATTGAAGTCGTCAGTTCCGGTTATCCCGACGCAACCGCGTTCGACCCAGACAGCAAGTATTACGACCCGAAAAGCGACCCGGACAATCCCCGCTGGTACCTGGTCGATGTTCGCTTCGTGCGCGATCTCGAGCGCAACATCAGCTTGAGCGAACTCAAGGACTACGCCGATGAGGCCCTGGCCGACTTCCCGCTGGTGCGCAAAGGAAATCGCCTATCCATCATGCCGGTCACCGATGCCCAGTGGGAATTCATTCTTGGACTGGAACCTAGACCCTAGAACCTAGAACCTGGAAACCCCAGTTGACCGCTTCGTAAGGCGTGCAACACCTTGGACCTCCTGCAACCCTTCAGCTTAAAACCGCAGATGGCGCAGATTAAAAATAGGTAAAACAGTGCCTTAGCGATAGTACCAAGGTTACCTAACAGGTGCAGCAGGGATTAGCCGTAGTGGCTTAATCTCTCTGCGCTTGACTGCGTCATCTGCGGTTAACAATGCTCCTTTTGGGTTTAGCCCGCTAAGGCTCGCTCTATAGACGCGAGCCATTACGGCACAGCTCGCCAACGGCGAGCAAACGCAGCCGCCATCGGCTCAAGATCTCAGGACCGACCCTCGGCGTCCGGCAGGACGATGTTCAGCTCCAGGATCTCGTGCCGGTCTTCTTGTTCGTAGTGCACCGAGACCGCGTCATTGTCGACCTCCACGTACTTGCGAATCACCGCCAGGATCTCCTGCTGCAGCCTGGGTAGGTAGGAGGGCCGATCGCGCGCTGCGCGGTCATGTGCCACCAAGATCTGTAGTCGTTCTTTCGCGACCGAGGCCGAGCCTCTATTGGCCCCGGCACCGGCGCCTCGGAAATAATCGAGTAGCCCCACCTATCACCCCCTGAAGAATCGGCTGAGCAAACCTCTGCGTTCCATCTCAAGGAAGCGCATTGGTCGCTCCTCGCCGAGATATCTGGCCACCATGTCGCCGTAGGCCTGACCGGCATCGGAGTCGTTATCAAGGATTACCGGATTGCCGGAATTCGATGCATTAAGGACAGCGACGGATTCTGGAATCACACTCAATAGATTGAGGGCCAGTATCTCCTGGACGTCTTCAACCCCAAGCATCTCACCGCGCGCAACGCGTTCTGGTGAGTAGCGGGTCAGCAGCAGAAACTCGCGGATCGGCTCCTGGTTCTCGAGCGCTCGGCGAGATTTGCTCGAGAGGATGCCGAGCATGCGGTCAGAGTCCCGCACCGAAGAGACCTCGGGATTCGTCACCACCACGGCGTCGTCGGCGTAATACATCGCCATTAGTGCGCCATGCTCGATACCCGCCGGGGAGTCGCAGACGATATAGTCATGGGTCTTGCCCAATGCCTCGAGCACCTGCCCAACGCCTTCTTGCGTCAAGGCCTCCTTATCCCGGGTCTGCGATGCCGGCAAGATGAATAGATGCTCGCAGCGCTTATCGCGGATCAGCGCCTGATTCAGGTTCGCTTCGCCATTGATGACATTGGCAAAGTCGTAGACCACGCGCCGCTCGCAGCCCATAATCAGGTCAAGGTTGCGCAGGCCGACATCGAAGTCGATCACCGCTGTGCGATGCCCACGCTGCGCGAGGCCCATAGCCATGGCGGCGGCTGTCGTGGTCTTACCCACGCCCCCTTTCCCCGAGGTAATGACGATAGTTCTGGCCAAGAAGGACTCCCCTTATTCGTGTTGACCCTGTTCGAAAACCTGCTTGCGACCCATCACACTGCCCCGGCTCGCCCTCGATTTAGCTAGCTAGAGCGGCTCAATCCGCAGCACATCATGATCCAGGAAGACCTGTGTATGGCGCCCCTTGAGATTGGCAGGGATACTGTCGCTGACCCGATAATGGCCAGCCACCGACACCAGCTCCGCCTGGAGGTCGGAGCAAAAGATACGCGCCTTTGTGTCACCGTGCAGCCCCGCGATCGCACGCCCGCGCATTGGTGCATAGACATGGATATTGCCATCAGCCATCAGCTCAGCGCCAGAATTGACGGCCGCAATCACGGTCAAATCCCCCCCAGCGGCATATACCCGCTGACCCGACCGTACCGGACGATCGATCAGATGCGTGCCGGTCTCAATCCCGACCTGAGGTTCATCCGACTGGACGGTGATCGGCAATTCGGGCGCTAGATCTTCAACAACCTCGGTCTTGGTGACGGGCTTTGCCATATCGCTCAGGATCGCCAGCTCCATGGCCTTCGCCGCCTCGTGCTGAGCGCCGCCGCCGCCACGCACCCCCACCGGGATCATACCCAACCCACGCAGCAGTCCGACCAGCTGTGGAAAGCCGACGTCTTCCTCCACCGATGGCAGCGCACTCAGCTCGATCACCACGGGCGTATGCTTAAAAAAACCCGGTGCTTGCTGCACCTTCGGTATCAGCTGTGCTTCAACCGCGTCCATATCCAGTCGCAACAGCCGAATCACGGGCAACGTGAACGCCGCTGCCTTCAGCTCAAAGGCGGGCGCGGAACTCGCCGCCCCATCGGTCGCTGATCCATCGCCTGCAGTCTGATCCTTGGCCGATGCTCCAGTTGTCAATGACATGATCTCGACGGTACTCCTAAAGACGCTGCACGCAGCCAGGCTAGCCCAATCAGCAGGCTCAGGAGATCAGCCTGGAGGCCACTGCAGAGGACGCCCACCGATGATGTGAACGTGCAGATGGTAAACGGTCTGGCCACCGCCAGCGTTAGAATTAATCACGGTCCGGTAACCCTGCTCGGCAATCCCCTCTTGCTTGGCCACCTTGGCCGCTGCCAGCAGCAAGTGGCCAAGCAGCTCAGCATCTTCCGGCTCGGCATCGCTCAGGGTCCGAATCGGCTTGCGCGGGATCAGCAGCACATGCACCGGTGCTTGTGGCTCGCGGTCGCGGAAGGCCACGACCTCGTCGTCTTCATAGACGAGATCCGCCGCCACCTCGCCATTGGCGATCTTGCCGAAGATCGTATCAGACATCGGTCTCTCCGCTCTTGGTTTGGGTGTAGATGTTTGGATGTCGATCAGAGCCCTTGCCGACCTGCAAAGGCATGCGCCAGGGTACTACCGTCGACAAACTCGAGTTCACCGCCCAAGGGAACGCCGTGGGCGATGCGACTCAAGCGCAAATCCAGGCCCCGGGCCAGGTCGGTAATGTAATGTGCTGTCGCAAGCCCCTCCACCGTCGGACTGATGGCCAGGATGGCTTCATCGAGCTCTGGCTCTTTGAAGCGCGACTCAAGCCGATCGAGCCCGAGCTCTTCAGGTCCAATGCCATCGAGCGGCGACAATCGACCACCAAGCACGAAATAGAGTCCACCATAATGGGTCGCCTGTTCAATGGCGACGATATCCGAAGGCTGCTCAACAATGCACAGCAGACTGGCATCACGCCGAGTGTTCGCACAGAGGTGACAACGCGCATGCTCAGTCAGCGTCCGGCAGCGCTCGCAACGGCCGATGCGCTCCATCGCTGCAGCCATCACCTGCGCCAACTCGCGCCCGGCGTCCCGATCGCGCTCAAGCAGATGAAAGGCCATCCGCTGCGCGGATTTCGGACCAATGCCAGGCAGGCGACGCAAGGCCTCGACAAGCTGATTCAGCAGAGTTGAATCGGACACCGCAATCAACCACCAGTCACTGAGCCCAGGTCGCTATCACCATCTCATGATCGCCGAGCCATTACGCTAGCGCGGTTTCGCCATCTCGCAGAGGCATCAAGCGCGTTACAAAGGGAGCTTCATGCCAGGCGGCAACGGCAGCCCAGCGGTCAGCTCCGCCATGTTCTCCTGGGCCCTTTCCCCAACCCGACGCGCCGCATCGTTGAAGGCCGCAGCCACCAGATCCTCAAGCATCTCCTTGTCGTCTGCCATCAACGAAGGGTCGATCTCGACCCGCTTGACCTCGTGTCGACCATTCATCGTGATCTTGACCATACCGGCGCCGGACTCGCCGATGGTCTCTTCATTTGCGAGTCGCTCCTGCGACTTCTTCATATCTTCTTGCAGTTTCTGGGCTTGCTTCAGCATCCCCCCTAATCCGTTCTTCATTGCTTAACCTCTTCTCATCGGTGATTTATGAATCCAACTCAGCATCCACGACATGGGCCTGCTATGTCGGCGCCAAAACCTAGGGCACAGCGGACCCTATGACCTCAATCAGCTCCCTGCACGCGCGGGCAGCGCGCAAAGCGTACCCGGTATCCACTCGGCGTCGAAGCGCTCGCGCAACTGCTGGGCGACAGGATCAGCCGCCATCACCCGTTCGGCCTCGGCCAACCGCTTCGCATCCTCGCGAGCGTGTCGCAGCGCAGGCGTATCATCGGGGGCAACATCGGCCAGGATCTCCAGGCGCAGCTCGCAGCCGAGCGCGGCGCCCAACGCCGCCCCAAGCCGTTGCTCCGCGCCGGCAGCGCGCAGATGCACATGCCCCGGGTCCAGCATCAAACGCAGCCGTTGCCCATCCCAAGCGCTCAGCGCGCAATGGCGCGCCAGCTCCAGCGCCAGGCCCCTTAGACCCATGTTCGCGACCAGTTGCTGCCAATCTTCGGCCGAACTCAGCAAGCCCGCAGCGGGTGCAGGGGTCGAGTCGGGTGCAGGGGTCGAGCCCGGTGCCTGTCGCGGCGCGCTCGATAGCGGCTCGTCGCTAGTGACATAGGATGCGCCCTTGTCTTTCACAGTCACGGTCATTGACTCGACGCTTGGAGCCGGCATGCCTCCAGGAACTGTCAGGACTTCGGCGGCAGAGGCCCCTGTGGTGTTCAAGCCGTTGGCCAAGCCCTGAGCAACCGCTGCGTTAGGGGCAACCGCTGCGCTAGCAGCAGCGCTTGAACGGGGCTGCGACGACAGCTGCTCACCATTAGCCTCACCGGTATCGGGGCCGCGACGCGAGCCACTGTCTGATTTCGCCTGCGCAGCCTTCTGCGGTGCTGGCGGCGCCGGGTCAGCCGACCTGATCGGCGCCGGGCGAAACGCTAACGCCCGCAGCAACACCATCTCCAGTCCAGCGCGCGGATCGGGCGCGAGATCAAGGTCGCCCTGCCCGGTGAGCAGGACCTGATAGTAAAGCTGCACATCTTCAGCCGCCAGCTGTGCCGCTAGCGCGCCGAGACGCTCATCATCTGGATCATCGCCGCGCAAGGTCGAGGGCACTTGCTGCGCCAGCGCAACCCGATGCAGAGCCGCGATCAGGTCCAGGAGCACGGCCGAGAAATCTGGTGTCAGCTCGGCGATGCGGCCGATCTCGGCCAGCACTCGAGCCGCATCTGCAAGTGCCATGGCTTCTAGCAGATCAAGCGTCAGCTCACCGCCACGGGTGCCAAGCATCGCCCGCACGTCATCAACCTTGACCTGACCAGCGCCAAAGGCAATCGCCTGATCCAGCAGACTGAGTCCATCGCGCATGCTGCCGTCGGCGGCGCGCGCGAGCAGGCTCAACGCTGGTAGCTCAAAGCCGACCGCCTCGGCCTCGAGCACGGTCAGGAACCGATCCCGAATCTGATCCGGCAACAGGCGCTTGAGATTGAACTGCAGACAGCGCGACAAGACCGTTGCCGGCAGCTTCTGCGGATCGGTGGTCGCGAGCACGAACTTCACGTGCGGCGGCGGCTCTTCCAAGGTCTTGAGCAACGCATTGAAGCTGCTCGCCGAGAACATGTGCACCTCGTCGATCAGATAGACCTTGTGACGACCGCGCACCGGAGCGAAGGGCACATTGTCGAGCAGCTCGCGGGTCTGATCGACCTTGGTGCGCGAAGCGGCATCGACCTCGAGCAGATCGACGAAACGCCCAGCATCGATCTCAGTGCAGGTAGAGCAGACCCCGCAAGGATTGGGGCCTACGCCCTGCTCGCAGTTGAGGGTTTTCGCCAGAATACGGGCCAGCGTGGTCTTACCGACCCCGCGGGTGCCAGTAAACAGATAGGCGTGATGCAGCTGGCCACGTTCGAGGCCGTTGACCAGCGCCCGAACTACGTGGTCTTGGCCGACAAGATCGGCGAAGGACCGGGGGCGCCACTTGCGCGCGAGCACCTGATAGGTCATGGAGTCAGTTACAGGCGAGCCTGACGCAGCCGGAATAGGGGCGGCGAGCCGCGCCAGCCACACCCCGGCACACACATCCACCGCTGCGGCTGCTCCCTTCCGGGCCTGACCGGGTTCACGGCTTCGCGTTGCGAGGGGACCGACGCGCCCCACCATTGACGAGTGTGATACGGCTGTTAGCCGATCACAAGCGACGCACGTTAGCAGCCACCGAGCGTTGCCGCAAGCAGGAGGGCGTAACGCGACAGACGATCGCAGCGCGATCTTGCTAACCTCTGTCGCTTGGCTGACGACGATCATCATCCAAGCGGCGCTAACCAGAAGGCGATAGAGGCCCATGACGCAGAGGATAACCGACTCGATCACAACCCACTCGAAGCCCAGATCTCGACGCCGAGGCGCGGATATCGGCCTCGTGCTCGGACTCTTGCTAGCCATAGCCGGCGTCGACGGCACCGCCGCCCAGAAGGCGGGATCAGAGTCCGCTGCCGGCGCTGATGTAGCCGCCAACCCGAGCGCAGCGGTAGACCATGGCGAGAGCGCGGCAAGCGACAGCCCCGATGACGGCCTTTCGGCGCTCTTGGAACGCTCGATCGAGGATGCAGGCTCGCTGTGGGAACGCTCCACTCAGTCGGCTGATGTTTGGTGGCAACGATCACGTGAAGCCACGCTCGAGGCCTGGGACGGGGCGCAACGCTCGCTGAACCCGGCCGAGCCGCCGGCGACGGCCGCCCTCTGGAAGGAGCTGGTGCCCAAGCTCGAGGAGACGCTGCAGCTCGAGGATGCTCGGCCGCAGCTGCCAGACCGGGCCTGGCTCGGCCGCGACAAGCGCGATGCCGATACCGATATCAATGCCCTGCTCGATGCCTCGGTGGCCATCCTCTCTGGCTCACCAGTGCAGGCGTATCGCGCGCAGATCGAGGCGATGCGCACGCGCATCACCGAGGCTCGCGCCGATATCGACCGTTTCCGGCGCGAACGGGTTACGGCGCCAAGCGAGTCGCTACTGGCGACAACCGTTGGTGGTTACGACCAGCGCATCGCTGAGCGCGAGGCCGATATCCGCGGCTATCGGGCCGAGCTTGAGCGCATCAAGGCCGAGTTCGTCCGCGAGCTGCGCGCGATGGGACTCGAACTCAGCAACGATCAGATCGACCTGCTGTTAGCCACTGTGGTCGGCGACAACATCATCGACCTCGGCATCGTCTTCGACAACGTCAAGGCCATCACCAAGCAGCTTGAAACGCTGGTCGAGGAGAGCGGCGAGGATCTCGAGAGCGCCAGGCGCTATTACGGCATGTACGTGATCCTGCTGCGCGCGCTCGCGCGCATGCACAGCGATGTCGAAGAGGCCATCGAAACGCGCTACATCCCCGAGATCAATGCCATCGCCGATCGCGCCGCCGAGCTCAGCAAGGAGACACGGGCGTTGATGCAAACCCAGCCGGAGCGGGCTAAGCTGTTACGGAACAACCTGCAGGCGCAGCAGCTGACAATCGAGGCCGCTGGCGTCTATCGCGATTACCTCGCCGAGCAGCGCAACGAGGTCGAGCGGGCCCGATCCGCGCTGGCTGCCGATATCGAGACCGCCTGGAATACCTACCAAACGGTGCGCGTCTCGGGTGAGTTGGTCGATCTGGTGCAGTCGAGCCAGAGTCTGCTCGATGGGCTGCTCGAGCGCGAAGTGCCCCCGCTGCGCCCGTTCCAAAACCTCCAGATGCAACGCGAGCTGGAAAAGCTCACCCAAGAACTCCGCCGCTCCAAGGGCTGAGCAGAGTCAAGCCCCCTTATTGCGCCGCACTAAGGTGGGCATTAGTTGCGTTGAGCCAGGTGTGGAAGGGACCGAAACCCTGTAGATTGGGGCGTTGGTCTTCATGATCGAATGGCCGCGTCTCGAATAACAGGACTCTCGCAACCATCCAACGCCTTGCCACTCGTATGTCCGAGCCAACGGCCAACGGCCATCCCGCCGCACCGAATCAACCAAGACGCCAAGGCCCTTCGCACGCCCCATTCCTCCGCGCACTGCTCAGAGTCTTTGTTCAAGCGCTAGCCCAAGGAGTGCCCTCCAGTGCCCTGACCAGCGCGCTGAGAGGCGCTCATCACAGCCGGCTAGCCGCAATACTGCTGCTCGGCATCACGCTGCCGGTGAGCGCGGCACCCCCTGACGACTCTGCCGAGGCCTGGCTACAGCAGTATCGGGCGCTCGCGGACGAGGCGCCGGCAGACTGCTCGCCGGTGATGATCCCAGCGCTGGATGGTGATGCCCCAGCGCGTGCGTTCATCCTTACCCCAAATGCTGATCGGTTAGCCTCGGAGCCGCTGATCGCGACGATCAAGGACCCCATCGTCGAGCGGTTCATCGTGCTGGCCGAGGACCAGCGTGGTTGTATCCACGCCGGCGAATCGGGCCGCTTGATCCCGTTTGCGCAGCGCAGCCTCTCGAGCCCGTTCCCGAATACTCGGCTTCCGGCGACCCTTGGCGCGACGTCGCCGGTCGCGATCGTGAGCGATCACAAATCGATTCGTCCCTGGGTTGAGTTGATCCCAGAATCCCAATTCCACTGCCTCAGCGAACGGCTCTGGATTGCGCTTGGCATGTTCACCGGGATGCTGGCGACCCTATTCGTGATCGCCACACTGATGACCCGCTATCAGCGCAGTGCCTTGACCTTCGCCTACCTGGGTTATATCGGCGCGTTGCTGTTCTTTCAGATGCAGGGAATCGGCCTCGGTGCTGCATGGCTTGCGTTCTGGCCCGCACCCAGTGCACACCATCTGCTGCAAGCGGTCGCAGTCGGCACCGCCGTGATCGGGATGTCGCTGCCGGTGATCGCCTTTCTGCGCCCCGGTGGCTACCTGCGCAGTCTGCTTCTGATCAGCGTCGCCCTCAGCGCAAGCGGATTCTATCTCTCGGCACTGACGGCCGAGGCCTATCGCTTTGGCGCCGCTGTGCTGCCGCTGCTTGCGGTCCTGGTCATTGTCCTGCTGGTCAGGCGTCTGCGCGATGGCGAGCCAGGCGCGCGCTGGTTCGCGACCGGCCTGGCTGCCGCCCTCCTCGGTGGCGGCATCCAGGCGATGGCGGTGGTTACTCAGGGCAGCTGGCTACCGCCCATCACCGCCTTCGCCTTTCCGATCGGCAATCTGGTCGAGTCGGTCTGCTGGCTGATCGCAATCCTGACACGACTCAAGGCCGACAACCTCGAGCTGCAGCAGCGACTGCTCTACGAGGCGCATCACGACCCGGTCACCGGCGCCAATAGCCGCGCATTCATGTATCACCGGATCGCCAAGGCGATTGCCGATGCCAAGTCCTCGTCACGCCGAAGCGCTGG
The DNA here is from genome assembly GCA_964516305.1 of uncultured Halochromatium sp. GTDB lineage: Bacteria > Pseudomonadota > Gammaproteobacteria > Chromatiales > Chromatiaceae > Lamprobacter. The sequence goes on along the minus strand of CAZEZH010000010.1, from coordinate 4,906 downwards.
GCTCATCTATATCGATCTCGGCGGTTTCAAGCGCATCAACGACCGTTTTGGCCAAGCACGGGGAGATCAGGCGCTCCGGACCTTCGCCCGCATTCTGTTAGAGCTTGACTTCAATGCCGACGCCATCGGCCGCTTCGGCGGCGATGAATTCATGATCCTGATGCGCGCCGATGCGCACTGGGGGCACACCGAAGGCGCAGCGGCAACCATCCTTGCGCGCTTCCGCGAGCCACTCAGGCTCAATGGGGATCAAGTCCTGCTCAGGCCCGACATCGCCCTCCTACCCGTGACCGCGGACTACGGCAGTGTTGACCAGGTACTGCAAGATGCGAATCTAGCGCTGCAGCGGAGCAAACAGCTCGGCGGCCGCCGCGCGACCCGCTTCGAGCCAGGGATGCGAGCACGCGCGGAGAACCAAGACGCACTCCGCGTCGAACTCGAGGGCGCCATTCGCAACCATCAACTGGATCTCCACTATCAGCCGATGGTGGTGCTAGATAGCCTGTCTCCGGTCGGGTTGGAGGCCTTGCTGCGCTGCGAGCATCTGAGCCAGAGTGGATTCAGCATCGAGCAGTTATTCTCCGTTGCCGAATCAGCCGGTATGCTCAACGCCCTTGGCGAGCGCATCATCGACCTCGCGCTCGCCCAGATTGCCGCCTGGCAACGCCAAGGTATCTGGCCACCAGAGCTGTTTTTAAGCATCAACGTCTGTCACGAGCAACTCATCGATGAGCGTTTTCTGGACTATCTGCACCGGGCCCTGCAGTTCCACGGCATCGATGCCAGCGCGCTACGGCTCGAACTCTCCGAAGATGCCCTAGGCGCCGATCTCGACTGGTCGCATCAGGTACTGCCGCGACTGCTGAATCAACAGATCCTGCTCGGCGTTGATAACTTCGGTGCCGGCTTAGCCTCCCTAACCCTGATGGCTGATCTGCGGCCGGACTACATCAAGATCGACCGGAGGCTTATCGGCGCACTCGCGACCCTGCCACGCGCCCAGACCCTGACGCGCGCCGCCCGCCAGTTTGCCAGCGAGACCGGCGCCTTTGCTATCGCCGAAGGGATCGAGACCAATGCCCAGCTCGAGACCCTGCGCGAGTTGGGCCTCGAGCACGGTCAGGGCCGCCTGATCGCGGCACCAATGTCCGGCGCTGAGATGGCGCATTGGCTGCAGCTCGCCGCTCGAGCCCATGATCAGCCGCAAGGCGAACGCAGCTGGCAACACCAGCTACACTGAGATCCAGGCAGCGCCAGGCTAGCCGGGCGGCACAAACACAGGGCTCGATCTTCACCAACAGGCTGAAAAGGCCTCTGACCTCCAAACCCGGCAGCCCGGTCCGTGCCCAGTCCTGTGCTGAAAGTGGCTTCTGGACCGCCAAATGCAGCATTTCCAGACAGTTTCTGAACCTATAAACCCTACGAAACAACGCCTTAGCGAGAACATCAAGATCACCGACCAGGTGTAGCAGGGATTGGCCGTCGCGTCTTAATGTCTCTGCGCAGATCACCAAGGCATCAGAACACGCAGCGGTGCGAGCGCAAGACCGAGAGTCAACGCCAGCAGGCAAGCGGTTAACAACAGCTGCAAGGCCTGCCGCAACTCCTTGGCACCCAGTTCGGCGGGCCAATCGGGATCGCCCATAAAGGCCTCATTGACTAGCCGCCCTTGATGCCAGATCGGGCCAACCAAGCGCAGGCGTAGCGCGCCGGCGAAAGCGGCCTCACTCCAACCCGAATTCGGGCTCGGCAACATCCCGTGGTATTTCAGCGCCGTTGGGAAGACGAGGCGCGGATGCTGCCGCAACAGCCCCGCGGCAACCAGGATCAGCGGCACCGAAAGGCGCGCCGGCAGCCAGTGCACCAGGTCATCGGAGCGCGCGCCGGCCCAGCCAAAGCGCGCATAACGCGCGTTCTTGTAGCCGACCATCGAGTCTAGGTTCGAGACCACCTTGACCAGGATCAGCCCGGGCAGCCCGAACAGACAGAGCGCCCAGAGCGGCGTCAAGACGCCATCGGTGAGGTTCTCAGACAGGCTCTCGATGGTAGCGCGCACCGCGCCAGACCGCGATAGACCTTGGGTATCGCGACTGACCAGCATCTGCAGCTCGCGCCGGGCGCGGTTTAGATCCGGAGGCAGAGCCTCCAGTGCCTGTAACACGCGCCGTCCCTGGCTAATCAGGTCTCGCGCGCAGAGCAGGCTGTAGGCGATGAACAGATCCCAGCCGAAGGAGAGCCAGGGGTGGAGCAGCTCGAGCGTCGAACGGATCAACCACCAGACAGCAAGCGCACCGCCAAGGGTCGCGATCCAGAGAAGAACGCCTCCCAGCCGGCCATCAAGGCCGAGACCAAACAATGCACGCTCGCAGACCAAGGTCCAGGCGCCCAGCACGCGGATGGGATGCAGCCGATATACCGGATCGCCGAGCAGGGCATCAAGGGCGCAGGCAGCAAGGATCAGCAGCAGATGTTCGGTCAACGCCATTTGCGTGCGAACCCTAGTGCCACCGCACGCGCCGCGAGTGCACCGGGCGTGAGATCGCGATGGCGCTGCAGCTCCTCACGCAGCGCGGGGAACTGCTCTGGGGCAACGGCAACCGCAGCCGCCAAGAGCGCAGCCTGATTGATCAGCGCCTCCTGAACCACCTCGGCATGCAGCACGCCGACTCGCACCAGATCGATGATCTCGGCCAGCGCGTAGGCAGCGGCTGCGCTTTGTGGATCATGGATCAGTGCGGTGAGATTCTGCGCGAACAGCTCGGCATCGGGCACTGCAAGCGCGGCACGGGCCTGGTCGAGCAACTCGGCCTCACCGCAGCCGTGGCGTCCGAGCGCCCCACAGATGGAGCGACGCAGCTCGGCACAGACCCCGTTTTGCAGCAGGATGCAGCGGGTCACGGCCCGATGCACGGCGCGCCCCAACAACTCGCCAAGGCTGTTGTGGCCGCCTGCCCAGCAGCGTTCCCAGTCACCCGGCTGCGGCAGCGGTGCCGCGATCACCAGTTGGTCGGTGCCCGTGCCGGTAGCGAGGCCTGCTGACTGCAGGCTTGGCATACGCAGATCAAGCAGTGCTGTGCTCTTGCCCTCGGTCACCATCATTGCGGCGCGCGTCAGGCAGGCCGCCGTACAGGGCTGGTTGATGAACACCAGCAACACGATGGTTCCGGAGCCTGACTCATCCGGCAGGACCTCGACCGCCTCGTCCAGGCTAGGATCAGGTGAACGACGGATCGGACGGCTCCCCTCGCGCTGCTCGTGCCAGCCTGCCGGATCACCCGCTCGGGTCGCATTGCCCAACACCCCAGCCGTAGCGACAACCGAGACCCTCAGATCCTCATGATCGGCCTGCGCCAGCACCGCGCACTGCATGTTCGCCGCAGTCGACATCAAAGCAGTGGTTTCAGCGGGCAGGTCCGCCTCAGCGCAGGCCTGGGCATGAAATCCGTCGAGCCGCGGCAGCGCAGCCTGGTTTCGGTGATACTGTCGGTCGTGGCCAACGCCCTCACAGCTCTGATGATTCGCCACATGGGTCAGATCCTCCCGCAGGCCACCATGGACCTTACAGGTGCTCAGCACGCGATGCCGAGTCTTGAACTCTGCCCAGAGAAAACGACGAGCGCGATACAGGCAATACCGGTCGGTTTCACGCAGAAGCATGACGAGGCGCTTAGCAGATCAGGCGAAGCGCATCAGGCCGAGCGCGCCAACGCCATTAGCTGATAGGGTTCCAGCAACAGCTCCTGGGTGGCAATGATGGTCTGACCCGCGAACAGGTCGACCATGGTCTTGCGCATCCCCATTTGCCGCAAGCGCCGCGCTTCGAGACGCTGCGGATGCTCGCTGAAGTTGCCGACCACGAAGACAGTGGACTGCTCGCTCGAGCGCAGGAAGCCGAACACCTGGCGATTACCGGTATCCAGCAGTTCGGTGTCGCCGCGCGCAAAGGCGTGGTTATGACTGCGCACCTGCAAGAGCCGCAGCAGTCCCTGGTAAACCCGGCCCGAGACCGTCTCCATGTCACGACGCTGCTCGGCGCGCCCCCAGTCGAAGGCACCGCGATGCAGCCAGCGCGAGTCACCGACCTTCTCGGAGTCCTGGTCGTAGCCGTAGTCGTTCAGGGTCGCGATCTCGTCGCCAAGATAGACCAGCGGGATACCGCCGATCATGATGATCACCCCATGGATGAGCAGGATGCGTCCGATCGCCAGCTCAAGCTCTGCAGCATCATCCTCGGCGAGCGCCTTCTCGATCCCGGTCAGTGAGGCGCAGGTGCCTGAAACCCGTGCATCACCTGTTGCCGGGTTTTCCTGGAATGGCGCTCCACGGGCGAAGCTGCCCTCGAAGCGTCCAGTGTAGAAACGGGTTAGGAAAAGACGATGCGAGTCGGGATCGAAGCCAACCGCCTCAACGTCATCATTGGCAAAGGCCCAGCCGATATCGTCGTGGCAGCGCACATAGTTGACCCAGGCGCAGCCTGAAGGAACGGCAAACCGGCTGCGCATCGCCCGTTGCAACACGCGCACATCGCGCGTCGCCAACGCATCCCAGAGTAAGGCCATCAGCTGCGGATTATAGGAGAGCGGGCACTCATCGATGCTGACGTATTCGCGCACCTCGTCCGGGTGCACGATGGCCTCCGATTTGAACACCATCGCCGGCGCGGCGATGCTGACCAAGGCATTAAAAGCCTGGATGATCCAATGCGCCTCGGGCAGATTCTGCGAGTTGGTACCGAGCCGCTTCCAGAGAAAGGCAACGGCGTCCAGGCGCAAGATCTCGACACCCTGATTGGCCAGGAACAGCATCTCCTCGAGCATCCGGTTGAAGACCTCCGGATTCTCGTAGTTCAGATCCCATTGATAGGTGTGGAAGGTGGTCCAGACCCATTTCTTGATGCCGGTGCGAT